>DDFA01000051.1 GCA_002336975.1 Phyllobacteriaceae bacterium UBA1940
ACGGAGACACGCATGGACAGGGAGGGTGGCGACGATCGGCGGATGCAGATGCTTCAGCGCATCGTCGCCATGCTGTTTTCACTGTCGCAACTGGCCTGCCGCTCCACCAACCGCTCGCGCATCGTTCGCCGGGCCGTGTGCTGGATCCTCGCGCTCGCTCTGTCGCCCGCCAAAAACCTCGTCGCCGGCATCGCTTATGACCTCGGCCTTCACGCCGATCTGTCCGATCTCGAATTTTCCGGCTCGGCCGACTCCGTCGACGATCTGATGCAACTTGCCGAGGCGCTCGCCGAACTGGCGCGCACGCTGCAGACGCTGGTCTGTCTGATCGACCAACTCGCCCCGGCCGAGCGCGCGCAGGCCCAAAGAACCATATCCCGCCGCATCGCCACGTTCTTCCGCGCCTTCAAGCCGGTGCGCCCGTGCGCACTTCCCGGCCTCGGCGCGCCTTTCCCCGACACGTCCTGACTGTCCGCCTCGCCCGTCCTCTTCACGGCCCGCCGGCAACCGGCGCAGGCCGCGCCGGCGCGCGTCTTCATCCCAGACCCTGGCCGTGCGCAAGGATTTCCCTTGCGCGCGCCCGTCGCCTGCGCTTCAATGAAACGGGTCCGTAACAACACCGGTGATCTTTGCAATGTCGGTCAATCTCAGGCCGAGCCAGGCGCTGCGCCTTTGGCAGAACGTCGCGCTGGCCGAGGCCAATGCCGGCCAGCCCGACCTGTCGCACCGGCAGGCGGCGATCCTGCTGACCATCTATCTCGACCCGCCGCCGCACACGGTGCGGGGACTTGCCGCGCGTCTCAACGTCACCAAGCCTGTGATCACCCGCGCGCTCGACACGATGGGCGCAATGGGGCTGGTGCAGCGCCACCGCGACGAGGCCGACAGGCGCAATGTGCTGGTCAGGCGCACCATCGAGGGCGCGCTCTATGTCGAACGCTTCGGCGACGTCATCATCTCGCAGGCCAGGGAGCTTCCGACCTAAAATGCTCGACCGCCGCCTCAACGCCTATCGCGACGACCTCGCCGACGCCCGGCTGCAGGGCGCGGTGACCGCCCTCCGGTTCACGGCGGGACGCCCGGCGCGGATATCGGTCCCCGTCGCCGACATGCGCCGCCAGCCGTCCGCGGCCGCCGGCGTCGACACCCAGCTTCTGATGGGCGACGCGGTGTCGGTGTTCGACGAGGACAGCGGCTACGCCTGGGTGCAATGCGGGCGCGACGGCTATGTCGGCTATGTCGAGGCCGGCGCGGTCGCGCCGCGGTCCGACCCGGCGACGCATCTGGTATCGGCGCCGCGCACGTTTCTCTATCCCGAACCGGACATCAAGCAGCCGCCGCGCGCCGCGCTGTCGATGGGGTCCGCCGTGGCGGTCGCCGAATTCGTCGAGGTGCGCGACACCGGTTACGCGATGCTGGCGACCGGCGGCGCGGTCATCGCCGCGCATCTGCAGCCGGCCGACATGTTCGCGCCCGACTATGTCGGGTTCGCCGAGACGCTGATCCGGACGCCTTACCTGTGGGGCGGCTCGTCGGCCTTCGGCATCGACTGTTCAGGGCTGGTGCAATTGTCGATGCGCATGGCCGGCCGCGACGTTCTGCGCGATTCCGACATGCAGGCGGCGCATCTCGGCGCGCCGCTCGACCTGGCGCGCAAGCAGCTGCAGCGCGGCGACCTGGTGTTCTGGAAAGGCCATGTCGCGATCATGACCGACGACGCGACGGTGATCCACGCCAATGGCGCGACGATGGACGTGGCGCTCGAGCCGCTTGGCGCGGCGATCGAGCGCATCGCCAGATTGTACGGCCAGCCGACCGGCTACCGCCGGCCCTGATTGTCAGTAACCCGCCTTGCGGTCGACCAGATCGCGCAACGGCTCGCCGCGGTCGAACGCATCCATCTGCGCCAGCATCGGCGGCGCAAGATGCATCGGGTCCGACGCCGCCGCCACATGTGGGGTGATGAAGACGCGCGGATGGGTCCACAACGGACTGCCGGACGGCAACGGCTCGGTCTCGAAGACGTCGAGGCTCGCCTCCTTCAGCGTCCCGTCGTCGAGCGCCCGCACGATGCCGGCCTCGTTCTGCAACCCGCCGCGGCCGGCATTGATCAGGCAGGCGCCGCCGATCCCGTTGTCACGCCGCAGTTGCGCCAGCAGCGCATGGTCGATCATGCCGTTTGTCGCCGGTGTCGACGGCAGCAGCACGACGAGGATGTCGGTGGCGTTGAGAAACGGCGTCAGCCCGGCGTCGCCGGCATAGCACTCGACGCCCGGCATGGCGCGCGCGGAGCGGCTCCAGCCATTGACCTTGTAGCCGACCGCCAGCAACGCGCTTGCCGCGGCGCGGCCGAGATTGCCGAGCCCCATGACGCCGACCGCGATGTCGGCCGAGGCCGGTTGCGGCGCGTCCGCCCATCGGCGCTCCGCCTGCTGTGCGCGATAGAGCATGCCCTGGCGATGATGGTCGGTCACCCGCCACACGACATAGTCGACCATGTGGCCGGTCAGATTGCCGGCGACGACGCGCACGACCGGCGCGTCGGGCAGGCCCGGATCGTTCGCCAGATGGTCGACGCCGGCGCCGGCGGAGAAGATCGCCTTCAGGTTCGGCAGCCGTTCCAGCAGCCGCGGCGGGTGCTTCCACACCACTGCAAAACGGATCGTCGGGTCTTCCGGCCCGTCCGGCGCAAGCACGACCTCCCGCCGGCCCTTCAGCAGCGAGGCCCAGCGCGCCGGGTCCATGCCGGTCATCGCAACCAGGATGCGGTCCTGCCCGCTCATTGCGCCACCGCTTCGGCCTTTGCGGTGGAGATGTTGAAGGCGGCGGCGATGAGCGCCCTTGTGTAATCTGTCTGCGGCGCTTCGAATATCTGCCGCGACGGTCCGCGCTCCACCACCTGGCCGTTGCGCATCACGATCACCTCGTTGGCGAGCGCGCGCACCACTTTCAGGTCGTGGCTGATGAACAGATAGGCCAGGCCATGCTTTTTCTGCAGGTCGCGCAGCAGGTCGACGACCTGCGCCTGCACGCTCATGTCGAGCGCCGAGGTCGGTTCGTCGAGCATGACGAATTTCGGCTTCAGCACGATGGCGCGGGCAATGGCGATGCGCTGGCGCTGGCCGCCGGAGAATTCATGCGGATAGCGGAAGCGGGTCTCGGGGTCGAGGCCGACCTCCTGCAGCACCGCCACCACCGCCTGATCGCGCTCGTCCGCCGTCTGCTGCGGCTCGTGGATTTTTAGCCCCTCCTCGATGATCTCGCCAACCGACATGCGTGGGCTGAGCGACCCGAACGGGTCCTGGAAGACGATCTGCAGTTCGCGCCGCAGCGGCCGCATCTGCTTGAAGGAATAGGCGTTGATGTCGCGGCCGCCGAAGTCGATGCGCCCCGTCGACGAGATCATGCGGCACAGCGCCAGGCCGAGCGTCGTCTTGCCCGAGCCCGACTCGCCGACGACGCCGATGGTCTGGCCGGCGCGCACCTGGATGTCGATGCCGTCCACCGCCTTCACATAATCGACCGTCTTGCGGAAGAAGCCTTCCTTGATCGGGAACCAGACCTTCATCTCGTCGCCGCGCATGACGACGGTCGCCTTCTCGTCCAGCGGCGGCGGCGCCCCGGTGGGCTCGGCCGCCAGCAGGCGTTTGGTGTAGTCGTGCTGCGGGCGATCGAAGACATCGGCGGTCGGGCCGGTCTCGACGATCCGGCCCTTGGTCATGACGCAGACGCGGTCGGAGAACCTTCTGACAATGCCCAGATCGTGGGTGATGAACAGCATCGACATTCCGCGCTCGGCCTTCAGCTTCGCCAGCAGTTCGAGGATCTGCGCCTGCACCGTCACGTCGAGCGCCGTCGTCGGCTCGTCGGCGATCAGCAGTTTCGGCTCGTTGGCCAGCGCCATCGCGATCATCACCCGCTGGCGCTGGCCGCCCGATAGCTGGTGCGGATAGGCCTGGAGCCGCTTCTGCGGATCGCGGATGCCGACCTCCTCGAGCAGTTCGAGCGTGCGCGCCCGCGCCCTTGCGTCGTTCATGCCCTGGTGCAGCTTCAGCACTTCGCCCACCTGCCGCTCGATCGTGTGCAGCGGGTTGAGCGAGGTCATCGGCTCCTGGAAGATCATGGTGATGTCGCGGCCGCGCACCTTGCGCAACTCGGCTTCGGGCAGGGTCAACAGGTCACGGCCGTCGAAGACGATCTTGCCGCTTGGATGCGAGGCGGCCGGGTAGGCCAGCAGTCTCAGCACCGACAGCGCGGTGACCGACTTGCCGGAACCGGACTCGCCGACCAGCGCAACGGTCTCGCCCTTGCCGATCTCAAACGACACCCGGTCGACGGCCAGCGTCGTCTTGCCGCCCTGGGCGAAGGCGACCGACAGATCCTCGACGGAAAGAAGCGGTTCGGTCAAATCGCGGCCTCGACATCGGTCTTGCTGAAATCATCGCCCTTGAGCAGCAGCGGCTCGCCGCGGGCCTTCGACAGGGCGTAGGCGAAACAGTCGCCGAGATTGAGCCTGGCCTTTTGGTTGCCCTTGCCGTAGCTCCGGTAGGCCTCGCGGGCGAGCTGTGTCTGATCCTTGGTGACACAGGCGATCTTGATGCTGTTGAGCGCGATTATCTCGTCAAAGGCCGCTGCGGTCCGTGGACCGAGCTTGTCGGCTTGGACAGCCGCCTCAACATAGTTGACCGGCGACATGATCAGGTCTTCCAGTTCGTCTGCAATCGCCCTGGCGTGCAGATCGCCGTCTGGTTCTCGCAGAATGACAGCCAACAGGGCGGATGCGTCGACGATCATGCCGGCAACCCGTCATCGTCATAGAAATCGGAATGGTCGCTGGTGACGCCTTCCGGAACGGGTTCCAGCCGAGACACGATCTCCTTGATGCGCCGATAGCGATAGTCGCGCTCCTTGTGGCGATAGATTCGGTCAAGCTGATTTTCCAGCGCCACTTCAATCGCCGCGGTCATCGTCAGCCCGGTTTCCTTCGCCAGCCTGCGCGCGAGCTCATGCGCCTGGTCACTCTTGATGTTCAAGCCCATTTCCGCCTCCTGGTAGAAAAGGCCAGGAATTTATGCCACGCACAACCCATCACCGGAACGTCTTGCGCGGATCGAAGGCGTCGCGCACCGCCTCGCCGATGAAGATCAGCAGCGACAGCATGATGGCGATGGTGAAGAAGCCGGTAATGCCGAGCCACGGCGCCGACAGGTTGCGCTGGCCCTGCTTCATCAGTTCGCCCAGCGACGCCGATCCGGGCGGCAGGCCGAAGCCGAGGAAATCCAGCGAGGTCAGGGTCGAGATCGAGCCGTTGAGAATAAACGGCAGGAAGGTCAGCGTCGCCACCATGGCGTTGGGCAGCAGATGACGGACCATGATGGTGCGGTCCGGCACGCCGAGCGCCCGCGCCGCGTTGACATATTCGAAATTGCGGGCGCGCAGGAACTCGGCGCGCACCACGCCGACAAAGGCCAGCCACGAGAACAGCAGCATGATGCCGAGCAGGATAAAGAAGCCGGGCGGCAGAACCGCCGACATGATCAGGATCAGATAGAGCACCGGGATCGCCGACCATATCTCGATGAAGCGCTGGAAGATCAGGTCGGTCCAGCCGCCGAAATAGCCCTGGATCGCGCCAGCCGTGACGCCGATCACCGCCGACGTCGCCGTCAGGATCAGGCCGAACAGGACCGAGATGCGGAAACCGTAGATCACCCGCGCCAGCACGTCGCGCGTCTGGTCGTCGGTGCCGAGCCAATTCCAGTTGCCGACCGTGCAGTTCGGATCGTTCTCCTTGTCCGCATAGCGCTGGCAGCGGAACGCCTTGTCGTACATCCACGACGGCTTTGCGGGCGCGGCTTCTGGAATGTCGTTGTTGACGGTGTCGTAGGAATAGCGGATCGGCGGCCAGATCAGCCAGCCATTGGCCTCGATCTCGTCCGAAATCACCGGGTCGCGATAGTCGGTGACGGCGTAGAAGCCGCCGAACTTCTCTTCCGGATAGTCGACCAGCGCCGGCACCAGCAGCTCGCCCTTGTACATCGCCAGGATCGGCTTGTCGTTGGCGAGGAATTCGGCGCCCAGCGACAGCACGAACAGCACCGCGAAGATCCACAACGACCAGTAGCCGCGCCTGTTGGCCTTGAAATTCTGCCAGCGGCGCTGGTTGAGCGGCGACAGGCGCGGCCGCTTGGCCGGGGCGTGCGGCGCGGCCTGGGCTTTCTCGACGAGATCGGACATCACACGTCCCTCCGATCGAAGTCGATGCGGGGGTCGATCCAGGTATAGATCAGGTCCGAGACCAGCGTCGTCACCATGCCGATCAGCGAGAAGATGAACAGCGTCGCGAACACGACCGGATAGTCGCGGTCGAGGATCGAGCGGTAACCGAGCAGGCCGAGCCCATCGAGCGAGAAGATGTTCTCGATCAGCAGCGAACCGGTGAAGAAGGCGGAGATGAAGGCGGCGGGAAAGCCGGCGATGACGATCAGCATCGCGTTGCGGAAGACATGGCCGTAGAGCACCTGGCGTTCACTCAGCCCCTTGGCGCGGGCGGTGACGACATATTGCTTGCGGATTTCCTCAAGAAACGAATTCTTGGTCAGCAAGGTCGTCGTCGCGAAGGCCGACAGCACCATCGCGGTCAGCGGCAGGGTCAGATGCCAGAAATAGTCGACGATCCTGGCGCCCCACGACAACTGCTCCCAGTTCTCGGAGGTCAGGCCGCGCAGCGGAAAGCAGTCGCAGCCGATCGAGAGCCCGAAGCCGATCGGGAAGGAATTGCCGCCGGCGAACAGGATCATCAGCAGGATGGCGAACAGGAAACCCGGAACCGCGAAGCCGATGATGACGATGGCGCTGGTCCAGATGTCGAAGCGCGAACCGTCGTCAACCGCCTTGCGGATGCCGAGCGGAATCGAGATCACATAGGAGATCAGGGTGATCCACAGGCCAAGCGAGATCGACACCGGCATCTTTTCGATGATCAGGTCGGTGACCTTGATGTCGCGGAAAAAGCTCTCGCCGAAATCGAACCGCGAATAGTCCCATATCATCTTGAAGAAGCGTTCGAGCGGCGGCTTGTCGAAACCGAACTGCTTTTCAAGCTCGGCGATGAATTCCGGGTCGAGCCCCTGCGCGCCGCGATATTTCGACGTCGCCTCGCCGCCTTGCGCCTCCATGTTCTGCATGCCGGCGTCGGCGCCGCCGCCCGACAGGCGGTCGCTGGAATCGCCAGACCCGGTGATGCGCGCAATCACCTGTTCGACCGGACCGCCCGGCGCGAACTNNAACAGGGTCGGGATCATCAGCAGGACGCGACGCAGCAGGTAGGCGCCCATCAGCGGACCGCCTGCTGCGTCAATGGAGCGGCACGGCGCTCAAGCTTTGCCAATCTTTTTCGCCTTCTCAGCGTCGAACCACCACAGCGATTCAACCGGGAAACCGTAATCGGGTTTCGGTTCCTTGAATCCGTACATGTCCCAATAGGCCGCCCGGTGATTCGCCGCATGCCAATTTGGAATCCAGTCCCGCCTTGCGCGCAAGACCCGGTCGATGCATCGCATCGCCACAACCAGAGCCTCGCGGTCGCCGGCGGCGGCGACGTGGTTGAGCAGTTCGTCGACGGCCGGGTCCTGCGTTCCCGGCAGGTTGCGCGTGCCGTTCGTCCCGGCTGCCGACGAATGCATGAACTGCTCGAGATCGTCGAAGGTCGGCGTCGCGCTCAGCGCGGCGGCGATCGAGATGATGTCGAAGTCGTAGTCGTTCTGGCGCACGGTGAATTGCGAGGCGTCGACCATGCGGATCGAAGCGTCGACGCCGACGGCGCGCAAATTCTCGATGAAGGGAGAATCGACGCGCACGAAGACGTCGTCGTCGACCAGCATTTCGAGCGTCAGCCGCTCGCCCTGCTCGTTGACGACGAAGCGCGGGTCGGCGGGCGCGGCGCCGACGCCGATCGCCGACAGCAGCCGCCGCCAGAGACCCGGCGCCTC
>DDFA01000007.1 GCA_002336975.1 Phyllobacteriaceae bacterium UBA1940
AGCAGCCGGCCCAGCCCGAGCAACCCGCGACGGTCGTCCAGCCTGCCGAGCCGGCGCACCCGCCGGCAACCGACGCCAGGCCCGCCAAGCCGAAACGTCCGGCCGGCGAAGCGACGGCCGGCCGGCCGGTGCAGCAGAACGACCCCGAGCGCATCGGCGCCCCGATCAACCCGCCGCCCGCCGTTCCGGTCCTGCCGGACAGCGGCGGCACGCCGATGCTCGACAGCCAGAAGGAGCCGGCCAAGCCAACCGACAGCGGTCAGCAGACGGCCCAGCCGGTCGCGCCCGCCGAGCCTGCGGCCCCGCCGCCTGCCTCCGACAAGGACGCGCAGAAGGAGACCGTCAAGGTCGAGGACATCACGCCGGTCACCCGCGAGAAGGGCAAGCGCGTCGAGGGCGAGCGTCCGCCGCGCCGCGAGCGTCGCGAAGGCACGGACGTGCTGCGCGAGATCGATGGCCGCATCATCATCGACCTGGGCGGCCGCCCGGTGGTGGAAAGCTCCGACCGTCCCCGCATCGCCCGCGACGCCCGCGATGTCTACTACGAGGAACTGTCGCGTGGCCGCACCCGCGAGACCATCGAGCGTCCGAACGGCGTCAGGATCGTCACCGTGCGCGATCGTTACGGCGAAGTGCTGCGCCGCTCGCGCATCATGCCCGACGGCCGCGAATACGTGCTGGTCTATGTCGACGAGGACCGCCTCGACCGTCGCGACGACCATGGCGGCCGCTGGCGCGACCCCGGCGCGGACCTGCCGCCGCTGGTGCTGACGATCCCGGCCGACGAATATATTCTCGACGCCGAGCGAGCCCGAAGCGACGAGGACTATTACGAGTTCCTCGACCAGCCGCCGGTCGAGCGCGTCGAGCGGCTCTATTCGATCGACGAGGTCAAGCGTTCGGCGCGCGTCCGCGACACCGTCCGCCGTGTCGACCTCGACACGATCACCTTCGCGTTCGGTTCGGCCGAAATCAGGGAAGACGCGATCAGCCGGCTCGACAATGTCGCCAGGGCGATGGAGCGCATGCTCAAGGAGAACCCGGCCGAGACCTTCCTGATCGAGGGTCACACCGACGCCGTCGGCTCGGACATGGCGAACCTTGCCTTGTCGGACCGTCGCGCCGAGGCGGTCGCAGCCGCGCTCACCGACGTCTTCGACATCCCGCCGGAGAACCTGACCACCCAGGGTTATGGCGAGCAGTATCTCAAGGTGAGGACCGAAGCGCCGGAGGAGCGCAACCGCCGCGTCGCCATCCGCCGCATCACCCCGCTGGTCGCCCCGGTGGCGAGCAACAGGTAACGACCCCTGCCCCGTCTCCGATCTGGGGACAGGACATCAGCCCGGCCGGCGGAGACGCCGGCCGGGCTTTTATCGCCGGGGTCTCAGACCTTGTACAGTCTGAGCGGTGACGTCATAGACCTCGCCACCAAGCCTTTGGCTTCCAGGTCCAGTTGCACGCATTTCAACCACCAGCCGGCCGTGTCGCCGCCGGGGAAAAGCGCGTCCGGCAGGTGCGGCAGCAGCCTGGCCTTGACCTCGGCTACAGTCGCGCCCGGGGCCGCGCCGGGCAATGCCTTCAAAAACGCGTTCCTCATCGCCTGGTATTTCGCAGCGTCCACGCGTGTCACACGGCCGGGCGTGTTGGGATTTTCGACCTCGATCTTGTCCGCCAGCAGCCTGGCCATGTAGCGCCTCCCGTCAGATCGCGCCGATCACCTTTGTGTCGGTCTTCTTGAACGCCTCGTCCGGCACGAAAAAATCCGCCGCCAGCGGTCCCTTGGCGCCCGGCGCATAGCGCGAAAAATCCGTCACCCCGGCGTCGCGCAGCACCAGTTCGTCGATGAAGAAATTGCCGCTCGTCTCGCGCGACGGACGTGTCAGGATTTCGTGCGCCGCGTCGGCCATGATGTCGGGCAGCCGGCTCATCGCCGCCACGGTGTCGCCACCGAGCAGGTTGCGCACCGCGGCCGTGTCGATCGCCGTCAGCGGCCACAGCGAGTTGAACGCGATCCCGTCCTTGCGAAATTCTTCCGCCATGCCGAGCGTGCACATCGACATGCCGAATTTCGCCATCGTGTAGGCGACATGGTTCTTGAACCATTTGGCGCTCATGTCGAGCGGCGGCGACAGGGTCAGCACATGCGGGTTGGCCGCCTTCCTGAGGAACGGGATGCAGGTTTTCGACACCAGGAACGTGCCGCGCGCATTGATGTCGTTCATCAGATCGTAGCGTTTCATGTCGGTCGCTAGCGTGCCGGTGAGCTGGATGGCGCTGGCGTTGTTGACGCAGATGTCGACGCCGCCGAACCGTTCCACGGTCTTTCTCACCGCATCGGCGACCTGCTCCTCCTCGCGGATGTCGCACAGCACCGGCAGCGCCTGGCCGCCCGCCGCCTCGATCTCGGCCGCCGCCGTAAAGATCGTGCCGGGCAGTTTCGGATGCGGCTCGGCGGTCTTCGCCGCAATCGTCACATTGGCGCCGTCGCGCGCCGCCCTCAGCGCGATCGCCAGCCCGATCCCGCGCGACCCGCCTGAGATGAACAGGGTCTTGCCCTTGAGCGAACCGTCGAGCGCCATGCGATCCTCCTGCAGAAATCAGGGCGCGAGTGTGTCACGGGAAAAAGCCCGGCGGCAAGATCGGATCACCGTCCCCGATACTGCTCCTCGCTGACCCTCTCAAGCCAGTCGACCGCCACGCCGTCCAGCGCCTCCTGGATCGCCAGATGCGCCATGCGCGTCGTCGGCCCCGCGCCGTGCCAGTGCTTTTCGCCGGGCGGGATCCACACCGTGTCGCCGGCGCGGATCTCCTGCGCCGCCTCGCCCCACACCTGCACAATCCCCGCGCCCAGCGTCACATGCAAGGTCTGGCCAAGCGGATGGGTGTGCCAGTTGGTGCGCGCGCCGGGCTCGAACGTCACCAGCGCCGCGCGCACCCGCGCCGGTTCGGGCGCCTCGACGATCGGCTCCTGCCACACCGTCCCGGTGAACCAGTCGGCGCTGGGCCTGCGCGAGGCGGCCTCGCCGTTGCGTGTGATCTTCATCATGGTCTCCCTGCTTTGCCCCATTGTTGCAGCTAGACCATTTCATGGTTAGATGGAAACACTCTGCCGGCGATGGTTTGGGGAGCGCGATGCAAAGGCTGCCGCCGCTATCGTCCGACTGCTTCGGGCTGGTGCTGCGCCAGAAACCCGGCGCTCGGCGCGATCGGCCTGATCACGTCGATCATCACCCCGTTCGGGTCGGCGGTGATGAAATGGCGCTGGCCAAAGACTTGTGAGCGCGCGTCGTCGCTTCCTTTGGAGCAGACGGGGCGTCGTCGCCTCGTCGCCTCACCCCTCGAACATCCGGTCGCCCATCTGGTCGACGATCTGCTTGCCCTTGACGATCGCCTGGTCGGCCGCCAGGTCCTGGCCGGCGAAACGGTCGGCGCGGATGAAGCGGTGCTGTTTCGCCACCCCGTCGATCTGGCGCGAGACCACGCCGCAGGTCTGCCACTGGCCGGCCTCCTGATAGGGCGTCGCCTGGATCAGATAGCCGTTGTATTCGACTTGCTTGGCCGGGCCGGCCGGTTTCGCGGCATCGCCGCCGCCAAACAGTTTTTTCAGGAACGACATGTTTCGAAACCTCCCGGCCGCTGAGACCGGCCCAGTGTCACGCTCGCGCCGCTTTGGTCAACCCGTGCGCCCGGCCCAGACCCTCAATCCCGCCACCGCCCGATCCGGCGGTCCCGAAAAGTGAACTCATTATGAACGTTAGGTTCCGTTGGGGTTCAGGCGGCGGGTGGCAAAAACACGGACAGAACCGCAGCGAATGGTCGCCGTGGCTAGAAACTGGAGAACAATCATGCTTGCCAGGATCAAAACCGTCGCCCTCTCCGCCATGATCGCGCTCGGCGCTTTCGCAGCAGCGCCCGCAACCGCCAACGCCGGAGACCTGCGCGTGCAGGTTCATTTCGGCGGCCCCGGCTATTACCACGGTCACGACCGTCACTACCGGCCGTCCTGCCGTCCTGCCCGGGCGTTGAGAAAGGCCCGCAACATGGGCCTACGCCATGCCTGGATCGCCCGCCACAACGCCAATCGCATCGTCGTCAAGGGCACGATGCGCGGACATCACCGGTCGATCGTCTTCGCCAAGGCGCCCGGCTGCCCTGTGCGCAACTGGCGCTGACGGGACCGTTTCCTCCCGCGACTGTCAACGCCGATGCACCAGGACCCCGCGGCTCGCCGCGGGGTCTTTTTGTCGCCGCGGCGCCTCCGGTCCCGGCGCGTCTACCCGGCGATGCGCCGCACCGGCTGGCGCAGCACCGTCTTCAGCCTTTCGGGCGCGGTCTTGCGCGGATCGCCGACATAGATCTCGTGATGATGGCCGGTCTCCGCCAGCCCGTTTTGCGGCAGGAATTCGCGGTGCAGCCGCGCCAGCACCGGTCCCTCCTCGTCATAGGCGCCGACATGCATGGTCTCGACGCACAGCCCTTCCGCGAGCGGCTCCAGCCGCAGGCTTTTTGGCGGATCGCCGCGCTTCGCCTTGGCCTTGGCCACCGCCGCCTCGACCATCGCAGGCGTGATCCAGTCGGGCTGCATGATCATCATCGTCCACGACCATTTGTCTTTCTGGCGGCTGATGAAGGCGTCCATGTCGCTTGCCCACCACAAACCCTCCAGCGGCATCACCGAATAGTCGCGGCCAAGCTCCTTCTTCGACATGAATTTGAGCGGATAGCTGACCGAATACAGCCATTCGACCGCCTCCCGATAGGCGTTCGCCGTGTTCGGATCGCCGTGCCCGTCGACCATGAGATAGTTCATCGCCGGCACGTCGACGATGACGAACCGACCGGCCGGCGGCGCGTAGAGATGTTTCAGCTGCCGCTTGAAATCGATCTTGCCGGTCATCTCATCGGCCCGCCATGTCAGCGATCGGTCAGCGCCAGCTTTGCGCCCAGCGCCAGGAACGCGGCGGCGAAGCTGCGCCGCATCCACGCCATCACATTGGGGCTGCCCAGCACCTTGTCGCGCATCGAGGCGGCGAACAGGCCGTAAATGGCGAAGATCACGAACGTCGCGGCCATGAACACGCCCGACAGTTCCAGCATCCTCGGCAGCACGTGCGGTTCGGCCGGCGAGATGAACTGCGGCAGGAAGGCGACGAAAAAGATCGACAGTTTCGGATTGAGCAGGTTGAGCAGCACCCCGTCGACGATCACCTGCCAGGCGGAACGCGCATCGGACTGCGCGTCGATCTTCATCGCGCCGCGTTGCTTGATTGTCGCCCAGGCCATGTAGAGCAGATAGGCGACGCCGGCATATTTGACGATGTCGAACAGCAGCGCCGAGGTGTGCAGCAGCGCCGCCAGCCCGGTGATCGCCGCGATCAGGTGCGGCACGATGCCGAGCGTACAGGCGAACGCCGCCCAGATGCTGGCGCGCGCCCCGCGCGTCAGCCCCGCCGCGATGGTGTAAGTGGCGCCGACGCCAGGCGACGCAACGATGATCAGCGTGGTGATCAGGAATTCAGGCGACATCGGCGGCGAGCTCCGGACGGGTGCGTTTCAGCCCATGCTGCCCGTGTTGGAAGGCGGTTGCAACTGGGGCGCCGCACAGGATGGCTCGATCAGGACGGGCACCCCCCGCCGCCCGCGGTCAGCGCCGGCAACAGGCTGAAGCAGGGCTCCCAGGCATCAATAGAAGCCTGCAATTCCAGCAGTTTTCAGCCCCACGCATTAAGAGATTTGCAATCGAAGCATTCATATATTGCTGAATTGCCATCAGAGCGTCTAACATGTTCAAACAATTCCAGAAAGATAAAGCCGCCAATGTCGCCCTGCTGTTTGGGCTGGGCGCAATTCCTTTACTGCTCGCAATCGGTATGGTCGTCGACTTCTCGCGCGCGAGTTCGTCGCGCGCGCATTTGTAGGAGATCGGCGATTCGGCGGTGCTGGCGGCGGCCGCCTCCAACGGAAAAACCGTCAAGGAACTGAGGGCGATTGCTGAAAAGCATATCGCCGCGAATTTCGGCCGCCGCTCCGAAATGTCGGATGTCGTCGTCGTCGGGATGACCGAACAGGGCGGCAAGATCGACATTCAACTGACTGCCAGGGTTCCGACCCATTTCATGGGCATCGCCAAGGTCGATTGGCTCGCGGTCGCCGCAAGGTCGACCGCGGTTCGCGGAGCGGGCGAGGAACTCGAAGTCGCCCTTGTGCTCGATTCGACGTGGTCGATGTCCGACAAGGACTCCAGCGGCGGCACCAAACTGGCGACGCTGCAGAAGGCGGCCTCCGACCTGGTTGACGTGCTTTTGTCGACAACCGGCGTTCGCGTCGGACTGGTTCCTTACGCTGAAAACATCAATGTCGGGCTCCACAATCGAAATGCCAGCTGGATGAATACGCCAGCGGACGTCAACTATGACGGAGATTGCTACGACAAGACGGAAGAGCGGACCTGCGTGCGCTACGAGCCCGAGCCTTGCGTCAGCACCATCGACAATGTGGTGACGCCGCGCGCCTGCTATTGCCAGGAAGAAAAGGTCACGCCCGTCGATCCGCCGGAAAGGATTTGCTACGGGGGCTGGAACACGACATTTCACGGTTGTGTCGGCATGCTGTTGATTTCCGCCG
>DDFA01000069.1 GCA_002336975.1 Phyllobacteriaceae bacterium UBA1940
CCTCCCTGTCCATGCGTGTCTCCGTATCTGGTGCAGGGTATTGTCGGGGAACAATTTGGGGTGGGGATAGAAATTGCGATGATTTTTTGCAGGCCTCTCCCGGGACGTCATTCCTGGGCTTGTCCCGGGAATCTGCTGCTTGTCAGTAACCCTTTGGACCGGCGCGTTTTTCGACCATCCTGACGGCAGCCCCTCCGGGACAAGCCCGAGGGTGACGGTGCGATCTTGATGGAACCGACCCCCCTCTGTCCTGCCGGACAGAGGGGGGTCGATGCAGAACCATCTCGGCGGTGAAGCTGGGTGCGCAACGGGCAAAATCGCGACAGCCGCGTGCCCCTCTCCTGCGAAATCAAGCGCTTGGCGGCGCATGCTTCGCCCTTCGGGCTCGCGCGCCCCAAGACGCTGATTTCGCTTTCTCCCCCGCCGGGGGGAGATAGGGCCGGCGTCGCCGCTTACGCCGATCGCCAGCGCTGGAGATTTGCGCGGACGTCTCCGCTTCTTCCGTTGCTCTTTTCCCCGCTTGCTCAGCCGAACCGGGCGCCGATCACCCGTTCGATGGCGCGGATGGCCTGCGCCTCGCCGCCGGCGACGCCGTGCGGGCGGTCGGCCGGGTTCCAGCCAAAGACGTCGAAATGCGCCCAGCTCCTGGCCTTGCCGACGAAGCGCCTGAGGAACAGCGCCGCGATGATCGACCCGGCGAACCCGTCGGTATTGGTGTTGTTGATGTCGGCGACCTTGGAGGAATAGCGGCCGTCATAGGGCGTCCACAACGGCATACGCCAAAGCGGGTCGGCCGCCGCGACGGCCGCCTCGGCGAGTTCGCCGGCGAGCGTGTCGTCGTCGGTGAAGAAGGGCGGCAGGTCCGGCCCCAGCGCCACGCGCGCCGCGCCCGTCAGCGTCGCCATGTCGATCAGCAGTTCGGGCGCTTCCTCGTCGGCCAGCGCCAGCGCGTCGGCGAGCACCAGCCGGCCTTCCGCGTCGGTGTTGCCGATCTCGACGGTGACGCCCTTGCGGCTGCGCAGCACGTCGCCGGGGCGGAAGGCGTTGGCGGAAATCGAGTTCTCGACGGCGGGGATCAGCACTCGCAGCCGCAGCGGCAGTTTTGCGTCCATGATCATATGCGCCAGGCCGAGCACATTGGCCGCGCCGCCCATGTCCTTCTTCATCAGCAGCATGCCGGACGCCGGCTTGATGTCGAGGCCGCCGGTGTCGAAGCACACGCCCTTGCCGACCAGCGTCACCTTCGGCGCCGATTTCGGCCCCCAATTCATGTCGATCAACCGCGGCGCGCTGGCCGAGGCGCGGCCGACCGCGTGGATCATCGGCAGGTTGGCCTTGAGCAATGCGTCGCCGCTGGTGATCGAAATCTTCGCCTTGTGCCGGGCGGCGAGCTTGCGCGACGCGGCTTCGAGCTCGGCCGGCCCCATATCGTTGGCCGGCGTGTTGATCAGGTCGCGCACCAGCGTAACGGCCTCGGCGATGCGGGTAATTCTGGCGGCGTCGACCCCGGGGGGCGGGGCCAGCGAGATGTCGCGCGTCGGGCCCTTGCCATAGGCGGTGAAGGCGTAGCCGCCCAGCATCATGCCCAGCGCCGCGGCGTCGGCGTTCGCCGGCGGGTTGGCGAGACGCCAGGCGCCGGCGGGCAGCGAACGCGCCAGCTGGCCGGCGGAGAGTGGCGCAAAGCCGCCGGTTTCGGCCCCGAGCCCGAACAGCGCCCCGGCGACCGAGCCGTCGGCGGCAGGCAGCAGCAGCACCCGGCCGGCCTCGCCGGAAAATCCGTTGGCCCGCGCCCAGGCGCGTTCGCCATCCGTCAGCGCGACCGCCTCAAGATTGTCTTTTGCGACGAAATGGATCGGCCGCGCGGCCTTGCCGCGCTTGGCGCTCAATGTGACGGGCATGCTGAAAGGTCCTCGGCAGACGGGTGATCGAGGCGGCACTTTAACCAACCGTTAGGGTTAACGGAATATTTCTCGGCCATTGCCGCCAGTGGCGATGAACAGATTTCCGGGAGTTGCTTATGCCCGCGCGCACCATTTCAGCCAGACTCGCCACGGGCGTCGCGATCGCGCTGGTCGCCGCTGGCCTTTCGGGCTGCGCCAGCAGGAACCCGACGACCGGCTCGATCGGGCCGTCGGCGTCGAAAATGTCGCAGATGTCGGAAGCCGAACTGGACAGCGCCGCCGACAAGCTGGGCAAGAAATATGCAAGCAACCCGACCGACAAGCAGACGGCGATGACCTACTCGACGCTGCTGCAGATGAACGGCCGCCAGGAGCAGTCGCTGGCGGTGATGCGCCGCCTGGCCATCGCCTTGCCGAAGGACCGCCAGGTGCTGGCCGCCTACGGCAAGTCGCTCGCCAGCGCCGGCCAGTTCGACCAGGCGCTGGACGCGGTGCGCCGCGCCCAGACCCCGGAATATCCCGACTGGAGGCTGCTGTCGGCGGAAGCCTCGATCCTCGACCAGCTCGGCCAGAAGGACGACGCCCGCGCCATGTTCCGCAAGGCGCTGGACCTGAAGCCGGACGAACCCTCGATCCTGTCCAATCTCGGCATGTCCTACGTGCTGGAAGGCGATCTGCGCACCGCCGAGATGCATATGCGCAAGGCGGTCGAGATGCCCGGCGCCGACAGCCGCGTGCGTCAGAACCTGGCGCTGGTGGTCGGCCTGCAGGGCCGCTTCGAGGAGGCGGAACAGATCGCCGGCCAGGAACTGTCGCCGGACCAGGCCCAGGCCAATGTCGCCTATCTGCGCCAGATGCTGGCGCAGCAGAACGCCTGGAACGACCTGAAGAAGGACGAGAAGTCCAAAAAGGCCGAGACCAACACCAATTGATTTTCCTGCCGGGACCCCCGGCCGCGCCAATCGATCCGATCTGAACAGTTGCAAAGCCGGGGCCTGCCCCCGGCTTTTTGGTTGCGCCGTCGCCCGTCGCCTGGTCTGTCTGCGTCGGCGCTCCGGTCGTGTCCGGCCCTCCAGGCAAACAACAAGGCCGACCCGCCGGGCCGGCCTTCTTCCGAAGCGTTGACGTGACTTTGGCCTAGCGCAATTCCGGCAGAGTGATCCAATGTTCGCCGGAATTGCTCTAGCCCGATTGATGCATGGCGAT
>DDFA01000138.1 GCA_002336975.1 Phyllobacteriaceae bacterium UBA1940
CGTTCGAATCGCCTCACCCGCTCCAAATTCTCTCGACCAACAAAGCCGCGGCCCGCCGCGGCTTTTGTGTTTTTCCGGGGGGTTGAAATCTCAAGGCCGGGACACAGCTCGAACGGCCGCGGTTACCGCGTGGTCGCCGGCTCGCGGAATCGATGCGGCGTGAAATCGCGGCGTCGGCGGGGTGCGCGACAGTTCAATGTAGTCGCCCTCAATCGTTGGTGAATGTCCGCCAAGGGGTGGAAACCAGTCAGGCAGCTTTCCGGCGTCGGTAGACACAAATCGGACAGACTTGATCCTTGGCGTGCGTTTGAGCTAGCGTCGTCGCATCGACCGAGTGGCAACTAGGGTTCCGGACGGCTCCGCCGTCGCTGGACCGAGCGTTGCAGAGACCGCGGGAGTTCTGCGGCTGCACCCAAGGGGCAAAATCCCAGGGGAGGAGACGTCGAGATCAACCGGCGCATGGTGCGCTCAAGGGGGTCTCTATGACGTTTGCTTCGCTGCTCCTCGTTATCCTTGCATCGTTCATTCACGCGAGCTGGAACCTGCTCGCCAAGAGGGCCTCCTCAGTCGGTCCGATCTTCGTCTTCGCCTACAACTTCATCGCATGCGTCGCCTACGCGCCGTGGATCTTGCACCTGCTCGCACAGGGCACGATCGTCTGGACCGTGGAAGGCGTCGGCTTCGTCCTTCTCAGCGGCATCATCCACCTCGCCTACAGTTTGTGCCTTCAGCGCGGGTATCAGCTGGCGGACCTATCTGTAGTCTATCCGGTCGCGCGTGGCACTGGACCGATGCTGTCGACGATTGGAGCCGTCCTGATCCTTGGCGAAATGCCTACAGGTCTCGGCCTCGCGGGTCTGGCCCTCGTCGTCGTCGGGATTGGCCTGATTGCTACACAGGGCAATCTCGCCGCGTTCCGGCGACCGGGCGGTCAGGCTGGCGTGCGATGGGGGACGGCGACCGGGGGGCTCATAGCATCCTACACCGTGGTCGATGCCTACGCGGTCAAGGCGCTTGGAATCGCTCCCGTCGTCCTCGACTGGTTTTCTAACCTCCTGCGCTTCTTCATGCTCCTGCCGCTGGTTCTGGCGAACCTGAACCGCGCCGTTGAGCGGATGCGCGGCTTCTGGTGGCTCGCGATCGGCGTCGGCCTCCTGTCTCCACTCTCCTACATTCTCGTTCTCGCAGCTCTCACGACGGGCGCTCCGCTAAGCCTCGTCGCGCCGATGCGCGAGATGTCGATGATGGTGGGGGCGCTCATGGGAATGCTGATCCTGCGGGAGACTGTTGGCCCGTGGCGGCTGGCAGGTTGCGCCGTTCTCATCGGCGGCGTTATCCTTTTGTGCGCAAGCTGAATGTCGGCTTCCGGGCGGCGTTCCGCCCTGCTAGATCGTCTGAAAGGGGGGCGCAAGCTGACGTTCACTTGGCGCATGGCCGACTCCTGTCTTTCGCTTAGCGCTGATCGGTTTCAGCAGCTTCGATAATTCCGTACGGATCAGCACCTATCGCCCGACAAACTCCTATAAACTCCGCAACATCTAGTCGGCGCTCCCCCAGCTCAACCTTCGATACAAACGTCTGCCGCTGCCCGAGCCGCTTGCCAAGCTCAACCTGTGTAATGTCGGCGTCCTTTCGAGCCTGCACCAGCAGTTCGATCATTCTCCGATAGAGGTCGGAACGGATTGAGGACAAGGGAAGCGCCAGTGCTGAGACCAGCGCTTCAAGAGGACTCGAGTTCGGATGTCCCAAAAATAGGATATTCTGGCATGCTCGCGCCCACAGGATTCGAGGCGGGCACATGAAACATCAATACATCGGGGACACCAGCGACTACAGGAAGTATGCACTGTTGCAAGTGCTGGCAGCGGGCGGCGCGCGCAAGTCCCCCAAACGCAATTGCCGCTGGCTCAAATCTCCCCCTCACCCGGCCCGGCCACCCTCTCCCCGAGGGGAGAGGAGGTCCGGCATCGCAGCGCCTTCCTCTTCTCCCCTCGGGGTCCGAAGCACGGGGAGGGGCAAGTGACCCGAACCCTGGCGGTCGCGCGGCGACCGGATGAGCGGGCCGGCTGGCCGGCTGCGATAGTTGCGCGCGCTCCCCCCGTCGCCGGGGCTTGCGGTCGGCGTCATTGCCGGGTTCAATCCGAGGCCATGATTGTCTGGCGGCGAGAACTTCGAGGTGAAGCGTGACGGAACCGGTCATCCTTGAGCGCCGCGGCGCCGTGTCGTGGATCGTCATCAACCGCGAGGACCGCCGCAATGCGCTGAACGACGAGGTGATCGCCGGCATCGCCGCCGGGCTCGACGCCGCCGAGGCCGACCGGACGGTCAGGGCCGTGGTGCTGACCGGCGCCGGCGACAAGGCGTTCTGCGCCGGCGGCGACCTGCAATTGCAGGCCGACGGCTCGCCCTTCACCATCGACGCCGCCGACCCGCGCCACCCGATGGTCCGGCTGCTCGAACGCATGGACGCCTGCCGGCTGCCGATCGTCGCCCGGGTCAACGGCGCGGCGCTGGCCGGCGGTTTCGGCCTGCTCTGCGCCTGCGACCTGGCGGTGGCGCGCGAGGATGCGCTGCTCGGCGTCACCGAGGTCAAGGTCGGCATCTTCCCGATGATGATCCTGCCCTATCTGCTGCGCGTCTTGCCCTACCGGCGGCTGATGGAACTGTGCCTGAGCGGCGAGCCGGTGGAGGCGCGCGAGGCGATGGATGTGATCAACTACGCCGTGCCCGCCGCCGAACTCGACGCCCGGCTCGACTGGCTGGTCGGCCGCGTCGCCGACAAGTCGCCGACCGGCATCAGGCTAGGCAAGCAGGCGCTGGCGACGATCCGCGAACTGCCGACCGGCGCGGCGCTGCAATATGCGCAGTTCATGCTGGCGAATATGAGCCGCACCGGCGACGCGCGCGAGGGGCTGGCGGCGTTCAGCCAAAAGCGCGCCCCCAACTGGACGGGCAAATAGATGGCGCGGACGGTTCGTATCGGCTGCGGCGCGGGGTTCTGGGGCGACAGTCCGGAAGGGCCGGCGCAACTGGTGCGCCAGGGCGGCGTCGACTATCTGGTGATGGACTATCTGGCCGAGATCACCATGTCGATCATGGCGCGGATGAAGGCCAGGCGCGCCGATCTCGGCTACGCCACCGACTTCGTCTCGATGGTGATGACGCCGCTGGCGCGCGAGATCGCCGAAAAAGGCGTCCGCGTCGTCACCAATGCCGGCGGCGTCAACCCGCTGGCCTGCCGCGCGGCGCTGCAGGCGGCGTTCGCCGAATTGGGCGTGAGCCTCAAGGTGGCGGTGGTGCTGGGCGACGATCTGTCGGCCGGCGCCGACGCCTGGCGGGCGGCGGGCGTGATGGAGATGTTTTCCGGCGAGCCGATGCCGGCGCGGCTGGCGAGCGTCAACGCCTATCTCGGGGCCTTCCCGATCGCCCGGGCGCTCGACGACGGCGCCGACGTGGTCATCACCGGCCGCGTCGCCGATTCCGCCATCGTGCTCGGGCCGCTGATCCACGAATTCGGCTGGGGGCCGGGCGACTACGACCTGCTGTCGGCGGGCAGCCTGGCCGGCCACGTGGTCGAGTGCGGCGCGCAGGCGACCGGCGGCATTTTTACCGACTGGCGGCTCGTCGCCGACGGCTGGGACGAGATGGGGTTTCCGGTCGCCGAATGCGCCGCCGACGGCTCGTTCGTGGTGACCAAGCCGGAAGCGACCGGCGGGCTGGTCTCGACCGCGACGGTTGCCGAACAGATCGTCTACGAGGTCGGCGACCCGCGGCGCTATCTGCTGCCCGACGTCACCGCCGACTGGAGCGCGGTGCGGCTGGAAAAGGTCGGGCCGGACCGGGTGAAGGTGAGCGGCGCGCGGGGCCTTGCCCCCACCGACAGTTACAAGGTCAGCGCCACCTTTGCCGACGGCTACCGGTCGCAGGTGTCGATGATGATTTCCGGCCGCGACGCAAAGGAGCGGGCCGAGGCGACCGCCAGCGCGATCCTGAAGCGGGCCGAACGGCTGATGGCGCGGGCCGGCTTCGAGGGGTTTTCCGACGCCACGGTCGAGGTGCTGGGGGCGGAGACCGGCTATGGCGCGCAGGCGCGGGCCGCCGCGACGCGCGAGGTGGTGCTGAAGATCGCGGTGCGTCATCCAAACAAGGACGCGCTCGCCATCTTTGGCCGCGAAATCTATCCGGCGGCGACGGCGATGGCGCAGTCCATCACCGGCTTTGCCGGCGGCAGGCCGGAGCCGACGCCGGTGGTCCGCCTGTTCTCGTTCCTTGCGCCAAAGTCGGGCATCCGCGTCAGCTACGAGATCGACGGCGCGGCGCATGACGTAGCCCCGCATCTGCCCAACCGGCCGCCGCCGGACGCCGGACCCGATGTTGTCGGCGAGACCGCGGTGGCGGATGGACCGCTGGCGGTCGCGCCGCTGCTGGCGCTGGCGCATGGGCGCAGCGGCGACAAGGGCGACATCGCCAATATCGGCGTGCTGGCGCGCGACCCGGGCTTCCTGCCATGGATCAGGCGCAGCGCCACGCCGGACGCGGTGGCGCGCTATTTCGCCCATTACGTGCGCGGCAAGGTGGAGCGGTTCGAATGGCCCGGCCTCGACGGGCTCAATTTCCTGCTGCACCAGGGGCTTGGCGGCGGCGGCGTCGCCTCGCTGCGCCACGATCCGCAAGGCAAGGCGCTGGCGCAGATTTTTATGGATTTTCCCGTCGAGGTCCCGGCCGCCTGGATCGCGCCCGGCGGACCGCTGGCCGATTGGGGGGCGCGATAGGGCGCAGTGGCGCATGGCGGGGGATTGGGCCTAGACTGGGCGACAACCAGCCGTGAAAGTCCAAGATGTCCCGCAAAGTCGCCTTCGCCGTCACCCAGTTCGCCGCCTCGCAGAACCCGCGCGACAATGCCGACCGCGCCGAGGCGCTGGTCAGGCGGGCGGCGACAGCCGGCGCGCGGGTGATTGTGCTGCAGGAACTGTTCGAGACGCCCTATTTCTGCAAGGTCGAGCGTCCGGATTTTTTCGACCTGGCCGCGCCGTTCAGGGACAACCCGCTGGTCGCGCGGTTTGCGGCGCTGGCGCGCGAACTCGGCGTCGTGCTGCCGCTGAGCTTTTTCGAGCGCGCCGGCCAGGCGCATTTCAACAGCCTGGCGATGATCGACGCCGACGGCGCGGTGCTGGGGCTCTACCGCAAGTCGCATATTCCCGACGGCCCCGGCTATGAGGAAAAATACTACTTTTCGCCCGGCGACACCGGCTTCAGGGTCTGGCCGACCAGGTTCGGCCGGCTCGGCGTCGGCATATGCTGGGACCAGTGGTTTCCCGAGGCGGCGCGGGCCATGGCGCTGATGGGCGCCGAAGCACTGATCTACCCGACCGCGATCGGCTCCGAACCGCCGGCGCCCGGTTACGACAGCCAGCCGCATTGGGAGACCGTGATGCGCGGCCATGCGGGGGCAAACCTGATGCCGGTGATGGCGTCCAACCGCATCGGCGTCGAGGACGCGCCGGACGGCCGCACGATCGCCTTCTACGGTTCGTCCTTCATCGCCGACTGGACCGGCCAGCTGGTCGGCAAGGCAAGCCGCGACAGCGAGGAGATCGTCGTCGCCGAATTCGACCTCGACGCAGCCGCGCAGGCGCGGCGCGCCTGGGGTCTGTTCCGCGACCGGCGGCCCGACCTTTACGGCGCGCTGGCGACGCTGGACGGGTCCAGTTCGGGCGGATGACGCTGCGGCCATCTGGTCGCCTGGTGATAGGCCTCGCCGATCTTCAGCACGTCGAGATCGCCGCCGCGCCGGCCGATGATCTGCATGCCCATCGGCAGGCCGGAGGCGGAAAACCCGACCGGGACGTTGAGCGCCGGCAGGCCGGCGATCGAGGCGGGCACGACGATTTCCATCCACTGGTGATAGGTCGTCATCGACCGCCCGGCGACCGATGCCGGCCAGGTGATGCCGGCGTCGAACGGAAACAGCTGCGCGCTCGGCATCACCAGCGCGTCATAGGTGTCAAACAGCCCGGCCGCCGCCGCGTACCATGACGAGCGCACGACGCTGGCGTCGTAGGTCTCGATCGCCGACACGGCCAGCCCGCGCTCGATCTCCCAGATCAGTTCCGGCTTGAGTTGGGCGCGCGTCTTCGGGTCCTCGTAGAGCGCCCGCTTGCCGCCGGCATTGGCGAAGGCGCGCAACGCCAGCCAGGCATGCCACAGCCGTTCGGCGTCGAAGTCGGGCGTCACCGCCTCGACCTCGATGCCGAGATCGCCAAAAGTCTTCAGCGCGGTCTCGCACATCGACAAGACTTCCGGCTCGACCGGATAATAGCCGTTCCAGTCGCCGATCCAGCCGATGCGCCTGGCCCGGTGCGGGCCGTCCAGCCCGTGGAGGAAGGATCGTTGCGGCTGGGTCGCATGGGGGTCCCAGGCGACCGGTCCGGCCAGCACGTCGAGCAGCAGCGCCAGATCCCGCACGGTGCGCGCCATCGGCCCCTCGGTGGCGATCTGGCTGAAGAACAGGTCGCCGACCGGGTCTCGCGGCACCAGCCCGAAGCTTGGCCTGAAACCGTAGACATTGCAGAACGCCGCCGGATTGCGCAGCGAACCCATGCAGTCCGACCCGTCGGCCAGCGGCGCCAGCCGCGCCGCTAGCGCGGCCGCGGCCCCGCCGCTCGATCCGCCCGCGGTGCGCGACAATTCATAGGGATTGCGGGTGACGCCGTGCACGGGATTATAGCTGTGCGAGCCGAGCCCGAATTCCGGCGTGTTGGTCTTGCCGATCAGGATGGCGCCGGCAGCGCGCAGCCGCGCGGCGACGAGATCGTCCTTTGCCGGCACATGGTCCGCAAAGATCGGCGAACCGTGGGTGGAGCGGATGCCGGCGACTTCGACCAGATCCTTCACCGCAATGGGGAGCCCGTGCAACGCGCCCCTGAACCCGGCGATGTCGGCCGCCCGCGCCTCCGCAAGCAGTTCGTCGCGCGGGCGCAGCGAAACGATGGCGTTGATCGCGGGATTGACCGCCTCGATCCGGTCGAGATAGGCGCTCATCACATCGGCGCAGGACAGGTCGCGCACGGCAAGCGCCCGAAACAGGCCAATCGCGTCGAGTGAAGTCGGATCGTTCATGATAAAAGGCGGGGCGGCTTTCGCCGCCCCGCGCTCGCATTATTTGTTGATGTCGGTCCAGATGCGCGAATAGAGCGCGACGATGTCCGGCGAGCACGACGCCAGGAATTCGCCGGCGTCCTTGAACTCCGCCGGCACGTTCAGTTCCGGCGCGTCCTTCATCTCGGCCGGCATGTGGTCGACCGAGCCCTTGATGCCGTTGGCGTATTTGGCGAAGGCCGAGATCATCGCGGCGTTTTCCGGCGCCATGATGAAGTTCATGAACAGCTTGGCGTTCTCGACATTCTTGGCGTCCTTAAGGATGGCGACGCTGTCCATGAAGATCGGATAGCCTTCCTTCGGATAGCCGAACTTGATGTCGGGGTTCTTCAGCCGCGAGCGGAAGATCGCGCCATTCCAGTAATAGACGGCCGCATAGTCGCCGGCGGGAAGCTTTTCGGTGACCGAGTAGTCCATCGCCAGCCATTTCGGCTTTGCCTCGACAAGCTTGTCGCGAACCTTCTTCAGCAATTCCTTGTCGTCGGTGCACCACTTGCCGCCGAGATAGCGGATGGTGGCGAAGAGCACATCGTTCATTTCCGGTTCGACATTGATCTTGCCGACCAGTTCGGCCGGCGGATCGAGCCAGATTGCGGAAGTGTTGATGTCGCCGCCATAAACCTTGGTGTTGACGCCGATGCCCGAGACGCCCCACTGCCATGGCACGGTGTAGTGGCGGCCCGGATCCCACGGCACGTCGACCCAGCGTTCGTCGACATTCTTGAAATTCTCCATCTGGTCGGGCCGCGCTTCGAGCAGCAGACCTTCCTTGACCCAGATCGGCACGTAATTGGCGGAGGGGACGACAATGTCGAAGCCGTGGCCGCCCGCGCGCACCTTAGCCAGCGCCGTGTCGTTGGAATCGTAGTCGGTGATGGTGACCTTGACCTTGTAGGTCTCCTCGAACTTCTTGATCATCTCGGGGCTGGTGTAGTCGCCCCAATTGTAGATGTTGAGCGCGCCTTCCGCCGCCGCGGCGCCCGCAAAGGCCATCGTCGCAATCGCCGCTGACGCGGCTGTCGTTTTCCATCTCATGCTGCTTCTCCCTTTGGTCTCAGTCTTTCTTGCGGTTGATGAAATAGAACACGGTGACCAGCAGCACCGATAGGGCCAGGAACGCGGTGGCGATTGCGTTGACCTCCGGCGTCGCCTCGCGGCGCAGCTGGCCGAGCATGTAGGTCGGCAACGTGTCCTGGCCGCCCGATTTGACGAATTCGGTGATGACCACGTCGTCGAGCGAGATGACGAAAGCCAGCATGAATCCGGCGATGATGCCGGGACGCAGCAGCGGCAGCGTCACCCGGCGAAACGCCGCCCACGGCGTCGCGTAAAGATCGGCGGCGGCCGCCTCCAGCGTCGTGTCCATGCTCTCCAGCCGGGCGCGGATCGGCAGGTAGGCGAAAGGGATGCAGAATGCCGTGTGCGCCAGGACCAGGTAGCCGAGACCGGAATAGCCGGTCCAAACCTTGATGCGCGAGAAGACGATGAGCAGGGCCACCGCGGTGACGATTTCCGGCACCATCAGCGGCTGGTTGATGAAGGCGTATTTGAAGCCGAGCCCCGGATAGGGCCGGGTGCGGGTGGTGGCGATCGCCGCCATGGTAGCGGTGATCGTCGCGATCGTGGCGGCGCAGCCGGCGATGATGAACGACCGCCAGGCCGCGTCCTGCACCGCCTGGTTCTGCCAGGCGTCTCCGAACCAGCGTACCGAGAACCCGCCCCACGAGGTCATCGATTCCGACGCATTGAAGGCATAGGCGACGAGCACGGCGATCGGCAGGTAGAGCAGGAAGAACGTCACCATGGCGATGGTGACGAAGCCAGGCTGGCTGCGGATATCGAAATACCGCTTAGCCATGGCGCACGTCCGATCTTGCGACGTTGCGCACATAGACCATCAGCGCCGCCATCACCACGATCATCAGCGTGATCGACAGCGCGGCCCCCAGCGGCCAGTTGCGTCCGGCGCCGAACTGCATCTCGATCAGATTGCCCAACATCATGTTCTTGCCGCCGCCGAGCACACGCGGAATGACATAGGCGCCCAGCGACGGGATGAAGACGAGGATGGAGCCGGCCACGATCCCGGGCCGCACAAGCGGAATGATGATGCGCCACAGCACCTGGAACCGACCGGCATAGAGATCGTATCCCGCCTCGACCAGCCGGAAATCGAGCTTCTCCATGCTGGCGTAGAGCGGCAGCACCATCAGCGGCAGGTAGACATAGACCATGCCGAACAGGATCGCCGTGTCGGTGAACATGATCTGCAGCGGCTGGTCGATGACGCCGAGCCACATCAGCGCCCCGTTCAGCACGCCCTCGTTGCGGATCACCTGCTGCATCGCGAAGGTACGGATCAGCAGATTGGTCCAGAACGGGATGGTGACCAGGAACACCCACATTTCGCGCGAGGCGCGCGGCCGCGTCGAGATGAAATAGGCAGTCGGAAAACCGAGCGCCAGCGTCAGCGCGGTCGTCATCAGCGACAGCCTGATCGAGCGCCAGATGATCGACAGATGCGCGTCGGCCAGGGACAGCGTGTCGTCGAAAATATCGCGCTGCATGAACACCGAGAACCAGCCGTCAAGCGAGAACTGGCCGGGTTTCACGTCGCCGTAATCGCCCTTCACCATGAAGGAATAGGCCAGCATAACGAACAGCGGGCCGACGGCGGCGACGAAGATGATGAGAAGCGCCGGCAGCGACAGCAGCCAGCGCGAGCGGATGTCCCTGGTCCGGGCGCTGTCGGCGATTTCCGCTGCGTTGGCCAAGTTTCTAATCCCTCAAGACCTGCGCCGCGTCGGTTTCCAGCTTGACGCTGGCGCGGTCGCCGATCTCGAAACCGCTGGACCGTCCGCGCGCATTCTGCTGCCGCACCATGAACAGGTCGCCGCCGTCCAGCCGGATGTGAATGTTCGTGTCGGTTCCGAAATAGACAATGTTTTCCACCACGCCCGACAGCTGGCCACCGTTCCTGACTGCCCGGGCGTGCTCGGGCCTGACCACGATGGTCGCCTCGCCGGTCGATCTGGCGCCGTCCGCAGTGGTGGCTGAAATCTCCTCGCCGGATTTGAGCGCGACGCGCGCCCTGCCGTCCGCGACCGACTGCACCGTGCCGGTGAGGAAATTGGTTTCGCCGATGAAATCGGCGACGAAACGGTCGGCCGGCTTGTCGTAGATGTCGCGCGGCGTGCCGATCTGCAGGATCTTGCCCGCCGACATGACCGCGATGCGGTCCGACATCGTCAGCGCCTCTTCCTGGTCGTGGGTGACGAAGACGAAGGTGATGCCGGTTTCGGTCTGCAGGCGCTTCAGTTCGATCTGCATCTCCTTGCGGAGCTTGAGGTCCAGCGCCGACAGCGGCTCGTCCAGCAGAAGGACCTTCGGCGTCGGCGCCAGCGCGCGCGCCAGCGCCAC
>DDFA01000073.1 GCA_002336975.1 Phyllobacteriaceae bacterium UBA1940
TACGTGCGGCCGATCCGCCCCGGCATGGAGGGCGGCCGCCTCAAGGTGCTGGCGCAAAACGATCTTGAACGCATTCACGAGGCGGTGCTCTCTCTTCTCGAGACGGTGGGTTTCGGCAACGCCATCCCGAGCTGTGTCGAGGCGTGCGTCGGCGTCGGCGCGGTTTATGGCGACGACCACCGGCTGCGCTTTCCGCGCGCCCTGGTGATGGACACCGTCAAGAACGCCGCCCGCAACTTTACGCTGTGCGGCCAGGACCCGCGCCACGACATGNNTCGATGTCGAGAAGCGCGAATACCGGGAATCGCTGCTGAAGGACCTCTACGACGCAGCCCGCATCGTCGACCTGATGGACAATATCCACTTCTTCCAGCGCACCATGGTGCCGCGCGACGTGGTCGATCCGTTCGAGATGGACCTGAACACGCTCTACGCCTGCGTCAGCGGCACGACCAAACACGTCGGCACTTCGTTTACGGTGCGCGAAAATGTCCGCCCGGCGCTCGACATGCTCTACCAGATCGCCGGCGGTGAAGAGAATTTCCGCGCCCGGCCGTTCGTCTCCAACTCCAACTGTTTTGTGGTGCCGCCGATGAAGTTCGCCGAGGACGCCTGCGGCGTGCTTGAGGAATGCGTCAAGGGCGGCGTGCCGATCCTGCTGCTGTCGGCGGGACAGGCGGGCGCGACCGCGCCGGCCGCGATCGCCGGCGCGGTGGTGCAGGCGGTGGCCGAGGTGCTGGCCGGCCTGGTCTATGTCAACGCGCTCAAGCCCGGCCATCCGGCGATTTTCGGCACCTGGCCGTTCGTGTCGGACCTGCGCACCGGCGCGATGTCGGGCGGCTCGGCCGAACAGGCGCTGCTGACCAGCGCCTGCGCCCAGATGGCGCAGTTCTACGACCTGCCCGGCGGTTCGGCCGCCGGCATGGCCGATTCCAAACTGCCCGATGTCCAGTCGGGCTACGAAAAGGGCATCACCAATGTGATGGCCGGCCTGTCGGGCCTGAACCTGGTCTATGAATCGGCCGGCATGCACGCCTCGCTGCTGGGTTTTTGCCTGGAAAGCCTGATCATCGACAACGACATGCTCGGCCAGTGCCTGCGCTGCGTGCGCGGCGTCGACGTCAGCGACGAGGCGCTGTCGGTCGATGTGATCGCCGATGTCTGCCTGAACGGGCCGGGCCATTATCTTGGCCATGCGCAGACGCTGAAGCGGATGCAGACCGAATATTTCTACCCCGCGGTCGCAGACCGGTTTTCGCCCAAGGAGTGGAACGAGAAGGGCCGTCCCGACCTGCTGCAGCGGGCGATCGCCGAAAAGCGCCGCATTCTCGGATCGCATTTTCCCAGCCATATTCCGCGAGCGATCGACGACCGGTTGCGCGCCGAGTTTCCGGCGATCCAGCTGCCGCGTTCGGCGATGACGGGGTGATGAAAAGTAAGCGTAGACTTACCAAATAATTGTCGCCACGACAAAAAGCCCTTGCGGGCAACGATCAGTCTTTTCAATCAATGCTCCCGATACGGGAGAGGCGGGCCGTGGCGCCAGGGGCCGGCCCGGATCGAATGGGCATGGCGGACGCGGCGATGGCTTGCCGCGTGCAGGGCCGAAGCCGGCTCGCGGCCCGGCGCGACGGCGCAGAAAATGTTCTCGCCAAGATCGCTGCGGCGCGAAAAATAGCCGGCCCAGGTCGCAAGATCGAACAGAAGACTGCCGAGTATGCGGAACGTGCGAGCGAGGTGAAACAACTCGTCGATGGAATCCGCGCCCGGATCGATCCGCGGCAGGACGAGATCGAGGCCAAACTCGTCAGCCATGCCGGCGACGATGCGGCGGCCTGCGCCGGCGGTGGCGCGCAGGATGAACAGCATGACGAACCGGACTGGAGCCGGCAGCCAGGCGGCCCGCTCGGCGATGCTGGCGAAAGACAGCAGCAGCCGGATACTGCGCCGCAGCCTCTGCTCCTCCTGTCTGATTGCCGCCTGCCGGTCCACCCTCGTGCCTCCGTTTTCTCTGGCGCTATTGTGGTGGCGGAAAATTGCGGGGGGACAGATTTTTTCCTTTTGGAAGACATTCATCAAAGCACCCCTCATCCGACCTCGCTTCGCTCGGCTACCTTGTCCCACAAGGGGCGAAGGTGGCCGAGCGAAGCGAGGTCGGATCAGGGGTAGGGACGCTGCCGGATGTCTGGCGGGAGCGACCGCCACACCTTGTCATATGAGGAAGTCGCGGAGACTGGCAGTCAGCCTGTCGCGGTCTTTCAGATCGCATTCCCAAAGGACGAGCGTCGCCCATCCGTGGCGATCGAGCGTCGCCAGATTGCGGCGGTCGCGCTCGACATTGCGGGCGATTTTTGCGAGCCAGTAGTCGCGGTTTTGTTTGGGCACGCGCGCTCCTCGGGCGCAGTCGTGACCGTGCCAGAAGCAGCCGTGAACGAAGATCGCCCGCCTGGCCCCGACATAGACGAGGTCCGGATTGCCGGGAATGTCCTTGCGGTGGAGGCGGTAGCCCGGGCGGATGGAGTGCGCGAGTTTGCGAACCAGCAGCTCAGGCGCCGTGTCGCGCGACTTGACGGCGCGCATGATGGCGGAACGGTCAGTCTTCGGAGTCGTCTTCACCTTCAACGTCATCGCTCGATTTTCTTGGGATCGCGGCTTTGCCGCCCCACGCCAAGAATTGTTGGTTTGACAGATACTCCAATCGCCTCGCCTGGGTCACGAGCGTTTGCCGTAGGCCCAAATTCACTTGCCGTTCGGAAATGACCTGAGCCAAGCGCGAAATCGTTTGAGCCCGTCTTGCAATCCGGATGTCCGGGTGCCCCCGGATAGCCCGGACTTCGTCAGACACTATGCAGGCTCTTACCGGATTTGGCAGATCTATGTCGATCACGACCGGCGCCGGTTCCTTCTCGTTGAGAATGGCGCCGAATCGGCTTTCGCGGATGCAATGTTCAAACACAGCCAGCTCAAGTTGATTGAGTTGCGATTTCGCAAGCTCGAAGCCGGCATGCTTACGCTTGACGCCGTCGTGATCAACCAGTGGATACATCTCGATCCAGCACACCTCAAACGGATCAAGCACTGACATGGCGACCGCATCGGTCCGCTGATTGGTGAGATGTCTGCCAATGCGGCTGCTCAAGCCTTCGAATGTTTGTCCGACATAGATCGGTTCGCCGTCGTAGTCGAAGAACGCATAGACGCCGCAACTGTAAGAGCCGACCTTCCTGTTCGTGCCGGGATAGATCGTGTCGTAGGCGTCCTTCAGTCCCTTGCGGAGTTGACGGGTCTCCAGACTTGGCGCGGGCTTCTTTGTCACTCCGCCGCCACCCGGTATTGCGCCGCCGGCTCCAGCAGCCGCTCCAGCAATTCGCCGGCCAGATGTCGCACTACCGGCACCGCCAGCCCGTCGCCGAGAAGGTGATAGGCGTCATTGTAGTTGGCGGGCAGTTCGTAGTCGTCCGGCAAGCCCATCAGGCGCGCCGCCTCGCGTCCGGACAGCAGGCGCGTTCGGATGACGTCGCCCTTGATGCTCATCACGAATTGCCGGCTGGAGCCGCCGCCGGGCGTACGCAGGCAGCCGGCGACGCCATCGAAACGGACCTCGGCCCGCTGAACCTTGGCTCCGGTTTCGTCGCTGCGCGTGCGACGGTAGATCGCTCCGATCATCGGTTCGCCGGAACGCTTCGCCTGTTCGACCTTCTGCCTGTTGGCGTTCGACATCATCGACAGGAATTTTTCCGTTTCGGCCGCCGTGTGCCAACTCACGTCGGACGGCTCGCCTTCGACGAGATCGGCGAAGCGTTTGTTCGATTTCGCCGGCGTGGCGACCTGCCACCAGACCCAATGCCGGCGCAGATCGGAGGGCAGGGCCTCATGGGCGCGCCGTAATGTCCGTGACGACCACAACGGCGATGCCGCGTCGCCGACCAGGTTCCCGGGCAGGTCGCAATCTTCGCGGGTTGCGACGATGAACAGGCGCGGGCGCGATTGCGGCACGAAGTGCGCCGCGTCCATGGTGAGCGCGCCGTATCTGTAGCCGAGCAGTTTGAGGGCGCGGCAGATTTCCTGGAAATCGCGACCGCCATTCGACGTCAGTGCGCCGACGACGTTTTCCAGCACCAGAAGCCGGGGCGCGCGACGCTCCGATTTCAGCAGATTGACGATGCGCCAAAAGCCCCAGAACGCTTCGGATCGCTGCCCCGCCAGGCCGGCGCCGTTGCCCGCCAACGACAGGTCCTGACAGGGGAACGACCCCCAAGCCAGGTCCGCCTGCGCCGGAAGTTGCGAAACTTCCAGCTTGTAGATGTCGCCATGAGTGATTTCGCCACCGCCCCAGTTTGTCGTGTAGGCGTCGACCTTCTTGCGGTCGAAATCGTTGGCGAACAGGCATTGCCACCCCGAGCCCAAGCCGGCGCGGGCCATGCCGCCGCCTGCGAAGAACTCGTAGAATGTATGCTTTTCAGCCATGCCGGATCGGAGCGCGTTCGCTTTTCGTTCTAGATTGATAGCTGTCCGCAGAACACGAATCAAGCATCAGCATCAAACTAGCGAATTGATCCTGCTCGGCCACCCGCATTTGCTGCGGGATGGCTGCTTGTGGACAGACTTCTGAACGGCCGGGCTTCGCCCTACGCGGCGAGCTTCGCCTTCGCCGCCTGATATTCCCGCGCCAGGCGGTCGACCAGTTCGCTCGTGCTGGTGATCTCGGTGACAGCGCCGATGCCCTGGCCGCAGCCCCAGATTTCCTTCCACGCCTTGGCCCCGGTGATAGCGGCGCCAAAATCCATCTTCGACGGGTCGGATTCGGGCAGGTGCTTCGGGTCCATGCCCTGGGCGACGATCGAGCCGGCGAGGTAGTTGCCGTGCACGCCCGTGAACAGGTTCGAATAGACGATGTCCGCGGCGTTGGAATCGACGATCATCTGCTTGTAGGCGTCGACCGCGCGCGCCTCGTGGGTGGCGATGAAGGGGGAGCCGATATAGGCCATGTCGGCGCCCATCGCCTGCGCCGCAAGGACCGCGCCGCCATTGGCGATCGCGCCCGACAGCAGCAGCGGCCCGTCGAACCATTTTCTGATTTCCTGCACCAGCGCGAACGGAGACAGCGTGCCGGCATGGCCGCCCGCGCCCGCGGCCACCGCGATCAGGCCGTCCGCGCCCTTTTCGATCGCCTTGCGGGCATGGCGGTCGTGAATGATGTCGTGCAGCACGATGCCGCCATAGGAGTGGACCGCCTGGTTGACCTCCTCGACCGCGCCGAGCGAGGTGATGACGATCGGGACCTTGTATTTGACGCACATCGCCAGGTCATGCTGCAGCCGGCCGTTGGATTTGTGGACGATCTGGTTGACCGCGAACGGGGCGGCCGGGCGGTTCGGGTTCTTCGCGTCGTGGGCGGCGAGTTCCTCGCTGATCTGCGCCAGCCATTCGTCGAGCTGCGCCTCGGGCCGGGCGTTGAGCGCCGGAAACGAGCCGACGACGCCGGCCTTGCACTGCGCCAGCACCAGCGGCGGGTGGGAGATGATGAACAGCGGCGACGCCACCACCGGAATCCGCAGCTTGTTTTTTAGGATATCGGGCAGCGCCATGGTCCTCACCAAGTTTGACATGTTACGTAAAGGTAAGTTTTGTAGCGCCAATGCCAGGGCGATGCAACCGGATTTGACCCGCCGCCGCGCCGGTTTCGGGCGCTGCCGCCGCCCGAAATCGTCCGTGGACCAATTGGTTGACGCACTGGACAAAAGGACGAATGCCGGTAGCTTCGTTCACGCTAGCGTGAGCTTGCGCGCGCAGCAGCCGATTCGGCGGCGGGTGAATTGAAGGAGATGCCCGGCTTGGATTCGATCGAACAGGCGATACGCAACGCGCTGGGCAAGGGAAACGCCGAGGACCCGGCGTTCCGCGAGCGCGTCTATCGCTCGGCCCAGGCGGCTCTCGAGCGCGCGGTTCTCGCCAATCAGTCGATCCCGGCCGACGCCGTGGCGCGGCGGCGCAAACAGTTTCTCGACACGATTGCGCGCATCGAGTCCGATTATTATCCGGCCGCCGAGGCGCAGGTTGAGCCGCCCGCGCCGGTTTCGACGATCGCGCCGTCGGTCGATGCGCCGCGTGTCGAAAGCGTCGACGCTGCGCGCCAGGCCCCCGCCGTCGACCTCGGCTC
>DDFA01000025.1 GCA_002336975.1 Phyllobacteriaceae bacterium UBA1940
CGATCGCCTTGTCGCCGTAGAACACCGCATTGCGCGCGTCGGCCTCGGGATGGGTCGGCGCCCCGGTCCACAAGATATGCGACAGCCGGTTGATGCCCGGGTTCTCGGGGTGGGCGAAGGTGTATTTCTCGTTGAGCAGCCGGCGCAGCACCGGGCTCCAGCCGATCAGCTGCCCGGCCGAATAGTCGGCCATGTCGCGGAAATTCTTCTGCGGGTCGACGATGGCGTAGAAATTGCCGCCATAGGCGACGTCGACCGAAATCTCGCCGAGGCCCGGGACATCCGCCGTCAGCCCCTCGGCATAGAGGAACGACGGCACATTGGTGATGCGCACCTCTTCGACATATTCGCCCTGCTTGCGGTATTCGGCGACCACCAGCCCGGCGGGCGTATCGAGCCGCAGCACGCCTTCGGTCTTTGGCCGCACCAGGCCGTGCTCGATCGCCATCGTCACTGTGCCGATGGTGCCGTGGCCGCACATCGGCAGGCAGCCCGACGTCTCGATGAACAGGATCGCCACGTCGCAGTCCGGCCGCGTCGGCGGATAGAGGATCGAGCCCGACATCATGTCGTGGCCGCGCGGCTCGAACATCAGCCCGGTGCGGATCCAGTCGTATTCGGCGAGGAAATGCGCCCGGCGCTCCATCATCGTCACGCCGTCGAGCAATGGTCCGCCGCCGGCCACCAGGCGCACCGGATTGCCGCAGGTATGCCCGTCGATGATATGGAAGGAATGGCGCGACATGGAGCTGGACTCAGAATCTGCTGGGTGAAAACGGCGACAGGTCTAGCGCAGGCGTCGACCCCTCGACAAGCTGCGCGACGAGCCGTCCGGTGGCCGCCGCCTGGGTCAGCCCGAGATGGCCGTGGCCGAAGGCGTAGATCAGGTTCGGCGCGCCGCCGCGGCCGATCACCGGCAGCGAATCGGGCAGCGACGGGCGATAGCCCATCCATTCGCAACCGCCCTCCGTTTTCAGGCCCGGCAGGAAGCGCCGCGCCTTTTCCAGCATCGCCTTGGAGCGGGCGTAGTTGGGCGGATTTTTCAGCCCGGCGAACTCGACGGCGCCGCCGACGCGCACGCCGGTCTCGAGCGGCGCAATGACAAAGCCGTGGCCGGAAAAGACCAGGTGGCGCCTGACGTCGAACGCGCCGACCGGAAGCGTCGTGTTGTAGCCGCGTTCGGTATCGAGCGGGATGCGGTCGCCGAAGCGCGCCGCCAGCAGATGCGACCATGCGCCGGCGGCGATCACCAGCGTGCGGCCCCTGACCGGCGGCTGGCCCAGCATCGACACCAGCGCCCCGTCGCCCGACGCGGACAGCGCGATCGCCTCGCCCACGACCAGGCGCGCGCCCTTGGCTTCGGCATATCGCCAGATCGCCTTGCCGACCAGCATCGGATCCGAAACGCTTTTCCAGCTTGGAACGAACGTACCTTTGACGAACTGCCGCGACAGGCCGGGCTGCAGCGCCGCCATCTCCTCGCCCTCGACATGACGGTAGCCGATGCCGAAGCGGTCGCGCACCGCCCAGCCGGGCAGCGAGGCGCGAAACTCGCTCTCGCTTTCGTAGAGCTCGAGCGATCCGTCCTCGCGCAGCATCGGCCGCGCGCCCGACCGGTCGAGCAACGCCAGCCACTCGATTTCCGCCAGCTGCATCAGACCGGCCTGCGCCGCGATCGCGGGAACCGGATCGGCCATGCTCGCGCGCCAGAACCGCCACAGCCAGGGCGCCAGCGCCGGCAGATAGCGCGGCGACACGGTCAGCGGCCCGAGCGGATCGGCCAGCCATTTCGGCAGGTTCTTCATCATGCCCTTGTGGGCCAGCGGCAGCACGTCGGAAATCGCCAGCGCCCCGGCATTGCCGGAACTGGTCTCCTCGCACACGCCCGTTCGGTCGATCACCGTCACCGACCGGCCCTGTTCGGCAAGCATGGCCGCCACGCAAATGCCGACGATGCCTGCGCCGATGATGACGACGTCGCTGTCAGTGACAGTGCCGGTTTGTTTGTTCATGGCGATCCGCAAATGAAAGAAGGAGGCCGAGACGACCCCTTCGCATATTTCGCCTCACGATGGCGATGAAAATCAGCTGGCGCGCGAAGCCTCGAAGATGCTGTCGATCGCCGAACCCAGCGCCTTGTCGAAGTCGGCGTCGCTCTGCTTCGCCGAAAGCCCCTCGGTGAGAGCGCGCGAGAACGAGGCGATGATGCCGTCGTTCTGCTTCAGCTTGGCGTTGGCGTCGTCGCGCGAATAGCCGCCCGACAGCGCCACCACCCGCATCACGCGCGGGTGATCGACCAGCGGCTTGTAGAGGTTCGGCTTCGTCGGCAGGGTCAGTTTCAGCATCACTTGCTTGCCGGCCGGCAGCTTGTCGAGATGTTTGAGGATCTCGGCCAGCAGCAAGTCCTCGGCCTGCGCCTTGTCGGCGATCGAGATCGACACTTCCGGCTCGATGATCGGCATCATCCCGTGCGACAGTACCTGTCCGGCGACATCGAACTGTTGCTGCACGATCGCTGCAATGCCCTTCGGGTTCGCCGCGTCGATGACCGAACGCTCCTTGGTGCCGAACACGCCCTTGGCGACGGCGCGCTTGAGCAGGTCGTCCAGTCCCGGCATCGGCTTCATCAGCTGGACGCCGTCGACAGCGGGCGCCAGACCCTTGTCGATTTTCAGGAACGGCACGACGCCGCGCTTGGCCCAGAGATATTCCGCGGTCGGCGTGCCGTCGATGTCGCGGTCCATCGTCTGTTCAAACAGGATCGCGCCCATTACCTTGTCGCCGGTAAAGGCGGGCGACTTGATGATCCGCGCGCGCATCTGGTGGATCAGGTCGAACATCCCGGCCTCGTTGGCCCAGGCGCCTTCCTCGACGCCGTAGAGCTTGAGGGCCTTGGGCGTCGAACCGCCCGACTGGTCGAGCGCAGCGATAAATCCGTCCTTGCTGGCGGCCTGCGCGGCCATCTTTGCGTTCATGATCGTCTCCGGTTTTGCCTATCGGCGCGCCTAGCAGGAATTCTTGCAGGACGGAATGGCGCGTCGAGCCGCTTAAACGATTGAAATCAACTGAATCGGTTTAGCGTTGGCAGCACGGTTAATTCGACCGGCCTTTGGAGCTTTGCATGAATAGCCACGATATATCGCTTTGATCGACGCTGCGGCTGGACGGCCGCCGGCGTCGTCCCGGGCTATGCGCTGCTGGCCAACGGCCAGGCGCACGAGGACGCGACGTTTTCTGCGAGCGACTGACTACGCCTTGAGCGCCTCGACGCCGGGCAGGGCCTTACCTTCCATCCATTCGAGGAACGCGCCGCCGGCGGTGGACACATAGGTGAAGTCGTCGGCGACGCCGGCATGGTTGAGCGCCGCCACCGTGTCGCCGCCGCCTGCCACCGAGACCAGTTTGCCGGCCCTGGTGCGCGCCGCTGCATGCCTTGCCGCCGCAACCGTCGCCGTGTCGAACGGCGCGATCTCGAATGCGCCGAGCGGCCCGTTCCACACCAGCGTCGCGGCGCGGTCGATCCACTCGTTGATGGTCTTGACCGTCGCCGGGCCGACATCGAGGATCATCGCGTCGGCGGGAACCTTGCCGATATTGACCACCTCATGGGCGGCGCCGGCCTTGAACTCGCGCGCCACCACGCCGTCCGACGGCAGGATGATGGCGCAGCCGGCGGTGGCCGCCTCGATCATGATCTGCTTGGCGGTGTCGGCGAGGTCGTGTTCGCACAGCGACTTGCCGACATCGGTTCCGCGCGCCGCGAGAAACGTGTTGGCCATGCCGCCGCCGATCACCAGCGCCTGCACCTTCTGCACGAGGTTCATCAACAGGTCGATCTTGGTCGACACTTTTGCGCCGCCGACAATCGCCACCACCGGCCGGGCGGGATTGCCGAGCCCCTTTTCCAGCGCGTCGAGCTCGGCCTGCATGGTGCGGCCGGCATAGGACGGCAGCAGATGCGCCAGCCCCTCGGTCGAGGCGTGCGCCCGGTGCGCCGCCGAGAATGCGTCATTGACGTAAAGGTCGCCAAGCGCCGCCAGCGCCCTGGCGAAGTCCGGCCCGTTCTCTTCCTCGCCCTTGTGGAAGCGGGTGTTTTCCAGCAGCAGCACGTCGCCGTCCTTCATCGCCGCGATCGCCGCCTCGGCCGTGGGGCCGACGCAATCGGCGGCGAAGGCGACAGGCCGTCCGAGGACACTGGCGGTCGCCGCGGCGATCGGCTTCAGCGACTGATCCGCGTCGGGCTTGCCCTTGGGCCGGCCGAAATGCGCCAGCAGCACGACCTTCGCGCCCTTGCCGGCCAGTTCAGTGATCGTCGGCGCGATCCGTTCGATGCGGGTGTCGTCCGTCACCTTGCCGTCCTGGACCGGCACGTTGAGGTCGACGCGCACCAGCGCGCGTTTGCCCGCAACCTCGGCCTGGTCGAGCGTTCGAAACGACGCCATCGCGATAATCTCCAAAAAGATGCCCCTGGGATGCGGCGGACCATACATGCCGCCGCGCGCCGATCAAGGGCGGATCGCAGCTTGCCCTGTCACGGGGCGGCGTCACCGGCGTTTCGCCGCACCTTCCTTCGAACCGCTCCGGCGGCGGCGACGAAACGGTCACGCAGTTCCCGCGGCGACAGCACCATCGACGACACCGGCTCGACCGTCTGCGGCTCGAGCGCCAGGCCGACGGATTCGATGCGCCCGTCCTCGTCAGTGTCGCGCACGATCAGCTCGATCGGCCCGAGCGGAACCCGGTCGGCATATTCGGGCTGACCGCCCAGTCGCATCGCCATCATGTCGGCGATGGTCATCTCGGCTTCGCCCTCGCGCAGCACCGCGCCATAGGCTTCCTTGATTTCGCCGGCCAGGTGCCAGGGATCGACCTCGAAGGAGCCGAAAAACTCCTCGTCGTCGGCCGCCAGTTCGGCGCGGCTGGCGAACAGGCGGTCGAGCAGGTGCGGATAGCGGTCCGACACGAAGATGTAGACCAGGTCGTCGGCCTGCAGCCGGCCGGCGTCGAGCGGCTTCAGCGAATGGCCGTCGCGGATGATCAGCGACGGCCGCGCCCAGCGCGGCAGCCGCGTGCCGTGCGCCACCGGACTGTCGGGGGCGATGCGGTAGGACAGAAGTTCGTGATGCGCCGATCCCGGCAATTCCAGCTCGACCTTGTCGACCGCGCCCTCCTTGTTGGGAAGCACCAGGTCGAGCCGCTTGGCGACGAAACCGAGCGTCCAGCCCTGCACGATCAGCGACACCAGCACCACGATGAAGGCGATGTTGAACAGCGTCGGGCCCACCGACAGCCCGCCGATGATCGGCGTCAGCGCCAGCAGGATCGACACCGCGCCACGCAGGCCGACCCAGGAGATGAAGGCGGTCTCGTTGAAGCTGAACCGGAACGGCATGAGGCAGATCGTCACCGCCAGAGGCCGCGCCACCAGGATCAGCGCGAAAGACAGCGCGATTGCCACCGGGAGAATGTCGAGAAACTGCGACGGCGTCGCATAGAGCCCGAGCACCAGGAACATGATGATCTGAGCCAGCCAGGAGATGCCGTCCTGGAAGCGTTGCAGCAGCGCGGTGGAGCGCATGCCGGAATTGCCGGCGACGATGCCCGCGACATAGACCGCGACGAAGCCCGAGCCATGCACCAGGCCGGTGAGGCCGAACAGCATCAGCGCCAGCGTCAGCACAAAAATCGGCATCAGCCCGGCGTCGAGCTTCAGACGCTCCACCGCCGCGATCATCAGCCGCCCGCCGGCATAGCCGGCGATCAGGCCGATGCCCATTTCCTTGACGAAGCCGATGACGAGATCGGTCGTCAACGCCGTCGCGTCGGGGCTTTCGCCCATCGACAGGAATGAGACGAAGGTCAGCGTCAGGAAGATGGCGATCGGATCGTTGGAGCCGGACTCGACTTCCAGCGTCGTGCGCACCCGTTCCTTGATGTTGAGATTGCCGGCGCGCAGCAGGAAGAACACCGCCGCCGCGTCGGTCGACGCCACGATCGAGCCGAGCAGCAGGCTTTCGTACCACGAGAAATCGGTAAACAGGTGGACGATGGCGCCGAACACGCCGGTAGTCAGCACCACGCCCAGCGTCGCCAGCGTCAGCGCCGGCCAGGCGGCCTGCCGCAGCACCTTGACCGACGTGCCGAAGCCGGAATCGAACAGAATGACGGCGAGCGCGATCGAGGCGATGAAATAGGCGGCGTTCGGGCTGGAGAAGGGAATGCCCAGCCCGTCCTCGCCGGCGGCCAGCCCGATGCCGAGGAACAGCAGCAGCAGCGGCGCGCCGAAGCGGAAGGCGAGGAGGCTCGAAAACGCCGCCGCCAGCACCATGCCGGTGACAATCAGCGTCAGCAGGTAGAAGCCGTCGAACATGCAGGACTTTCGCAACAATCGGGTCTGTCCCACCTCGGGACGAAGTGAGGCGAAGACAAGGCGCTACAGATGTTCGCAAAAAGAAAATGCCCGGCGCAAGGCCGGGCATCCAGATTTCGCCGAACGGCTTTGGATCAGCCGATCACCTTGCCAAAGGCGACGGCCGTGTCGGCCATGCGGTTGGAGAAGCCCCATTCATTGTCATACCAGCTCATGACGCGGATCAGGTCGCCGTCGATCACCTTGGTCTGGTCGAGCGCAAAGGTCGACGAGGCCGGGTTGTGATTCATGTCGATCGAGACCAGCGGCTCATTGGTGTAGGCGAGAATGCCCTTGAGCGGGCCCTTGTCGGCGGCGGCGACGAGCGCGGCGTTGACCTCTTCCACCGTCACCTTGCGGCTGACGACGGCTTTCAGATCGACCACCGAGACGTTGGGGGTCGGCACGCGGATCGAGACGCCGTCGAGCTTGCCCTTCAGTTCCGGCAGCAC
>DDFA01000129.1:0-163 GCA_002336975.1 Phyllobacteriaceae bacterium UBA1940
GCGGATTGGGGAACATCGGGCGCGGATTGGGTTCGGCGAACCCCTTGCCCTTGAGAACCTCAAGAAACACTTCGGCGTGCTGGCGCGCCATGTCGGCGTCGGTCTGGCCCTCCGGCGGGTTGTAGCCGAAATAGCGATAGCCCTCGATCACCTGTTCGGGCGA
>DDFA01000129.1:215-3001 GCA_002336975.1 Phyllobacteriaceae bacterium UBA1940
TCGTAGCGCATGTCGATGACGGCGGTGCCGAGTTCGATCTTCCTGGTGCGCGCGCCCGCGGCGGCCAGCAGCGGGAAGGGCGACCCCAACTGGCGGGCGAAATGGTGGACGCGGAAATAGGCGCCGTCGGCGCCGAGCTCTTCAGCGGCGACCGCGAGGTCGATCGATTGCAGCAAAGCGTCCGACGCCGAGCGCGTGCCCGACTGTGGCGAGGGGTTCCAGTGGCCGAAGGAGAGAAAGCCGATTTTTTTCATGGGAGTCACCAATGAGTGCGTTGGCTGTTATCTAGGGCTTCGTTCCCCGATGCGCCACGCGACAGACTGTAAACGCCGCGGAGACGCCGCGCTGTGAAGGAAGGGCGCCGCTGGACGATCGTCAGGGCAAGGCGTAGCCTCGTCAGGCGCAGCCGCTCAGGCTCCCACGCCCTGCCGCGCGGCAGCCGCGCCGACATCATTCAACGGGAGTTGTGGTATGAGAAATTTTATCGCGTTCCTATTCCTCGCAACATCGTCGATGCCCGCTGTCGCCGAAGGCATTTGCGATCACGGCAAGCCCGAGATGCTGAGCTTCCTCAGCTGGGAGTTCAAGGACAACCAGGACAAATACAAATCGGTCGACGTCACGATCAATTATCATAACAATGTCGACCAGTCGTTCGAGTTGATGGGGGTATTCTACTTCGTCAACGACGCGAACGGAAAACGCGTCACCGAGGGGTCGTTCGGGTCTTCCGCGAAAGCCAACAGCGACGCCACCGAGTCCATGACATCAGTGTTTGATCCGCCCGAGCAATGGCATGAGGTCATGAACCTCAAGCCGACGCTGTGCGTCTATTATACGATCGACGAGAACAAGGTCAGAGTGGACTACTGAGCGGCGGAACGGCGCGCCGCCCAGGCAGCGGCGGCGACGCCGCAGATCAACCCGACGACCGGACCGATGAAAAAGGCGAAGGCCATCGCCATCGCGCCCTCGCGGTCGAACAACAGGCCGGTCGAGGTCAGAACGATGTAGAGGCCGAGCGTCATCAGCCAACCGGCGACGCCGCCGCCGGCAAATGCGAGGAATGCGCGAAAACCGCGGTTCACGGGCGGAACGCCAACGCCAGCATGAAATCCCCCTTCGGTTTCGACCGGCCGGGCTGACGCCCGCGCCCTTGCGCAACCGCTGAGATGACAGCAATCAGCTCAGACTATCAAGCCGCGCCGGCGACCTTGGCCTTCTCGAAGCGCTTGCGCTCATGGGTGTCGAGATAGAGCTTGCGCAGCCGGATGGTCTTGGGCGTCACCTCGACCAGTTCGTCGTCCTGGATCCAGGCCAGCGCGCGTTCCAGCGTCATGCGGATCGGCGGGGTCAGCTTCACCGCCTCGTCCTTGCCGGCGGCGCGGATGTTGGTGAGCTTCTTGCCCTTGAGCACATTGACCTCGAGGTCGTTGTCGCGGCTGTGGATGCCGATGATCATACCGGCATACACCTTGACGCCCGGGTCGATGACCATCGGGCCGCGCTCTTCGAGGTTCCACAGCGCGTAGGCAACCGACTCGCCCTGTTCGTTGGAGATCAGCACGCCGTTGGTGCGGCCGGCCATCTCGCCCTTGTAGGGTTCGTAGGCGTGGAACAGGCGGTTCATCACCGCGGTGCCGCGGGTGTCGGTCAGCAGTTCCGACTGGTAGCCGATCAGGCCGCGCGTCGGGGCGTAGAACACCAGGCGCTGGCGGTTGCCGCCGGACGGGCGCAACTCGACCATCTCGGCCTTGCGCTCGCTCATCTTCTGCACCACCACGCCGGCGTGTTCCTCGTCGACGTCGATGACGACTTCCTCGATCGGCTCGAGCACTTCGCCGTTCTCGCCCTTCTGCATCACCACGCGCGGACGCGACACGGCCAGTTCAAAACCCTCGCGGCGCATGGTTTCGATCAGCACCGCCAGCTGCAATTCGCCGCGGCCCGAGACGTAGAACGAATCCTTGTCTGCCGATTCCTCGATGCGAAGCGCGACATTGCCCTCGGCTTCTTTCAACAGGCGGTCGCGGATGACGCGGCTGGTGACCTTGTCGCCCTCGGTGCCGGCCAGCGGCGAATCGTTGACCAGGAAGCTCATCGTCACCGTCGGCGGGTCGATCGGCTGCGCGGTCATCGCCTCGGTCACCGACGGGTCGCAGAATGTGTCGGCGACGGTGCCCTTGGACAGGCCGGCGATGGCGACGATGTCGCCCGCCTGGGCCTCGTCGATCGGCTGGCGCTCGAGCCCGCGGAAGGCGAGGATCTTCGAGACGCGGCCGTTTTCCAGCAGCGTGCCGTCATGGTGCAGCACCTTGACCGCCTGGTTGGGCTTGAGCGAACCCGACGCGATGCGGCCGGTGATGATGCGACCCAGGAACGGGTTGGCTTCGAGAATGGTGCCGATCATGCGGAACGGGCCGGGCTCGACGACCGGCGGCGGCACGTGTTTCAGCACCAGGTCGAACAGCGGCGCGAGGCCCTGGTCCTTGGGGCCTTCGGGCTTTTCGGCGACCCAGCCGTCGCGGCCCGAGCCGTAGAGGATCGGGAAGTCGAGCTGCTCGTCGGTGGCGTCGAGGGCGGCGAACAGGTCGAACACCTCGTTGATGACCTCGACCTCGCGCGCGTCGGGGCGGTCGATCTTGTTGATGACGACGATCGGCTTCAGGCCGACCTTGAGCGCCTTGCCGACGACGAACTTGGTCTGCGGCATCGGGCCTTCGGCGGCGTCGACCAGCACGATGGCCGAATCCACCATCGACAGGATGCGCTCGACCTCGCCGCCG
>DDFA01000039.1 GCA_002336975.1 Phyllobacteriaceae bacterium UBA1940
TTGGCGGCGCGGATCGCCTCCATCTCCTTGCCGGGACGCGATTTGGTGGAGCCGAGGCCGAACAGCTTGCAAAATGTCTCGTCGTCGAGATCGGGTGGCAGCATGATGCCGGCGGCCTCGATCTCGGCCTTTTTCTCGGCAATCTTCTTGGGGCCGACCGGCAGGGCGACCGGGTTCATGATGGCGCTGGTCATGCCGGCGGCGTAGGCCATCGGCAGGAAGGCGTTGTTGATGCCGTGCCGGTTGGGCAGGCCGAACGAAATGTTGGACGCGCCGCAGGTGGTGTTGACGCCGAGTTCCTCGCGCAGGCGGCGCACCAGCGTGAACACCTGGTGGCCGGCGGTCGCCATCGCGCCGATCGGCATCACCAGCGGGTCGACGACGATGTCATGGGCGGGAATGCCGAAATCGGCGGCGCGCTCGACGATCTTCTTCGCCACCGCGAAACGCACGTCCGGGTCTTCGGAAATGCCGGTGTCGTCATTGGAAATCGCGACAACGGCGACATTGTATTTTGCGATCAGCGGCAGAACCTTTTCCAGCCGTTCCTCCTCGCCGGTGACCGAGTTGACCAGCGGCCGGCCCCTGGCGGCCTTGAGGCCGGCTTCCAGCGCGCCCGGCACCGACGAATCGATGCAGAGCGGGCAATCGGTCACCGCCTGAACACGTTCGATCAGTTTCGGCATCAGGATCGGCTCGACGAAATTGTTGTCCGCATATCGCGGGTCGCCGGCCATGAGGTTCGAGAACACCGCGCCGGAATTGATATCGAGCACCGTCGCGCCTGCCTCGACCTGCGCCACCGCGTCAGCTTCCACGCGGGAAAAGTCGTCGCGTTCCAGCTCCTCGTTGAGGATCTTTCGTCCCGTCGGATTGATGCGCTCGCCGATGACGCAAAACGGCTGGTCGAAGCCGATGACGGTTTCCCGGGTCGCCGAGGCGACGATCGTGCGGGTCATGAAATTCTCCTCCGGAGGGGTTCTCTCTTATGTTGCATACCAGCTGCCGGACAAGGTCAGTTTGACGCCGTCTCGGCCATTTTCTGCAGGTTCTGGTTGGGGTCGTCGTTGCGCAGGTGCTGCATGCGGTCGGCGACGACATTGGCGTCGGGCTGCAATTCGCGTTTCCAGGGCTGGCGGCCCCTGAGCACGCCGGATTCACTGACGATCTCGGCGACATATTCCTCCTGGCGGTAGGCCATGACATGCATGCCCGAAACGCCCGGAATTTCCTTCACCTCGTTGATGATGTCGATGCAGAGCCTCTTGCCCTCGGCCTTCTGGTCGTCAGCGCCTTCCAGCCGCTTGATGACGCTGTCTGGAATATGGATGCCCGGCACGTTCGACCTGATCCACTTCGCCGTCTTGGCCGACGCCAGCGGGCCGACGCCGACCAGCAGGAACACTTTTTCGAGATGGCCCAGATCGCGCGCCTTGTCCATGAAGGCGCGGAACATCGGCACGTCGAAGCAATATTGCGTCTGCACGAATTGCGCGCCGGCGGCGATCTTCTTGCCGAGGTGGATCGGGCGGAAATCGTAGGGCGGGGCGAACGGGTTGACCGCCGCGCCGAGGAACAGTTGCGGCGGCGTCGTCAGCTTGCGCCCCGACAGGAATTTTCCGTTGTCGCGCATGATGCGGATGGTTTCGAGCAGCGACATTGAATCCAGATCAAACACCGGCTTGGCGCCCGGCTGGTCGCCGGCCTGCACGCCGTCGCCGGTCAGGCACAAGATGTTCGACACGCCCATCGCCGCGCCGCCCAGCACGTCGCCCTGGATTGCGATGCGGTTCTTGTCGCGGCAGGCGATCTGCATGATCGGCGCATAACCCATGCGGGTGAGCAGGGCGCAGATGCCCACCGACGACATGTGGCAATTGGCGCCGGAGGCGTCGACCGCGTTGATGCCGTCGACCCAGCCGTCAAAAATCCGGGCGCGGTTGTAGACGTCTTCCGGGTCGGCGCTGTCGGGCGGGTTGAGCTCGGTGGTCACGGCAAACTCGCCGCGGCGCAGCACGCGCTCGAGCCGGCCGCGCGAGGAGTGGCCGGGCAGGGGTTCCAGCGGCAGGTCGATGCCGGCCGGGTTCTCGTCGCGCTGGATCGGTCGTCTGCTCATGCCTGCGCCTCGTTTTTGTCTTTGGCGGCCGCCGTCAGCGCGGTGACGCGCAGCCAGGCCGAGGTCTCGCGCAGCGACTGGTCAACCGGCTTCTGGACGTTGAGGATGGCGTCGCCCTTGACCATGTTGCGCGAGCCTTCCCACGCCTTGACCCAGACGCAGGGCATGTCGGGCTCGACCTCGCAATTGCCATTGGCGCGCACGCCGCCACACGGGCCGTTGCGCAACTGCTTGGGGCAGTTCATCGGGCACGACATGCCGGTCGACGACAGGATGCACTGGCCGCACATGCGGCAGTCGAACATCAGGCCCTTGACGTGTTTTTCGACAAATTTCACCGGCGCTTCGGCGCGGCCGTAGCCGATCCTGTTCCACAGCGGGTGCAGCATCAGGAACATGTTGGCGAAGCGGGCGTAAAACCATTCCAGGCCGCGCGAATGGCGGATCGACCACAGCCGCACCGTAAAACTGCGCTGGACGCGGCGCTGCGGCGACACGTCGGCGGGCTTGTAGTCCGACTTCGGCGCCGTCTTCTTGACCATCGCCGCCTGGGTGACGCCGCCGGTCGCCGCCGGCGGCACGGTTTCGGGGGCCGAACTTGCCGGCCCCCTGGCGGTGGTCGACCGGATTTCTCCCTCAGCCATTGTCGCGTCCGCCTGCCTTGGCGAGCGCCACCAGACGATCGCGTGGGAAACCGGCCTCAAGCTCTGCGACCGCCTTGTCGGCCTCGGCCTCGAGATCGTCGCCGACGGAGACCGGCTCGGCCTTGCGCCATTCGGCGAGATAGTCGTCGGCGCCGGCGAGGCCCGAGCGCATCGCCGCCATGTCGATGGCTTCCTCGAAGCGCGTCGACAGTTCGCGCTTGGCGTTCTGCCGGCCTTTCCTGATGATGACCTGGCGCGGAATGTCGCGCCAGTAGACTATGATGAGATCGGCCATGCCGGACGTCCTTGTGTGCGACAAGGATTGCGCGACATTTTTGCCAGCCGCTTGTTGCGACACGACGCGCGCATCTTCAAATGCGACGGCGCAAAAAGGACATTGCCGCGGCAACCGTCACATCGCTGTCGCACCGGGGGGATATGACCGTCACGCGGGTCCCGCCAAAGACAACAACGCCCGCAATCCCCGTGCAACTCGCCGCCGTTTCGGGCGGCGTCTTTTTGTCAGAACCACATGCCGGCGTGGCTCCACACGTAGCCGAGCACCGCGCCGGCCGAGCCGATGACGGCGGCGATCACCGCAAACGCCGCTAATCCGACGGCGACGCCAAAGCCGAACATCGCGCCGTCGCGCTCGGTCAGGGCGAGGCTGAGAATGGCGATCGAAAACGCCGGCAGCCAGTTGCCGAAGATGATCGGCAGCGTCACGATGATCGACAGGACGAGGCAGATCGCGCCGACGATGCGTTCGCCCTGCTTGGGCCAGAACGGCCAGTAACGCGGCCGGATGTATCGTTCGGTCTTGATCAGCCAGGGTACGATCCGGTCGCACATCGCCTTGAACTGGTCTTGTGTCAATGTGACGTTGAGCAGGCGCTTGGGCAGCCACACCGTCTCGCTGCCCCACACCATCTGCGCCGACACCACCACCAGCGGCAGGCCGAGAATGGCGGTCGAGCCCGGCGGCAGGATCGGAATCAGATTGATGACCGCAAACAGCAGCAGCAGCGTGGCGAAGCTGCGATCGCCCAGCGCCTGGCGGATGCGGCCGACGGTTACCGGGCCGTCGGCCTCGGCGACCATGCGCTGGAGAATGGTGGACAGACGCGTCGGATGAGGACGCCGCGGCGTGCCGGGCATCGTCTGTTCGTCCGAATCTCCTATCGTCCGTCTCATCAGGACGCGCTACGCAGCGTCATACAAACCCCATCCCAGGCCGTAATGGCCCAGACTCACCATGCCTGTCCAGCGGTTAAGCCTTCATGACGAAGCACTTGAACTGGTGTCTCAACGCGACAATTCAAGAATGTCGAGCATCGATTCATATCGCGGCGACGGAAATTCGATCCGCCACCAATTGTCGCCCATGCGATAGGCGTATCCGGCCTGGTCGCTGTCGGGACCGGAGCCGTAAGCCGGAAACGGATCGCCGTTGACGGCGAACGCGCCGAGATAGATCAACCGCGTCTCGCCATCGTCGAACAACCGGCCCCTGGTGCGCTGCGATCCGGAGAGCTTTTCCAGCATCCAGCCCGAGCCGTCATCGGTGACGCGGCACTTGAACCAGCTATAGACGACCAGGCGCGCCATGCCGCCGGCTTTGATGGTGCGGCAGCGCCATTCGCCGGTCAGGTCCATGCCCTGCCAGGATTTCGGCGCGGCCAGCGTCACCTGGTCGAGTGTTTGCGCAGCTTCGGGCGCGCCTGCCCCATGCGCCTCATTCAGCGCCGCCGCGCGCACCGTGTCGTAGTCGGCGAGCCGCTGCCTGTCGTTTTGGGTGATCAGGCTGTCGGCTGCGCCGGTCGCCATTGCCGGGGCGGCGCAGGTAAGCGCGAGGAGGAACGGAATCGGCGCGAACAGTCTCATCAGCCGACACAAGCCGCCAATTTGGACGCTTTGGTGGTCATCCGGCGCCAGCAGCTCGTTCCAGGGCAGGAATCAGGTCGCCATAGCCGGTGAAGCGGTATTCGTAGGCGAGGCCAAGATAGTCGGCGGCCCATTTCGCCTTGGCCTGCAATTCGGCGTCGTCGGTCTGCGCCAGATAGACGATCTTGGAGTAGTTGCCGAACACCATGTCGCGAAGTTCCGGGTGCTTGTCGAGTTTCAGCGGCTCGATCACAAACGCCTCGAACTGCCGGGCGATCAGGTCGGTCAGATAGAAGGCGGTGATCTCGTCCTCGCGGATTTTGTCGAACGCCTCATTGCCGCTGTAGAACGCGTAGCAGTGCGGACCGGCGATGCGATCGATGCCTTCCTCGGCGCAGATCCTGTCGATCTGGCCCTGGGTGCCGCACTCCGCGTAGCCGATGAAGATGCGGCCGTAGCCCGCCTGTTTCGTCTCGGCGATGGCGTCGCGCAGCGCCGGCGCGATCTTTTGCGGATAGACGTGCCAGATCGCCGGCAGGCAGACCAGATCGAGATGGTCGAGCCGATTGAGGCGCGCCACCGCCAGCACCTCGCGGGCGATCGCGCCGCAGGCGATGACCCGGACCTTATGCGCGTTGTCGCGCGTGTCGGGCGAGGGGTCAGGCATCTGCACGCGCCCTCCGCGGCGTCACGGCCGCGCGCCTGGCTCTCAGGCCGAGGCGCGCTGCTGGTTGTGCTTGCGCTTCATGAAGTCCTTGGCCGTCTCGACGGCCACCGCCGCGTCGCGGCAATAGGCGTCGGCGCCGACCGCCTTGCCGAATTCCTCGTTCAGCGGCGCGCCGCCGACGAGCACGACAAAGTCGTCGCGGATGCCCTTTTCCTTCATCGTGTCGATGACCACCTTCATGTAGGGCATGGTCGTGGTCAGCAGCGCCGACATGCCGATGATGTCGGGCTGGTGCTGGTCGATCGCATCGAGGTATTTTTCGACCGGATTGTTGATGCCGAGATCGACCACGTCGAAACCGGCCCCTTCCATCATCATGCCGACAAGGTTTTTTCCGATGTCGTGGATGTCGCCCTTGACGGTGCCGATCACCAGCTTACCCTGCTTTGGCGCGCCGGTGGCGGCCAGCAGCGGCCGCAGGATCGCCATGCCGGCCTTCATNNAGCCGCGCTCGAGCAGGATGTTGGTTCCCTCCTCGATCTCCTCCTTCAGCCCGTCATACAAATCGTCGTGCATCTGCTGGACGAGTTCGTCGTCAGACAGTTCGGACAGGATGATCTCGTCTTCGGACATCTGCACACTCCTTGACCGCCGGGCCGCGACGGCGTTGATATGACCCTACTTCTAATTCGAGCCGCCGACGCCTCATAGCCGATTTGCGACGTGGCTCAAAACGAAAGCGACTGCATTTCAGCGGTTTGGCTTGTCGATTTTGCGACACTGCCTGCCGTTCGGAAGACGGTTCGCCGAGGTCGCTTGGTTACGATCTTTCGAGTGCCTTGCCCGCAATTTGAAATAGGACCGAGAACCATGACCGATCCGGTGTCAGCCGACCAGGAACCCGCAGCAGGCCGGCGCGGACGCGGAGACCGCTCAAGCGGCGGCGCGGCGGCGCGG
>DDFA01000119.1 GCA_002336975.1 Phyllobacteriaceae bacterium UBA1940
GCGCCGGCATCGTCGCATCGATCAAAGACTAAGACGGGATCAACTGGATCTGGCGGGCGCGGATACGCCGCGCCCAACCGGACAAGGAAGTGACGCATGAACGGTCAAAACATACGCATCCGCCTCAAGGCGTTTGATCACCGAGTGCTTGACGCCTCGACCAAGGAAATCGTGTCGACCGCCAAGCGGACCGGCGCAAACGTTCGCGGCCCGATCCCGCTGCCGACGCGCATCGAGAAGTTCACCGTGAACCGCTCGCCGCACATCGACAAGAAGAGCCGCGAGCAGTTCGAGATGCGCACTCACAAGCGCCTTCTCGACATCGTTGACCCGACCCCGCAGACCGTGGACGCGCTGATGAAGCTCGACCTGGCCGCCGGCGTCGACGTCGAGATCAAGCTGTAGTTCGTCGGCCGACGGTCGTCAGCCGATACGAGCGGCGATCCGCGGACAACGAACGACAAACGAACATGAGCCGGGCCAAAACCCAGCTCCTCTGAAGGAAGAACGAGAAATGCGTTCAGGTGTAATTGCACAGAAGGTCGGCATGACCCGCATCTACAATGATGCGGGCGAGCACGTGCCTGTCACCGTTCTCAAGATGGAGAACTGCCAGGTGGTCGCGCAGCGCACCCAGGAAAAGAACGGCTACACCGCCGTTCAGCTGGGCGTCGGCCTGTCGAAGGTCAAGAATACGTCGAAGGCCGAGCGTGGCCATTTCGCCACCGCCTCGGTCGAGCCGAAGGCCAAGGTCGCGGAGTTCCGCGTCACGCCGGAGAACATGCTCGACGTCGGCGCCGAAATCACCGTCGATCACTTCGTCGCCGGCCAGAAGGTCGACGTGACGGGCACCTCGATCGGCAAGGGTTTCCAGGGCGTCATCAAGCGTCACAACTTTGGTGGCGGCCGCGCGACACACGGTAACTCGGTGTCGCACCGCACGCACGGTTCGACCGGTCAGCGCCAGGATCCGGGCCGCGTGTTCAAGGGCAAGAAGATGGCCGGGCACATGGGCAATGTGCGCGTCACCACACAGAACGTAGAAGTCGTCTCGACCGATGCCGATCGCGGCCTGATCCTGATCCGCGGCGCAGTCCCCGGTTCGAAGGGCGCGTGGATCATGGTTCGCGACGCCGTGAAGAATCCGCTGCCGGAGAGCGCGCCGAAGCCGGCCGGCATCCGCAAGGCGGCCGAGAAGGGGGCCGAGTGATGGAACTGAAAGTACAGACCCTCGGCGGCAAAGCCGCCGGCAACGTTTCGCTCTCGGATGCGATTTTCGGCCTCGAGCCGCGCGAGGACATCCTCGCCCGCGTCGTGCGCTGGCAGCTCGCCGCGCGCCAGCAGGGCACGCACCAGTCGAAGGGCCGTTCGGAGATCAACCGGACCAAGTCCAAGATGTACAAGCAGAAGGGCACCGGCCGCGCCCGCCACCACGCCGCATCGGCGCCGCAGTTCCGCGGCGGCGGCAAGGCCCACGGCCCGGTTGCGCGCAGCCACGCTCACGACCTTCCCAAGAAGGTGCGTGCGCTCGGCCTGAAGCATGCGCTTTCGGCGAAGCTGAAGTCCGACAGCCTGATCGTCATCGACGAACTGTCGCTGAAGGACGCCAAGACCAAGGCGCTGGTCGCCAGCTTGGCGTCGCTTGGCCTGAGCAACGCTCTGGTCATCGGCGGCGCCGAGGTCGACCAGGGTTTTGCCCGCGCCGCGGCCAACATCCCGAACATCGACGTGCTGCCGGTTCAGGGCATCAACGTCTACGACATTCTGCGTCGCGGCACGCTGGTCCTGTCCAAGGCCGCTGTCGAGGCTCTCGAGGAGCGCTTCAAATGACCGATCTGCGCCACTATGACGTGATCGTCTCTCCGGTGATCACCGAAAAATCGACCATGGCTTCGGAAAACAACCAGGTCGTCTTCAACGTCGCCCGCAAGGCCACCAAGCCGCAGATCAAGGCGGCGATCGAAGCCTTGTTCGGCGTCAAGGTGACGGGCGTCAACACACTCGTTCGCAAGGGCAAGGTGAAGCGCTTCCGCGGCTCCATCGGCACGCTGAGCGATGTGAAGAAGGCTGTCATCACGCTCAAGGACGGCGACTCGATCGACGTCGCAACCGGTCTGTAAGCGGACAGGGGAAGAAAATGGCACTTAAAAGCTACAAGCCGACGACGCCCTCCCAGCGACAGCTGGTGATCGTCGACCGTTCCGGCCTGCACAAGGGCAAGCCGGTCAAGGGTCTGACCGAGGGTCTGAAGTCGTCGGGCGGCCGCAACAATGCCGGCCGCGTCACCGCCCGATTCCAGGGCGGGGGTCACAAGCGCACCTACCGCATCATCGACTTCAAGCGCCGCAAGCTTGACGTCGCCGCCACGGTCGAGCGCCTGGAATACGATCCGAACCGCACCGCGTTCATCGCGCTGATCAAGTATGAGGACGGCGAGCTGTCCTACATCCTGGCGCCGCAGCGGCTCGCCGCCGGCGATCAGGTGATCGCGGCGCAGTCGGCCGACGTGAAGCCGGGCAATGCGATGCCGCTGCAGTCGATGCCGGTCGGCACGATCGTGCACAATGTCGAGCTGAAGCCGGGCAAGGGCGGTCAGGTCGCCCGTTCGGCCGGCTCCTACGCCCAGCTGGTCGGCCGCGACCAGGGCATGGCGATCCTGCGCCTGAACTCGGGCGAACAGCGGCTGGTGCACGGCTCGTGCTTCGCCACCGTTGGCGCGGTGTCGAACCCCGACCACGGCAACATCAATCTCGGCAAGGCCGGCCGTTCGCGCTGGCTCGGCCGTCGCCCGCACAATCGCGGCGTCACCATGAACCCGGTCGACCACCCGCATGGCGGCGGCGAAGGCCGCACCTCGGGCGGCCGTCACCCGGTCACTCCGTGGGGCAAGCCGACGAAGGGCAAGAAGACCCGGTCCAACAAGTCGACCGACAAGTTCATCATGCGCTCGCGCCACGCGCGCAAGAGCTAAGAGAGGTAAGCCAAGTGACCCGTTCAGTCTGGAAGGGCCCGTTTGTCGACGGCTATCTGCTGAAGAAGGCAGACAAGGTCCGCGAAGGCGGCCGCAGCGAAGTGATCAAGATGTGGGCCCGCCGGTCCACCATCCTGCCGCAGTTCGTCGGTCTCACCTTCGGCGTCTACAACGGCCAGAAGCACGTGCCGGTCTCGGTCAACGAGGACATGGTCGGCCACAAGTTCGGCGAGTTCGCCCCGACCCGTACCTATTACGGCCACGGCGCGGACAAGAAGGCGAAGAGGAAGTAACAATGGGCAAGGCCAAGGCTCCCCGCGGACTTGCGGACAACGAAGCGCGCGCCGTGCTGCGCACGATCCGCATCTCGCCGCAGAAGCTCAATCTCGTCGCGGCGCTGATCCGCGGCAAGAAAGTCGCAACCGCGCTGAACGATCTCGAGTTCTCGACCAAACGGATCTCGGGCACGGTCAAGAAGACGCTGGAAAGCGCCATCGCGAACGCCGAGAACAATCACAATCTCGACGTCGACGCTCTGGTCGTCGCCGAGGCCTATGTCGGCAAGTCGATCGTGATGAAGCGGTTCCACACGCGTGGCCGCGGCCGCGCCTCGCGCATCGAGAAGCCGTTCTCGCACCTGACGATCGTCGTGCGCGAAGTTGAAGAGAAAGTGGAGGCTGCCTGATGGGTCAGAAAGTCAATCCGATCGGTCTGCGTCTCGGCATCAACCGCACCTGGGACTCGCGTTGGTTCGCCAACAGCGGCGAATATTCCCGGCTGCTGCACGAAGACATCGCGATCCGCAAATATCTCGAGAAGGAGCTGAAGCAGGCCGCCGTCTCGAAGATCGTCATCGAGCGTCCGCACAAGAAGTGCCGCGTCACGATCCACGCCGCCCGTCCTGGCCTGATCATCGGCAAGAAGGGCGCGGACATCGAGAAGCTGCGCAAGAAGCTGATGGAGATGACCAAGTCGGACACCAGCCTCAACATCGTCGAGGTGCGCAAGCCCGAGATCGACGCCAAGCTGGTCGCGCAGTCGATCGCCCAGCAGCTGGAGCGCCGCATCGCGTTCCGCCGCGCCATGAAGCGCGCCGTCCAGTCGGCGATGCGCCTGGGCGCCGAGGGCATCCGCATCAACTGCTCGGGCCGTCTCGGCGGCGCTGAAATCGCTCGCATGGAGTGGTATCGCGAAGGCCGCGTGCCGCTGCATACGCTGCGCGCCGACGTCGATTACGGCACGGCCGAAGCTCAGACCGCCTACGGCATCTGCGGCGTAAAAGTCTGGATCTTCAAGGGCGAAATCCTTGAGCACGATCCGATGGCTTCCGAGCGCCGCGCCACTGAAGGCGACAACCAGAACACCGGCGGCCAGCGCCGTCGCGAGACCGCGTAATCACCGCGGCAGGCAAGGATTTGGAGTAGAGAACGATGCTGCAGCCAAAGCGCACAAAGTTCCGCAAGCAGTTCAAGGGACGGATCCACGGTGTCGCCAAGGGCGGCACCAACCTGGATTTCGGCGGCTTTGGTCTGAAGGCGTTGGAACCCAACCGCGTCACGGCGCGTGAGATCGAGGCGGCCCGCCGCGCGATCACCCGCGCGATGAAGCGCCAGGGCCGTGTGTGGATCCGCGTGTTCCCGGACGTGCCGGTGACGTCGAAGCCGACCGAAGTCCGCATGGGCAAGGGCAAGGGCGCGATCGATTACTGGGCCTGCCGGGTCAAGCCGGGCCGCGTGATGTTCGAGCTCGATGGCGTCAATGAAGAGACCGCCCGCGAAGCGCTGCGCCTCGGCGCCGCCAAGCTTTCGGTCAAGACGCGCTTCATCCAGCGCATCGCAGAATAGGAAGGGCGCGCATCATGAAAACCGCCGATGTCCGGGGCATGAGCCCTGACCAGATGAACGACGAACTGGCCAAGCTGAAGAAAGAGCAGTTCAACCTGCGCTTCCAGAAGGCGACCGGCCAGATGGAAAAGACCGCGCGCGTGAAGCAGATTCGCCGCGACATCGCCCGCATCAAGACGATCGCAGCCGAAAAGGCCGCGGGCAACAAGGCTTAAGGAACAAAACCATGCCGAAGCGCATCCTGCAGGGCGAAGTCGTCAGCGACAAGAACGACAAGACGGTTGTCGTGCGCGTCGAGCGCCGCTTCACGCATCCTGTCATGAAGAAGACCGTGCGTATGTCGAAGAAGTACAAGGCGCACGACGAGAACAACGCCTGCAAGGTTGGCGATCAGGTGTTCATTCAGGAATCGAAGCCGATTTCGAAGGACAAGACCTGGATCGTCGTCTCCGAAGCGGCCACCAAATAAGACAGATGCAAGCCGGCCGCTGTGCAAGGGGCCGGACAAGAGATAAAGGCGGTCAGTCATGATTCAGATGCAAACTAACCTGGACGTTGCCGACAATTCCGGTGCGCGCCGCGTCATGTGCATCAAGGTGCTGGGCGGTTCGAAGCGGAAATACGCCTCGGTCGGCGACATCATCGTCGTCTCGATCAAGGAGGCCATTCCGCGCGGCCGCGTCAAGAAGGGCGACGTGATGAAGGCGGTCGTGGTTCGCACGGCCAAGGACATCCGCCGCGCCGACGGCAGCGTCATTCGCTTCGACAAGAACGCAGCCGTTCTGGTCGACAACAAGAAAGAGCCGGTCGGCACGCGCATCTTCGGGCCGGTTCCGCGCGAACTGCGCGCCAAGAACCACATGAAGATCATCTCGCTCGCGCCTGAAGTGCTGTAAGGAACGACGTCCATGAACAAGATCAAGAAAGGCGACAAGGTCGTCGTTCTCGCCGGCAAGGACAAGGGCCGCACCGGTGAAGTCATTCGCATGATGCCCAAGGACGACAAGGCCGTCGTGCGCGGGATCAACATCGTGCGCCGCCATCAGCGCCAGTCGCAGACCCAGGAAGGCGGCATCATTTCCAAGGAAGCGCCGATCCACCTCTCCAACATCGCAGTCGCCGATCCCAAGGACGGCAAGGCGACGCGCGTGAAGATCGAGGTCAAGGACGGCAAGAAGGTGCGCGTCGCCAAGCGCTCGGGAGCTACGATCGATGGCTAAGAAGACTGAACTGGCCGGCAACCAGCCGCGCCTCAAGAAGATTTACAACGAGACCATCCGGAAAGCTCTCAAGGAGCAGTTCGGATACGACAACGACATGCAGATTCCGCGCATCGACAAGATCGTGCTGAACATGGGCGTTGGCGAGGCGACGGCCGATTCCAAGAAGCCCACGGTCGCGGCCGAGGACCTGTCGCTGATCGCCGGCCAGCGCGCCGTCGTCACCCGGGCCCGCAATTCGATCGCCGGCTTCAAGGTCCGCGAGAACATGCCGATCGGCGCCAAGGTCACCTTGCGCCAGGACCGCATGTATGAATTCCTCGATCGCCTGATCAACATCGCGCTGCCGCGGGTTCGCGACTTCCGCGGCCTGAACGGCAAGAGCTTTGACGGCCGCGGCAATTATGCCATGGGCATCAAGGAGCACATCGTGTTCCCGGAAATCAACTACGACAAGGTTGATCAGGTCTGGGGCATGGACATCATCGTCTGCACGACCGCCAACACGGATGACGAAGCCAGGGCTCTGCTCAAGGCTTTCAACTTCCCGTTCCGGCAGTAACGGCAAGCGAACAAAGGACAAATTGAATGGCAAAGACCAGTTCAGTCGAGAAGAACAACCGCCGCCGCAAGATGGTTGCGAACGCCGCCGCCAAGCGCAAGGCGCTCAAGGCTGTCATCATGGACCAGAGCAAGCCCATGGACGAGCGTTTCCGCGCCCAGCTCAAGCTTTCCGCGATGCCGCGCAATACGGCCAAGACCCGCATCCGTAACCGTTGCGAAGTCACCGGCCGTCCGCGCGCCTATTATCGCAAGCTCGGCATGTCGCGTATCGCGCTGCGCGAGCTCGGTTCGCTCGGGCTCGTCCCGGGCCTGGTCAAGTCCAGCTGGTAAGGAGGCACGAGGATGTCTTTGAGTGATCCCCTCGGCGATATGCTGACCCGCATCCGCAACGCCTACGGCCGGCGCAAGACCTCGGTCTCGACGCCCGCCTCGAAGCTGCGCGCCCGCGTTCTCGAAGTGATGAAGTCGGAAGGCTACATCCGCGACTTCAGCCAGACCGATTTCGGCAATGGCAAGTCGGAGATCGAGATCGAGCTGAAATATGCGGAAGGCTCGCCGGTCATCCGCGAGATCGCACGCGTGTCGAAGCCCGGCCGCCGCGTCTACGTGGCCGCCCGTTCCATCCCGCAGGTCGCCAACGGCCTCGGCATCTCGATCCTGTCGACGCCCAAGGGCGTGATGGCGGATCACGAGGCGCGCGAGCAGAACGTCGGCGGCGAAATCCTCTGCCAGATCTTCTGATCAGGCTGAGCTCGAACAGAAAAGAACGAGGACAAGACAATGTCTCGTATTGGTAAGAAACCGGTCGCAGTGCCGGCGGGCGTCACCGCCCAGGTCAATGGCCAGACCGTGACCGCCAAGGGGCCCAAGGGCGAGCTGAAATTCGTCGTCAACGACGAAGTGCTGGTCAAGATGGAGAACGGCGCGATTTCGGTCGAGCCGCGCGACCAGACCAAGACCTCGCGCTCGCGCTGGGGCATGTCGCGCACCATGATCTCCAACATCCTTTCGGGGGTGAAGGACGGCTTCGAAAAGAAGCTCGAGATCAGCGGCGTCGGCTATCGCGCGGCGATGCAGGGCAAGAACGTGCAGCTGTCGCTCGGCTTCTCGCACGAGGCGATCTACCAGACGCCCGACGGCATCACCATTGCGACGCCGAAGCCGACGGAAATCGTCATCAACGGCATCGACAAGCAGCAGGTCGGCCAGGTCGCCGCCGAGATCCGCGAATATCGCGGTCCCGAGCCTTACAAGGGCAAGGGCGTGCGCTACGCCGGCGAGCGGATCGTGCGCAAGGAAGGCAAGAAGAAGTAATTGTGTTCGCCGCGTTGCGGCGGAACAGGGAATTGGTGAATGGTGAATGGTGAAATGGCGGGTTGGTAGGATTGGCGTAAGAGCCGCTCATACCATTCACCATTTTTCCATTCACCATTCACTGTTGAAACCGCCACGGCAAGTGGTTGCGGGCAGGGCAGATCGTCTGACCGCGCAGAGCCGCCGCCGTCTCACAAGGCAGGAGTTATGACCATGGCCAACAAGGCTGCTACCCAGAAACGCGCGCAGCGCATCCGCCGTCAGATCAAGAAGGTCGCCAACGGCCGTCCGCGTCTGTCGGTGCACCGCACTTCGCTGCACATCTACGCCCAGATCATCGACGACGCCAAGGGCCACACCGTGGCCGCCGCTTCGTCGCTGGAGAAGGACAACAAGGGCAAGTCGGGCGCCAATGTCGCCGCGGCTAGCGCCGTCGGCAAGCTGCTGGCGGAGCGCGCCAAGAAGGCGGGCGTCACCGAGGTCGTGTTCGATCGCGGCGCCTATATCTATCACGGCCGCGTCAAGGCGCTGGCTGAAGCCGCCCGCGAAGGCGGATTGAGCTTCTAAGTGACTGGTGAACGGTGAATGGTGAAATGGGAGTTTGGTAGGTGTGGCCCTTAAGCTACTGATATCATTCTCCATTTTGCCATTCGTCATTCACGTTAGACTTTCCGTCGCGGATCGGTTAAAGCCGGCCGCAATTTCAACCCGTGCTTCCGGAAAAAAATAAGGAACAGGATATGGCACAAGAACGCAGGGAAGGCGGACGCGAACGCTCCCGTGACCGTGAAGAAAAAGACAGCGAGTTCGTCGACAAGCTGGTCCACATCAACCGCGTCGCCAAAGTCGTGAAGGGCGGCCGTCGTTTCGGCTTCGCCGCTCTCGTCGTCGTCGGCGACCAGAAGGGCCGCGTCGGTTTCGGCCATGGCAAGGCGCGCGAAGTGCCGGAAGCCATCCGCAAGGCCACCGAAGCCGCCAAGCGCGAACTGATCTTCGTGCCGCTGCGTTCGGGCCGCACGCTGCACCATGACGTGCACGGCCGCCACGGCGCCGGCCGCGTCCTGCTGCGCGCCGCCAAGCCCGGCACCGGCATCATCGCCGGCGGCCCGATGCGCGCGGTGTTCGAAACGCTCGGCATGCACGACGTCGTCGCCAAGTCGATGGGTTCGTCGAACCCATACAACATGGTGCGCGCCACTTTCGATGCGCTGAAGAACCAACTGCATCCCAAGGACGTCGCAGCCCAGCGCGGCATCAAGTATTCCACGCTTCAGGCACGTCGCGGCGCTGCCGCCGGCGAAGAATAAGGAGCGACGCGATGGCCAAGAAAGCAGCCAAGGCGGTGGGCAAGACCCTGACCGTCAAGCAGGTCGGTTCGCCGATCCGCCGCCCCAAGGAACAGCGCGCGACGCTCGTCGGCCTGGGCCTGAACAAGATGCATCGCACCCGCACGCTGGAAGATACGCCTTCCGTGCGCGGCATGATCGCGTCCATCCCGCATCTCGTCGCGATCGTCGACGAGACGTGAGCCGGCGCGAAGGAGCACCACGATGAAACTCAACGATGTGCGCGACAATGAAGGCGCAACTCACTCCCGCAAGCGTCTCGGACGCGGTATCGGCTCTGGCAAGGGCAAGACCGGCGGCCGCGGCGTCAAGGGTCAGAAGGCGCGCTCCGGCGTCGCCATCAACGGCTTCGAGGGCGGCCAGATGCCGCTCTACCGGCGCCTGCCCAAGCGCGGCTTCACGCCGCTGACGTCGAAGTCCTACGCGACCGTGTCGCTTGGCCGCATCCAGGCCGCGATCGACGCCAAGAAGCTCGACGCCAAGGCGACGATCGACGGTGAGGCGCTGGTCAAGGCCGGCGTCGTGCGCCGCGTCAAGGACGGCATCCGCATCCTGTCGGACGGCGATCTGAAGGCGAAGGTCTCGTTCAACGTCGCCGGCGCCTCCAAGGCGGCCGTCGAGAAGATCGAGAAGGCCGGCGCATCGCTCACTCTGCCCGAGCCGAAGGCTGAAAAGCCGGCCAAGGGCAAGAAGGCGAAGGCCGAATAAGGCCGTGCAGCGGCATCAGCCGCTGCTTGCAACTTGACGCGCCGGAGCCTATCTCGGCTTCGGCGACATGCGCCGCCCGCCTCGTGCGGGCGATTGCGTGTGAACAAGCGGAGTAGTGACCCTTTCATGCATGGGTGGAATCGTTCTGCCGGAGACAATTCGGGCCAAGGCCGCGGGCTTTGGCGACGGTCGGGCCGGTCGCTCGACCTCAACCGAAGGCCGACGGATCTGGATCGAATTCACCTTGCATCAGGGGATTTCCGCTGGCGGGCATCCGCGTCGTCACGCGGACTTGGCCGGGCGCCCGGCCCGTCCTGCTCCACCTTCCAGGCGGGTTGTCTCGCCTTTGTGGAAACAGCACCGTTTCCATCCATGCGTGAAAGGGTCTGACCCATGGCATCAGCAGCCGAGCAACTTGCATCGAACCTGAATTTTGCGGCCTTTGCGAAAGCGGAGGACCTGAAGAAGCGAATCTGGTTCACGCTCGGCGCGCTGCTGGTCTATCGCCTCGGCACCTACATCCCGATTCCCGGCATCAATCCCGACGCATTCGCCCAGGCGTTCGAGGGCCAGGCGCGCGGCGTGCTCGGCATGTTCAACATGTTTTCTGGCGGCGCGGTGCAGCGCATGGCGATCTTTGCGCTCGGCATCATGCCCTATATCTCCGCCTCCATCATCATGCAGCTTATGACGTCGGTCGTGCCGACGCTCGACCAGCTGAAGAAGGAAGGCGAGCAGGGCCGCAAGGTCATCAACCAGTATACCCGCTACGGCACCGTGCTTCTGGCCACCGTGCAGGCCTACGGCATCGCGATCGGCCTCGAGAGCGGGGCGGGGATCGTCACCGATCCGGGCTGGTTCTTCCGCATCTCGGCCGTCATCACGCTTGTCGGCGGCACCATGTTCCTGATGTGGCTCGGCGAGCAGATCACCGCGCGCGGCATCGGCAACGGCATTTCGCTGATCATTTTCGCCGGCATCGTCGCCGGCCTGCCGACGGCGCTGTCGGGCACACTGGAGCTTGGCCGCACCGGCGCTCTGTCGACCGGCCTGATCCTGGCGATCATCGTGCTGGCGGTGGTGGTCATCGCCGTCATCGTTTTCTTCGAGCGCGCCCAGCGGCGGCTGCTGATCCAGTATCCGAAGCGCCAGGTCGGCAACCGCATGTTCCAGGGCGATACGTCGCACCTGCCGCTCAAGCTCAACACCGCCGGCGTCATTCCGCCGATCTTCGCCTCGTCGCTGCTGCTGCTGCCTGCGACGCTGGCCGGCTTCTCGCACTCGACGTCGCTGCCGGGCTGGGTCAACACGCTGCTGGCGACGCTTGGCCACGGCCAGCCGCTCTACATGCTGTTCTATGCGGCGATGATCGTGTTCTTCGCCTTCTTCTACACCGCGCTGGTGTTCAATCCGAAGGACACCGCCGACCAGTTGAAGAAGCATTCGGGCTTCATCCCCGGCTATCGTCCGGGCGAGCGCACGGCCGAATATATCGACTACGTGCTGACCCGCATCACCGTCATCGGCGCCATCTATCTGGTCGTCATCTGCCTCATTCCCGAATTCCTGATTTCTGCGACCGGCGTGCCTTTCTACCTTGGTGGCACTTCGCTTCTGATCGTCGTCAGTGTAACGCTTGACACCGTCGCCCAGATTCAGGGCCACCTGATCGCCCACCAGTACGAAGGGCTGATCAAGAAATCCAAATTGCGTGGAGGCAAGAGGGGACGATGAGGCTGATACTGCTTGGACCCCCGGGGGCGGGGAAGGGGACGCAAGCAACAAGGCTCGTCGAAGCCCACAAGATTCCGCAACTGTCGACCGGCGACATGCTGCGCGCCGCGGTCGCCGCCGGCACGCCGGTGGGGCTGAAGGCCAAGGCGGTGATGGATGCGGGCGAGCTGGTCTCCGACGCCATCGTCAACGCCATCGTCGCCGAGCGAATCGACCAGAAGGATTGCAGGAAGGGGTTCATCCTCGACGGCTATCCCAGGACGCTGGCCCAGGCCGATGCGGTCGGCAAGATGCTGGCCAAGCGCAAGCTCAAGCTCGACGCGGTCATCGAACTGATCGTCGACGACAAGGCGCTGGTCGGCCGCATCGTCAACCGCGCCGAGGAGACCAGGGCCGCCGGCAAGCCGGTGCGCAAGGACGACGACCCGGCCGTGTTCCCCGAGCGGCTGCGCGAATACTACAAGAAGACCGCACCGCTCACCGGCTACTATTATGCCAAGAAACTGCTGCACAATGTCGACGGCATGGCCCCGATCGACGACGTGACCGCCGCGATCGAGGCACTGCTCAAGTCGATCAAGAAGGCCAAGGCGGCCAAGGCGAAAGCTGGCAAGGCAAAGAGCTAGGACCGCTCCTGCGAACTTTGGCTCACCCTGTCCGCATGGCAGGTTGCCCTGGGTCGGGGGCTCGCATGTGTCTGGCTGACGGCCGAGCCGGGCCCAGGTTCGAATAGGTCGCGCCAGATCGAACTTGCAGCCGCCTGTTGGAACGGGGACTTCAGCGGGTCGCCATCCAGAGCGCGGCGGTCAGGAAAAACAGCGGCGTCAGGATCAGGAACGCACGCTCCGCCAAACCGAACCAGGCGCGCAGCGGCCGCAGCATTGTCGCGACCGTTGCCGCAAGGCTCGCCGAGACCAACCACCTGAAAGGCGACCACGATGTCTGGAAGCCCGGCCAATGGTCAACTGCTGGCAGCACGTCGGCGATTCGCGTCACCGCCATGTAGGTGAATGTGAAGCTGACGATCGCAAACAGCAGGTGAATGCGCCCGCTGGCCGTGACCGGGTGACCTTCCGCATCTGTCGGCCAGATCGACACACCCGTCCGGGCGACGATCATCAGTACGAGAAACAAGGCAATTGATGTTGATCGGGCTATGTCGGGGCTCAGGTAGAAACCGACAGCCAGCAATAGTGCGGCAATGCTTCCGATCGTTGCGTTGAGGCGAAACAGCGTCGCCGTCGAGCCCGTGCCATATTCGCTCACGGCGTTTCGCACGACCGACAGTTCCGGCCGTTTCCAATGCAGGAGTGCAAGCAGGCAAAGCGAGGTGCCATAGAGCAGGGCGGCAATCGTGGAGGTGGCTTGTATCACGCGGAGGATACCTTCTGGTGAAGCCACGCAATATGCCCGAGCCAAAATCCTGTCGAGGCAATTCCATTGGTCCAGGATTGCGGCAGTTGACTCTGATCCGGGACTCGCCTATGTGCGCGTCACATTCCAATCAGTGTTGGACTGGCCGCCTTCCGGGGCAGGGCCAGTTTTTTGATTGGAACCACCCGCAAGGGCCGGCCTCCACCGGACGCGGGGCAACCACAACCTTCCGGCGCCTGATCGGCGACCGGTCCAGATGGAGATGAAGATGGCCCGTATTGCAGGCGTCAACATACCGACCAACAAGCGCGTCGTGATCGCGCTCCAGTACATTCACGGCATCGGCGCCAAGTTCGCCAAGGAAATCACCGAGAAGGTCGGCATCCCGGCCGAGCGCCGCGTCAACGAGCTGACCGACGCCGAGGTTCTGGCGATCCGCGAAGCCATCGACCGCGACTACCGGGTCGAGGGCGACCTACGCCGCGAGACCTCGATGAACATCAAGCGTCTGATGGATCTGGGCTGCTATCGCGGCCTGCGTCACCGCCGCAACCTGCCGGTTCGCGGCCAGCGCACCCACACCAACGCCCGCACCCGCAAGGGCCCGGCGAAGGCGATCGCAGGCAAGAAGAAGTAATTTGGTCGGTCGTTGGTCGTCGGTCGTTATCTGAAATCGACCGACTAACGACGACCCACGACCGACTCAGGTGTAGCCGCTGGAACTACGGCGGCGTTAAGATCGAAAGGTAAGACATGGCCAAGGAAGCCGGACGCGTACGCCGTCGCGAACGCAAGAACATCTCGACGGGCGTCGCCCACGTCAATTCGACGTTCAACAACACGATGATCACCATCACCGACGCGCAGGGCAATGCGATCGCCTGGTCGTCGGCCGGCGCGCAGGGCTTCAAGGGCTCGCGCAAGTCGACGCCGTTCGCGGCGCAGATGGCCGCCGAAGACTGCGCCAAGAAGGCCCAGGAACACGGCATGCGCACCCTCGAAGTCGAGGTCTGCGGTCCCGGTTCCGGCCGTGAATCGGCACTGCGCGCGCTGCAGGCCGCCGGCTTCATGATCACCTCGATCCGCGACGTCACGCCGATCCCGCACAATGGCTGCCGGCCGCGCAAGCGCCGCCGCGTCTAACCCGATTTGAACTCCGTGCGAGCGCCGCGCTTTTCCGGCCGGCGCTCATCCACGGTTTCCAGGCCGCACGGTCACGATTGGATGGTGCCGGGCAAACGGAAGGAAACAAGATGATCCAGAAGAACTGGCAAGAACTGATCAAGCCGAACAAGGTCGAGTTCTCCTCCAAGGGAAAGACCCTGACGACGCTTGTCGCCGAGCCGCTCGAGCGCGGCTACGGCCTGACGCTCGGCAACGCGCTGCGTCGCGTGCTGCTGTCGTCGCTGCGCGGCGCCGCCGTCACCGCGGTGCAGATCGACGGCGTGCTGCATGAATTCTCGTCGATCGCGGGCGTCCGTGAAGACGTCACCGATATCGTGCTCAACATCAAGGAAATCGCCATCAAGATGGAAGGCGACGGCCCCAAGCGCATGGTCGTGCGCAAGCAGGGTCCCGGCGCCGTCACCGCCGGCGACATCCAGACCGTCGGCGATGTCGAGATCCTCAATCCCGACCACGTCATCTGCACCCTCGACGAGGGCGCGGAGATCCGCATGGAGTTCACCGTCGACACCGGCAAGGGCTATGTTCCGGCCGAGCGCAACCGCGCCGACGACGCGCCGATCGGCCTGATCCCGGTCGACTCGCTCTATTCGCCGGTCAAGAAAGTCTCCTACAAGATCGAGAACACCCGCCATGGCGAGGAACTCGACAAGGACAAGCTGACCATGACGATCGAGACCGACGGCTCGATCAGCGGCGAGGACGCGGTGGCGTTCGCGGCGCGCATCCTGCAGGACCAACTCGGCCTGTTCGTCAATTTCGACGAGCCGCAGAAGGAAGCCGCGCCGGAAGTCGCAGCCGACCTGTCGTTCAACCCGGCGCTGCTCAAGAAGGTCGACGAGCTGGAGCTCTCGGTCCGCTCGGCCAACTGCCTGAAGAACGACANNTCAACGAGATCAAGGAAGTGCTCGCGGCGATGGGCCTGCATCTCGGCATGGAAGTACCGGACTGGCCGCCGGAGAACATTGACGACCTCGCCAAACGCTACGAAGACCAATATTGAATCGGTAGACATTCGTGGGTCGTCGGTCGACCCACGAACAACGACCGACGAACAACTCATTGGGCCATCGCCCACAGACCCTAGGAGACCCGCCATGCGCCATGGACGTTCCGGCCGCCGGCTGAACCGCACCGCCAGCCACCGCAAGGCCCTGTTTTCGAACATGGCCGCCTCGCTCATCGAGCACGAGCAGATCGTGACCACCTTGCCGAAGGCCAAGGAGCTTCGCCCGATCGTCGAGAAGCTTGTGACGCTGGGCAAGCGCGGGGACCTGCACGCCCGCCGTCAGGTGATCTCGCAGATCGGTTCCGATACGCTGGCAAAACGCCTGTTTGAAACCATCGCGCCGCGTTACGCATCGCGCAATGGCGGCTATCTGCGCATCATGAAGGCCGGCTTCCGCCACGGCGACAACGCCGCGATGGCCGTCATCGAATTCGTCGAGCGCGATGTGTCGGCCAAGGGCGCAGCAGACCGCGCCCGGCTCGAGGCCGAGGCCGCCAACGCCGACAACGAAGCAGCCTGATCTCCGACTTTTCTGACTGGCCCTTGCGGCCGGTCAACCGACTTTTTGAACCCCCGGCCTGCGCCGGGGGTTTTGCTTTGAGCGGGAGGGAAGGGCAGGTGGGATCCGGAACGCATCTGCAATGCGCCTATCTGTCCCGCTGTCATTGCGGCAGCGCGGCGGAACCCGGAATCCAGCGCCGTGAGCGTCGGGACAAGGGCGGCTTTACGCCTACTTAACCTTACGTCACCCGGCCCGCAAAAAAATCGACCAAACCCGGTTGACTTTGAACAAAAATAGAACAAAATGGAAACAGAAGCGAACAGGAGCCCAATATGCCCGAACTTCTGCAGGATGTCGTCTCTCTCGTCAGCGTCAGCGCGTTCCTCGTCTCCTTCGCCATGTGGATCGGCGCGTTCTAGAGCGCCGCCCGTCCAATTGGGCGCGCAAAGGACGCTCTGGCACTTTGAATCTGCCGCATCGTGCTTTCGGAAATCGATCCCGATTTTCGGGCCGATGCAGTAACTGTCGCCACGGTCGAACGCGCGTCGTGAACAGGGTGCGCGGAGTGTGAACGAAGGTTTTGGCGCTTAATCGTTTCTTGCGCCCTTGCTGCTAGGATCCTGCCCGAACAGGGTCGTCTCTCATGCCTGGCTGGCTCGCCGCACTTCTTGTCCTCGTCAATCTGGGCCTGATCTATTTTCTGATGACGGCGCCGCTTGGCCGCCGCACCGTTCGGCTCAGCGTCGTTGTCGCCGCGCCGCGCGAAAAACTCTGGCAGGCGTTGTGGCCGCTTGGCCGCGACGCCAACTGGGCCGGCGACTTTGTCGAGGTCGAGGTTTTGCCGGGCGGCCAGATGCGCATGGCATTGAGGTGGGACGGGCGCGACGGCCGGCCGATCCTGCGGGTCGCCGTTCATGACGACGTCGTCGAGGGCGAGCGTTTCGTCACCCGCATCGTTGACGACAGTTCGCTCGAGGCGGCGTTCTGGGCGAACTACCGCGAGACCGTTGAACTGGCGGACGCCGGCGGCGGCGCAACCCGCGTCACGGTCGAGCAGGCGGACGTTTATCGCGGTTTCGCCTTTCTCGGCTTCCGCTATTTCGCGCTCAGGCGCAAACTGGCCAAGCTGCGCATCTGGGCCCTGACCGGCCAGTACCGTCCAGGCGGCCTGTTCGAGCGGCCCTCGACGCAGTTCCTGATGGCGCTGGCGTCGGTCGCGATCCTGTGGTCGCTCAGCGGCTTTTCCGTTGGCGGGCTCGCCTTCGCCGTCATCCTCACCTCGGTCGTCGCGCTGCATGAGCTCGGCCATATGGCGGCCTTCCGCATCAGCGGCCACCGCAAGGCGCGGATGATCTTCATCCCGTTGCTCGGCGGCGTGGCGGTCGGCGGCCGGCCTTATGACAGCCATTTCGAGGTCGCCTTCGTCGCGCTGATGGGGGCGGGGTTTTCCGCCTTCCTGGTGCCGCCGCTGCTTCTCGCCGGTCACGCCGCGATGGCCGCCGGCAGCGTTCACGGCGGCAATTTTGTCGCCGCCCTGGTCGGCTGCGTCGCGCTGTTCAACCTCGCCAATCTCGCGCCGGTGTGGAAGTTCGACGGCGGCCAGGTGTTGCGCCAGATCGTGCCCGGCGGCCTGCCACTGGCTCTGTGTTCCTTCGCCTTGCTGGCGCTGTTCCTCGGCGTCGGCCTGCTGGCCGGGTTCCCGCAGCGCATCGTGCTGGCGGGCGGCGTGGCGCTCGCCGCGCTCAGCTTGATCACCTCGGGCTCGAATGTCAGGCCTCGCCACGCGCTGCGGCCGATCGACCCGACCGGCCGGCTCGCCGTCGCCGCCGGGCTCGTCGCGGTCATGGCGATCCACGCCTCGGGCGTCATCTGGGCGTTCCGGCATTTCGCTTGAGGCGCGACGTGTTGCAGGTTCAGTCGCCCGAGGCCATGCCCTCGCGGCGCGGGTCGGCGCCGCCGAAAATTCCGTCCGGTCCGATCGCGATCCCGTGCAGGCCTGAATTCTGCTCCTTGACCGCGGTCTTGAAGCCCAGGCTCTCGAGCTCATTGGCCATCTCGACCGCTAACGTCCCGGCTTCCAGCTCATAGGTCCCGAAACGGTTGGTCAGATGCGGCATCGAAATCGCCTGCTGGATGTCCATCTTCCAGTCGACCAGAGCGATGATGGTCGTCGCCACATAGGGGATGATACTGCTGCCGCCAGGCGACCCCAGCGCATAGACCGGCTTGCCGTCGCGCAGGATGATCGTTGGCGACATCGACGAACGCGGCCGTTTCTTCGGCTCCACCCGGTTCGCCACGGCGACGCCGTCCTTGGTCGCCGCAAAGGCGAAATCGGTCAGCTGGTTGTTCAGCAGGA
>DDFA01000058.1 GCA_002336975.1 Phyllobacteriaceae bacterium UBA1940
AGGCGGCCGCCAGCCATGCGGGCGACGACATTGACGGCGTCGAGCGCGATCGCGGCCGGCGAGGCGTCGTCGACAAGCGCCGGCAGGGCGTGCTTGTGCGGCAGGGTGGAGACAAAACCGTCGCAGTTCGGCCCGTCGCGCACCGTGGCGACGAAACCCGGCAGCGCCGCCGGGCTGACGTCGAGCGCGACCATGACGCGATCCTGGCCGGTGCGGGCGAAATGGGCGTTGAACAGGCCGGGCGACCTGGCCTGGGCGATCGGCGTGCCGATCATGAAGACGATGCGGGTGCGGGCGGTCACGGTGGCTGCTGGCAAGCTGGTCTCCGGCGGGTCGGCCACTACGGCGCGCAGGTGCCAAGCGTGACGCCTGCGCCAAGGGTGGCGAACAATCGCGGACGGGTCAAAACTTGACTCGACCTTCGATGTTGCATAGCAGAAAAATATTGAAGATTTTTCGATACGTTGAAGGAGACGGCGTGTTCGGGAGGAAAAATCAGGATTCCGACACGGTCGTGCGGCTGATCGCATCCCAGGTTCGGCGCGACATTTCCGTCGGCGTGCTGGCCCCCGACACCAAGCTGAAGATCGAGGACCTGCGGTCGCGATATGGCGGATCGGCGCATTCGTTTCGCGAGGCGCTGACGCTGCTGGCGGCCGAAGGACTGGTCGAGGCCAACGCCCAACGTGGCTTTCGCGTCGCGTCGGCCACCCAGACCGATCTGGAAGACATCTTGCGGCTGCGCGCCGAAATCGAGACGCTGGGCCTCGGCTGGTCGATCAAGCACGGCGATCTGAAATGGGAGGGCCAGCTGGTCGCCGCCTTCCACACCTATTCCAGGCTGTGCGCCCAGGCGGCGACGGACCGCGCCGCCTATGCGATCGAATGGGACGAGGCGGCGCGGCAGTTTCACGCCGCCTTGACGGCCGCGTGCCATTCGCCGCGGCTGATCGATTTCCAGGACCGGCTGTTCACGCAAAGCAGGCGGTTCCGCTATGCGGCGCTGATGGAGGACCGCATCGATCTCGAAGCCGAGACGGCGGCGCTGGACGGCGTGGTCAAGGCGACGCTGGCGCGCGACGCCGACACCGCGCGCGCGCGACTTTCGGCCCAGATCCTCAGCGTGATCGAGCGTTGAGGCAGACTGCAACACCAAGGCCGCGGAGCGGCTGGAGCCAACCCGCCTGGACAGAGCAAACCAGGCAGAACCGGAAACGACAGGGAGGAACGACATGACTTCGATGACCCGCCGCGCCTTTGGAGCGCTTGCCGCCGCGACCATGCTGACGGGGGTTTCGGCCGCCAGCGCCGAGCCGATCAAGGTGGGCATCCTGTCGCTGGTGTCGCATTCGCCGAGCATCATCGCCGAGGGCAAGGGCTATTTCAAAGAGCAGGGGCTCGACGTCGAATTCGTGCCGTTCCAGGCGGCGCAGCCGATGGCGGTGGCGATCGCGTCAGGCGACGTCGATTTCGGCGTGACGGCGATGACCGGCGGACTGATCAGCCTGGCCGAGAAGGGCGCCGTCAAGATCATCGGAGGCGCGCTGCAGGAAACCCCGGAGATCGACGGCCAGAAGATCATCGTCTCCAAGGCGGCGTTCGAAAGCGGCGTGACGACGCCCAAGCAACTGGCCGGAAAACGCTTCGGCATCACCACGGCCGGCTCGTCGTTCCACTACATGGCCAACAAGATCGCCGACAAGGAGGGTTTTGCCCGTTCGGCGATGCAGCTGGTGCCGCTGAACGCGGTGCCGGCGGTGATCGCATCGCTGAAATCGGGCCAGATCGACGCCTGGTCGATCGTGCCCAACATCGCGGCCGGGCTGACCAAGGGCGGCGAAATTCACGAGATCGGCAAGGTGTCGGACTATATCGACAACTATCAGGTGACGACGGTGTTCACCTCGAGCGACAACGTCGCCAACAACCGCAAGCTGGTGGAGCAATATCTGGCGGCGCTGTCCAAGGGCATCGCCGACTATAACGCAGCCTTCGTCGACAAGACGATGGCGGCCGACGATACCAAGGCGATCGTGGGGATGATCCACAAATACGTCTATTCCGACCGGCCGATCGAGGCCGCCGACCCGGCGATACGCGCCGGCGCGATGCGCATCAACCAAGGCGCCAGGCTGAACGTGGGCAGCGTCAAGGACCAGCTGGAATGGTTCAAGTCGGAGAAGCTGGTTCCTGCCGAAGCGTCGATGGAAAAGCTCGTCGACACAAGCTTTGTCGAGACTTTTTAGGCCGGCGCCGCCGGTTGCCGCTGCGGCAACCGGCAAACATCCGGGATGAGACGCTCATGGACATCGTGATCGACAAGGTCAGTCACCGCTACGGCCAGACCGAGGTGCTGGACGATATCAGCTTCGAGCTGAAGGCCGGCGAGATCGTCTGCATCATCGGACCGTCGGGCTGCGGGAAATCGACATTGCTGCGTTTCATCGGCGGGCTGGAGAAACCGACCGCCGGCCAGGTGCTGGTGGCTGGCGAGCCGCCGGCCGGATCGCTCAATCCGCTGACCTATGTGTTCCAGGATTTCGCGCTGCTGCCGTGGCGCAGCGTCGAGGGCAATGTCAGCCTGGTGCTGGAGGATCACGGCATCAGGGGCGACAGGGCGCGGGCGATCATCGAGGACGTGCTGAGGCGCACCAAGCTGCTCGACTTCCGCAAGGCGCTGCCGCGCCAGCTGTCGGGCGGCATGAAGCAGCGCGTGGCGATCGCGCGGGCGCTGTCGGTCAACCCGGCGGTGATGCTGATGGACGAACCGCTGTCGGCGCTGGACAGCCAGACGCGCGAACTGCTGCTGGACGACCTGATCGAACTGTGGACGCGCGAACGGTTCTCCGCCTGCTATGTCACCCACAATCTGGCCGAGGCGGTCCGGCTCGGCCACAAGATCATCGTGCTGTCGCGCCGGCCGGGGCGCATCCGGCAGATCGTCGAGATCGACATCGCGCTGGCCGAGCGCGCCGAGCGCGGCGCGGAACTGGAACAGACGCAGCGGCATCTGTGGAACCTGATGCGCGAGGAGGCGCGCGCCGCCGACATGGAGCTGTCCGATGTCGCTTGACGCCGCAGCCGACCCGACGACCGCGCCGGCGCGGCCTGCGGCCGCGATGCCGGCCAATGCAAGGCCGGTGCCCTATCGCGGCGGCGGCTTCAAGGTGCGCCGTTTCCGCCTTGTTTCGCCGCTGGTGTTCATCGTGCTGATCGGGTTGTGGGAACTGGGATCGCGCAGCGGCGTCATCAATTCGATCGCGCTGCCGGCGCCGTCGGAAGCGTTCAGCGCGTTCCAGGACCTGGTGCGGTCCGGCATGTTGTGGACGCATCTCGGCGCAAGCCTCTACCGGCTGACGGTCGGCTGGCTGTTCGGGTCGCTGCTCGGCGTCGGCGTCGGGCTGGCGATCGGGCTGTTTTCGCTGGCGCGCGCCGGACTGCTGCCGATCGTGTCGGCGCTGTTTCCGATCCCGAAGATCGCGCTGCTGCCGCTGTTCATCGTCTGGTTCGGCATCGGCGAGGGATCGAAAGTGGCGACGATCCTGTTCGGCACGTTCTTCCCGACCGTCATCGCCACCTATGGCGGCGTCGACAATGTCGACCGCAACCTGATCCGGATGGGGCAGTCGTTCGGGCTGTCATGGCTGTCGATCGTCAGAAAGATCATCATTCCCGGCGCGCTGCCGGCGATCCTGTCGGGCTTCCGCATCTCGGCGTCGATCGCCATCGTTCTGCTGGTGGCCGCCGAGATGATCGGCGCGCAATACGGCATCGGCGCCTATATCCTGATGGCGGGCGCGCTGTTCGCCACCGACCAGCTGATCGCGGGCGTCGCCATCCTGTCGGTTCTCGGCCTGACCGTCAGCTGGGCGATCGGCAAGGCCGAACAATTCTTCCTGAGCTGGCGGGCGTGACGGCGGCGCGATGAGCAAACGCGTCGAGGCCGATTACGACGTGGTGGTGTGCGGCGGCGGGGCGGCCGGGGTGGCGGCGGCGATCGGCGCCGCGATGGCGGGCGCGAAGGTCTGCCTGGTGGAAAAATACGGCTTTCTCGGCGGCGCGGCGACGAACGCGCAGGTCTACGCCTATTGCGGCCTGTTCCAGCAGGGCGACGAGCCGGTGGCGGCGGTCGGCGGCGTTGGTCGTGAAGTGATCGCCGAACTGAAGGCGCACGGCCTGCCCGGCGAGGCGTTCCGGTCCGAGACCACCGGCAACTGGATCGTGCTGCTGGATGGCGAGGTGCTGAAATTCTCGCTCGACAGGCTGACGCGCCGGCACGGCGTCGAGGTGAAGCTGCATACCCGCGTGGCCTCGGTGGCGCGCACCGCGGAGCGGCTGGAGGCGGTGACGCTTGCCGGCATGGGCGGGCGCAGCCGGGTGTCGGCGGAAGCCTTTGTCGACGCCAGCGGCGACGCCAATCTGGCGATGCTGGCGGGGCTGCCGTTTAGGGTAGGCGACGGCGAGGGCCATCTGCAGGCGCTGACCATGCCGATCCGCGTCGGCGGCATCGCCCGCGACCTGACGATCGACCGCGCCGCGCTGCAGGCGGCCATCGCGCGCTACAACAGCCAGGGCGACTACCCGATCCAGCGCACCGACGGCGGCATCATCATCCGTCTGCCGCTGTCGCACGACATGTGGTGGATGACGGTCGACGTCGCGCTGCCGGACCTGTCGTCCGAGAGTTTCACCGCCGCCGAAATGGAGGCGCGGGCGCGCGCCAACGATTATGTGGCGCTGCTGAAGCGCGAGATGGAGGGTTTCGAGAACGCCTATCTGGCGGCGACCGGGCCGCAGATCGGCGTGCGCGAGACGCGGCATCCGGCGGCGCGCTACGACATGACCGGCGAGGACGTGGTTCAGGGCCGCCAGCGCGACGACGCGATCGCGCGTGCCGCCTGGCCGATCGAACTGCATGGCGAGGCCGGCAAGCCGAGCTATACGTCGATCGGCGGCGCCGGGTTCTGTCATGTGCCCTACGATGCGATCCGGGCGTGGGGGATCGACAATCTCTGGTATGGCGGCCGCACGATCGGGGCGGACCCGAACGCCTATGGCTCTATCAGGGTGATGGGCACGGCGTTTGCCACCGGCCAGGCGGCCGGCGTTGCGGCGGCCGACCATGTCGACGCCGGGCACCGGACCAATCTGGCTCGGATACAGGCGAGACTGCGCCGGCAGGGCGCGCTGATCTGACCGGGCAGGCGCGCGATCCATCAACGGCGTTGATTGGTCGATCAGATCAATTCGCGGGCGGAATGGTTTGGACAGTGGTATGGAATCTGCGTCGACTGATCCCGCTGGACGCATCCTCCCATGACGCTCGCTGGTTTTCTTGCCTATGCGCTGGCGCTCGCCGTCGCCGCCGCCATTCCCGGACCGGGCGTGACGGCGATTGTGGCGCGTGCGCTTGGCTCGGGGTTCCGGTCGTCGTTTGCGATGATGCTCGGCGTCGTGCTGGGCGATCTGGTCTGGATGACGGCCGTGGTGCTGGGGCTGGCGCTTGTCGCGCAGACGTTCGGTCTGGCGTTCATGGCGATCAAATGGGCCGGCGTCGCCTATCTGGCATGGCTGGCCTGGAAGTTCTGGCGCGACGGGATCAATACCGAAAAAGTGCAGGCCAAGAAGGGCGCGGGCGGCTTTGTCTCGAACTTTTCGGGCGGACTGGCGCTGACGCTCGGCAACCCGAAGACGATGATCTTCTACATGGCGATCATGCCAACGATCGTGAACCTGAAGACGATCACGCTGCCGGATTATCTGCTGCTGTCGCTGATTACGGTCGCGGTGCTGCTGGCGGTGCTGTCTCCCTACCTGCTGCTGGCAACCAAGGCGCGCGGCTTCCTGCAGTCGCCCAAAGGGCTGAAAGTGCTGAGCCGGGGGGCGGCGGCGTTCATGTTCGGCGCGGCGGCGGCGATCGCGGCGCGCAACTAAGCCGATGGCCGGCTACATTTTTTTCAGAAGACCCTCGGCGTAGGCGACAGTCTCCAGCATCCGTTCGGCATTGTGGCGCGACGACGGCCGGATGGCGTCGGCGGCGCGCCGGCACTGCGCGATAGCGGTTTCCACCGTGTTGCGGTTGTTGCCGATACGGCCGTCCTCGATCTGCGCAAAGCATTGCGCATAGAGGGCGAAGGGCAGGTCGTCAGGCAGGTCTTGGGCGGCCGCGACGGCCGTTGCGGCGAGCGGCAGCGCCTCGGCGATGGCGTTTGGCGGCGATACGCCGGAACGCACCGCGCCTGCGATGCCGAAGGCGAGGTTGCCGCTGTTGCGGGCGACGGTTGCGGCATCGGCGACGCCGGCGGCCGCAGAAACCTTGCGCATGTAGCTGACGCCATCGCGCCAGTCGGCGGGATCGTTGGCGAGTTCGGCGCGGATCAGATGCGACGTCGCCAGCCGCTCGTCCAGCCAGGCGGCGTTTTGCGGCGACGATTTGATGAAGTCGGCCTGCGCCAGCCGGCCGAACTGGTCGATGGCGGCGGCCAGCGCGGCGGGGTCGCCGACGAGATCGCCGAGATAGAGGTTGCCGCTGGCGAGGTTGAGCCGGACATCGTCGGCGTTTTCCGGCGGCAGGCGGTCGGCCGGCCAGCCGAGCATCGCCTGCGACAGGGCGATGGAGCGGCGGATCGGCGCCGGGTCCTGGCCAAAATAGCCGGACTCGCGCAGGGCGTCGGCAAAATTGACGAAATAGAACCAGCTGTGGTCGCTGGCGCCCGCCTCGGTCGAATTGCCCAGCACCGCCTGATAGGCCGCCGCCGCGGCGGCGTAGGAGGGCTGGTCGTGGATGAGGCGG
>DDFA01000057.1:0-18920 GCA_002336975.1 Phyllobacteriaceae bacterium UBA1940
TCGCTCGCCAGCGTCGCAGGCGCGGCGACGCCGGCGCCGCAGTCGCTTGCCGGCGAGGCGGGCAGCGCCGGCCAGGCATTGCCGAGCGTCGATGAACTGGCCGCAGCCGTGGTCGATCCGCTGATCATCTTCGACCGGGCCGGCACGGTCGTGCACCTCAACGCCGCCGCCGGGCGGGCCTTTCCCGGCCTGCCGGCGGGCGCGTCGCTGGCCCTGCGGTTTCGCGCGCCGGAAATCCAGCGCCTGATCGACAGTGTCATTTCGACCGGACAGGCGGGCGTCGCCGACTATCTCGAACGGCTGCCGGTCGAGCGCTGGTTCAGGGTCAACGCCGCGCCCGCCGGCGAACGCGGCTCGCTGTTCGTCATCATTTTTCGCGACCAGAGCGAGGTCCGCCGCATCGACCGCATGCGCGCCGACTTCATCGCCAACGCCAGCCATGAACTGCGCACGCCGCTGGCGTCGGTCGCCGGTTTCATCGAGACCCTGCGCGGGCCGGCGCGCAACGACGCCGCCGCGCGCGACCAGTTCCTGCAGATCATGCAGGCGCAGACCGGCCGCATGGCGCGGCTGATCGACGACCTGCTGTCGCTGTCGCGGCTGGAGATGAAGCCGTTTTTCGACGCCTCCGAGCGGGTCGACCTTGTCCCGCTGCTCGGCGGCGTCGTCGATGCGCTGTCGCCGCTGGCGGCCGAAACCGGCGTGACGCTCGAAAGGCAGTTCGGCGACGGGCCCGCGATCGTTGCCGGCACCCGCGACGAACTGATCCAGGTGTTTGAGAACCTGATCGAAAACGCCTGCAAATACGGCCGGTCGGGAGGCAGGGTCGAAATTGCGATCGATCGCGCCGGCGCCGACAGCGGCGTCGACGTCAGCGTCCGAGATTTCGGCGACGGCATTCCCGAGGAACATATTCCGCGCCTGACCGAACGGTTTTACCGGGTCGACGCGGATTCCAGCCGCGGCCAGAAGGGCACCGGCCTGGGCCTGGCCATCGTCAAGCACATCCTCACCCGGCACCGGGCGCGCCTGTCGATCCGGTCGAGGATGGGGGAAGGCTCGACCTTCACCGTGCACTTCCCGCCACTTTAGGGCACTCTAGAAATTTCCGCCCCGGCGTCGAAGCGCTTCTTTTTTCCGTCATGCAACTGGCTTACCCTGCCGCGTCACGGGGGGGAGAACACGCGTGTCGATGCAAGCGCAGCACATTGTCCGGTCGTTCGACGAGGACCTGAAATTCCTGGCCAACCGCATCGCGGCGATGGGCGGACATGCCGAGCGCATGGTCGACCAGGCGGTGGCGGCGCTGGTCAATCTCGACGGCGACCTTGCCCGCCGGGTGGTCGCCGACGATGCGTTCCTCGACCAGACCCAGCGCGAGATCGACGACCGCGCCATCTTCATCATCGCCAAGCGCCAGCCGCTGGCCCAGGATCTGCGCGAGATCATCGGCACGATCCGGATTTCAGGCGATCTCGAGCGGGTCGGCGACCTTGGCAAGAACATCGCCAAGCGCGTGGTCGCGGTCCAGGACAATCGCCAGACGGTGCAGCTGTTTCGCGGCCTGCAGGCGCTGGCCGATCTGGCGCTGACGCAATTGAAGGAAGTGCTCGACACCTACGCGTCGCGCTCGGTCGACCGCATCGGCTTCGTGCGCGACCGCGACGAGCAGATCGACGCGATGTATACGTCGCTGTTCCGCGAACTCCTGACCTATATGATGGAAGACCCGCGCAACATCACGCCCTGCACCCATCTTCTGTTCTGCGCCAAGAACATCGAGCGCATCGGCGACCACGCCACCAACATCGCCGAGACGGTCTATTACATCGTTACCGGCCAGCAGATGCCGGTGGAGCGGCCGAAGGAAGACAAGAGCCATCGCGTCGTCATCGGCGGCTGACACCGGAGCGCCTCGCGACAACAAAAAAAGCCCGGCGGGACCGGGCTTTTGGGTTGTCTTGTGGCGCTGTCAGCGGCGGCGTCGATCCGACGCCGGCTGGAACGCCAGCTTGGAGTGATATTTGCAGTAGGGCCCGGTTTCGGCCGGGTCGTTGCCGCAGAAGCTGAAATCTTCCGACAGCGGGTCGCCGTTCGGCCATTTGCAGGTGCGCTCGGTCAGTTCGACCAGCCGCAGCCGGCGCGAGATCGGCACCACCAGGTTCTCGGGCTGGGCGCGCATGCTGATCTGCGGCGCGTAGTCGGTGTCGAACTGGACCTGCAGCGCGGTTGCGCCGATCGAGGCCGGCATCGAGCGCGTCACCGTGGTGCGCACGCCGGGCTTCGGCGCGGCGACCGGCGGCTTGGCCACCTTCTTGGGCCGGGCCGGCGCGGCCGCGGCGCGGCCACGGCTCGACAGTTTCAGCCGATGGACCTTGCCGATCACCGCATTGCGGCTGACGCCGCCAAGATGCGCCGCGATCTGACTGGCGCTGAGGCCTTCACCCCAGAGCTTTCTCAGCATTTCGACGCGTTCGTCGTTCCAGTTCATGTGCACCGCTCCTCGAGCTTTTGCGTGAACCGAATCGGAATCCTCCCGCGGCCCGGCAAGCCGGGTGCCGCACCACATCTATTCGGATTGCTTGGTCCGCCGCACGATATTTTGTATTTATTGGCTCTAAACTACCCCACCGGCTGACTCCGTGACAAGAGTCCTGGAAGCAACACGAATCGGAATTGTCGGTTTTCCCCAACTTGGGTTATCGCCGCCGCAGCAACCCGCATTCGGGAATGGAGCCAACAGCCGGAACCCCGGCTCATTGACATACCGGCCGAAAGAAACAATATTCCATCGATCCGAGCCGCCCGTGGGGCGGCTCTTTTGATTTGGGGTCTCAATTCGGCGAAAACAAGTCCGGCGGCGGTCGGACACGCCCTGGACGGAAGATAATGACTGCAGGCGCTCTCTACCAAACCTTCTCGCGCGTTCCGCTCGAATTCGAGCGTGGCGAAGGCTGCTGGCTGGAGACCCGATCGGGCGAGCGATACCTGGATTTCGCCGGCGGCATTGCGGTCAATTCGCTCGGCCACAGCCATCCGCACCTGGTCCAGGCGCTCACCGAACAGGCGCAGAAACTCTGGCACGTCTCCAATCTCTACCGCGTGCCCGGACAGGAGCGGCTGGCCGAAAGGCTGGTCGAGAACTCCTTCGCCGACCGGGTCTTCTTCACCAATTCGGGCGCCGAGGCGCTGGAATGCGCCATCAAGACGGCGCGCCGCTACCAGTTCGTCAACGGCCATCCGGAAAAATTCCGGATCATCACCTTCGAGGGCGCGTTCCACGGCCGCACGCTGGCGACGATCGCCGCCGGCGGGCAGAAGAAATATCTAGAGGGTTTCGGCCCGGTGGTGGAAGGCTTCGACCAGGTTCCCTTCGGCGACGTCGCCGCCGCCAGGGCCGCGATCACGCCCGAGACCGCGGCGATCCTGATCGAGCCGCTGCAGGGCGAGGGCGGCATCCGCCAGTTGCCGGCGGGCGCGCTCGCCGCGCTGCGCAAGCTGTGCGACGACAACGGCCTGCTGCTGATCCTCGACGAGGTCCAGTGCGGCATCGGCCGCACCGGCAAACTGTTCGCCTATCAGTGGACCGATGTCGAGCCGGACATCGTCGCCATCGCCAAGGGCATCGGCGGCGGTTTTCCTGTCGGCGCCTGCCTGGCGACGGAAGCTGCATCCGCCGGCATGACCGCCGGCACCCACGGCACGACCTTCGGCGGCAATCCGCTGGCGATGGCGGTCGGCAATGCGGTGCTCGACGTGGTGCTGGCCGACGGCTTTCTGGACGGGGTGTCGCGCAAGGCGCTGCTGTTGAAGCAGGGGCTGGCCAGCGTCGCCGACGACTATCCCGACGTGATCGAGGACGTGCGCGGCTTCGGCCTGATGGCCGGCGTCAGGTGCAAGATGCCCAATGGCGACGTCAACGCCGCCATCCGGGCCGAGCACATGCTCGTGGTGCCGGCCGGCGACAATGTGCTGCGCCTGCTGCCGCCGCTGATCGTTTCCGACGACGAGATCCGCATTGGCGTCGAACGCATCCGCGCCGCCGCCGCGAAACTGTCGTCCGCCGCCCAGTCGGCCGCCTGATCCGGAATCCGTCATGTCCGATCCCCGTCATTTCACGGACCTCTCAGCCGTCAGCGCCGAGGCGTTGCGCGCCATGCTCGACGACGCCGTGGTGCGCAAGACCCGCCTCAAGGCCGGTCATTCCGAGCAACCGCTGGCCGGCAAGGTGCTGGCGATGATATTTGACAAGCCGTCGACGCGCACCCGCGTTTCCTTCGATGTCGGCATGCGCCAGCTCGGCGGTTCGACCATCATGCTGACCGGCGCGGAGATGCAGCTCGGCCGCTCGGAATCGATCGCCGACACGGCGCGGGTTCTGTCGCGCTATGTCGACGCCATCATGATCCGCACCACCGATCACGCGCGGATGACCGAACTGGCGCAAAACGCCTCGATCCCGGTGATCAACGGCCTGACCGACGACACCCATCCGTGCCAGATCATGGCCGACATCATGACCTTCGAGGAGCATCGCGGCCCGGTGAAGGACCGGCTGATCGCCTGGTCGGGCGACGGCAACAATGTGCTGCATTCTCTGATCGAGGGCTCCGCGCGCTTCGGCTACCGGATCAATTACGCCTCGCCCGCCGGCAGCGAGCCGGAACGGCGTTATGTCGACTGGGCGATGAAGAACGGCGGCCGCGTCACGTCGCTGGCCACAGCCGCGGAGGCCGTCGCCGGCGCCGACGCGGTGGTCACCGATTGCTGGGTGTCGATGAACCAGGAGCATCGCGCCCGCGGCCACAATGTGTTCCAGCCCTTCCAGGTCAATGCCGAGCTGATGGCGCGCGCCCGACCCGACGCGGTGTTCATGCACTGCCTGCCCGCCCATCGCGGCGAGGAGGTCACCGACGACGTGATCGACGGTCCGAACTCGGTCGTCTTCGACGAGGCCGAGAACCGGCTGCACGCGCAGAAGGCGGTTCTGGCCTGGTGCCTGGGGGCGGCTTGAACGGGCGCGCGCCACACCCCATCTACGGCGCGACACATCACTCATTTCTGACGCAGGCGCGCCGGTTCCATCTGGAGGTCGGTCGCGTCACAATGCGTTTTGGGGCAAGCCATGCAAACCACCGGAACCTCTGACGTGACCAGGACGAGCGCAAAGCAACTGGGCGATTTCGGCTTTGCCGGCGACGACACCGTGGTGCCGTTCGAGGTCGCCGGGCTCGACGTGCGCGGCCGCGTCGTGCAGCTGGGCGGCGCGCTCGACGCGATCCTGTCGCGCCACGACTATCCCGAGCCGGTGTCGCGGCTGCTCGCCGAAGCGGCAGTGCTGACGGTGCTTCTCGGCGCGTCGCTCAAATTCGACGGCAAGCTGATCCTGCAGACCCGTTCCGACGGTCCGGTCGACATGCTGGTGGTGGATTTCACCACCCCGTCGGCGCTGCGCGCCTATGCCCGCTTCGACGCCGACCGCGTCGCCGCCGCGCTGGAAGCCGGCGAAATCTCGGCGCCCGAACTGCTCGGCCAGGGCGTGCTGGCGCTGACCATCGACCAGGGCGAGTTCACCCAGCGCTATCAGGGCATCGTCGAACTGAACGGACAGTCGCTCGACGAGGTGGCGCGGGCCTATTTCCGCCAGTCGGAGCAGATTCCGACCGATGTGCGCCTTGCGGTCGCCCGCCAGGTCACGCCCGGCGACGACGGCCCGCGCGAAGCCTGGCGCGCCGGCGGCATGATGATCCAGTTCCTGCCCGACTCGTCCGACAAGCCGCGCGCGCCCGATCTGCACGGCGGCGACGGCGCGCCGGCGGCCAGGGAGAGCGTCGACGACGCCTGGCGCGAGGCCTCCGCACTGCTCAACACGGTGGAGGCGTCGGAACTGCTCGATCCGACGGTGGAGCCCGAGAGATTGCTCTACCGGCTGTTTCACGAGCACGGCGTGCGCGTCTTCGACGGCGCCCGCATTCTTGACCAGTGCACCTGCTCGCGCGAGCGCGTTGCCGGCATTCTCTCCGGCTTCACCGCCGAGGAGATCGCCGATTCGATCGAGGATGGCGAGATCAGGGTCGCCTGCGAATTCTGCTCGTCGGTCTACAAGTTCGATCCGGCCGATTTTGCTAATTGACCGTGCGCGCGACGTCCGGCAGGTCGAGCGCGAAGGCCGGAATTTCGACGTCGAACAGTTCGCCGCCGGAAGCCTGCATCGTGTAGGCGCCGGCCATGAAGCCAGTCGGCGTCGTCAGCGGGCAACCCGAGGTATATTGATAGCTGTCGCCGGGGTCGAGGCCCGGCTGCTCGCCGACGACGCCGGAACCGCGCACCTCTTCCACCTTGCCGTTGCCGTCGGTGATCCGCCAGTAGCGGGTCAGCAATTGCACAAAGCCGTCGGAATGGTTGACGATGGTGATGCGATAGGCCCAGACGAACCGGGGTTCGTCCGGGTCCGACCGCTCCGCCAGGTAGAACGGTTCCGCGCTCACTTCGATGTTGCGCGTCACGGCGCTGTACATGATCCTCGCCCCCTGGCTGCGGCCGCAACTGTCGCCGAGCGCCGGCGGCAGGTCAACAGCCGCGACCGCGGCTTGGGAGAGTGACGTGCTTGACGGATGGGCAAGGAAACGGCTCGACCCGGCGATCGACCGGCTGGCCTCGGCGCTGGCCGGCGCCGGCGTCAGCGCCAATGCGATCACCTTCGCCGCGTTCGGCGTCGGCGTCGCCGCCGCGGTCGCGATCGCGTTTGGCCAGTTCTGGGCTGCCGCCGCGCTGATCCTTGTCAGTCGACTCGGAGACGGCCTCGACGGGGCGGTCGCCGCCCGCACCGCCCGCACCGACCTTGGCGGCTATCTCGACATCGTCCTCGACTTCGTCTTCTACGGTCTCGTCCCGCTCGCCTTCGTCGTCCACGATCCGGCCGCCAACGGCCTTGCGGGCGCGGTGCTGCTCGCTGCCTTCTACGCCAATGGCGCCAGCTTTCTCGCCTACGCCATCGTCGCCGCCAAGCGTGGCCTCGAAAGCGAGGCGAGGGGGAAGAAATCGATCTTTTTCACCACCGGTCTGGCCGAGGCGACGGAGACGATCGCCGTCTTCGTGGCGTTCTGCCTGTTGCCGCAGTGGTTTTCGCCGATCGCCTTCGCCTTTGCCGCGATCACCGCCTATACGACGGTCAGCCGCATCGTGCTGGCGTGGAGATTGTTTGGTGAGTGAACTGCGGCGCAGTTCCGTCAGTTCCGGCTCCTGTCCGGAGCCGATCCTCGGCTTTGCCCGCGCGGTGCGGGTTGGCTTTGTCGATCCCGACTGGCTGGTCGAAATCGAGGCCGACGCGATCGTCGCCGACTGATTTTTCGGTTGCTTACCCCCACCCCGTACCCCTCCCCACAAGGGGGAGGGGGATGCTGAGACGTTGACGCCTCCCTCCCCCTTGCGGGGAGGGTAAGGGTTGGGGGTGATTTGTCGTCCGGATCAATTGATCCAGACGTCCAGATCAGCCCTCCGCCGTCAGCGCCTGATCAAGGTCGGCGATCAGGTCTTCAACATCCTCAAGTCCGACCGACAACCTGAGCGTGCCCGGCCCGATGCCCAGTTGCTCGCGGGCGTCTTCGGCCAGGTTCTTGTGGGTGGTCGTCGCCGGATGGGTGATCAGGCTCCTGGCGTCGCCGAGATTGTTGGAAATCTTGATAATCTCCAGGCCGTTCGACAGTGCGAACGCCGCCTTCTTGCCGCCCTTGACGTCGAAGCAGATCAGCGTCGAGCCGCCTGACATCTGGCGGCGGATGATGTCGGCCTGCGGATGGTCGGGCCGGCCGGGATAGATGACGCGGGCGATGTCGTCGCGGCTCGCCAGCCAGTCGGCGATCCTTCCAGCGCTTTCGGTTTGCTGGCGCACCCTGATCGGCAGCGTCTCCAGCCCCTTCAGCATCGTCCAGGCGTTGAACGGCGACATCGCCGGGCCGGTGTGGCGGAAGAAATCGTGCAGATGCTTGTCGATCCACTCCTTGTCGGAGAGCACCACGCCGCCAAGACAGCGGCCCTGGCCATCGATGTGCTTGGTGGTGGAATAGACGACGACATGCGCGCCAAGCTCCAGCGGCTTCTGCTGCAGCGGCGTCGCGAACACATTGTCGATGACCAATCGTGCGCCGGCCGCGTTGGCGATCTTCGCCACCGCCGCGATGTCGATCACTTCCAGCGTCGGATTGGTCGGGCTTTCGAGGAAGAACAGTTTTGTGTTGGGCCTGACCGCCGCCTGCCATTCCTCGATCCGGGTGCCGTCGACCAGCGTCGTCTCGATGCCCCAGCGCGGCATCAGCGTTTCGACCACCCAGCGGCAGGAGCCGAACAGCGCCCGCGCCGCGACCACATGGTCGCCAGCCTTGACCGAGCACAGCAGCGCCGCCGTCACCGCCGCCATGCCGGTGGCGGTGGCGCGCGCATCTTCGGCGCCCTCCAACGCGCACATGCGCTTTTCGAACATCTCGACCGTCGGGTTGGAGAAGCGCGAATAGATGAAGCCGCCTTCCTCGCCCTTGAAACGGGCCTCGGCGCTTTCGGCGCTGTCGTAGACATAGCCCTGGGTCAGGTAGATCGCTTCCGACATCTCGCCGAACTGCGAGCGCAGCGTTCCTGCGTGAATGAGCCTGGTCTGATCGCCCAACTTCTTCTTCGACATCTCTCGCCCCAACACAAAAAAACCGGCCGCGACAGTCGCAACCGGTCCAAACGCCTTTTCGGCCTCGGTCCTTTAGCGACTTGTTTAACGTGGCTGCAAGCCGACCGGCCAAATCACCACGGGATAAAAAGCCAATAGTCCGCGGCGCGGCTTGCGTCAACCGGCATGATCGGTAAACGCTGCCCGCGTCTGGGGCAGGGACGACACGTTGCGCGACACCGGCATTCTACCCGATCATGAAATCGCGGCGCTGTTTGGCGCCGGCGCGCTGGTGTCCGGCCGTCCGCTCGACGCCGACCAGATCCAGCCGGCCAGCCTCGACCTGCGCCTCGGCGCCAAAGCCTACCGGGTGCGCGCCTCGTTCCTGCCGGGCAAGGGCTCGACCGTCGAAGACAAGCTGGCGAAGCTGAAACTGCACGAGATCGACCTGACCGCGGGCGCGGTGCTGGAAACCGGCTGCGTCTACATCGTGCCCTTGCTGGAAACGCTGGCGCTGCCGCCGGGCGTCGCCGCATCGGCCAATCCAAAGAGTTCGACCGGCCGTCTCGATATTTTTACCCGCGTCATGGCCGATCACACGCAGGAGTTCGACAAGATACCCGCCGGTTATCGAGGCCTGCTCTATCTCGAAGTCAGCCCGCGCACCTTCCCGATCATCGCCCGCACCGGCTCGCGCCTGTCGCAGATCAGGTTCCGGCAGGGCCAGTCCTTGCTCAACGACTGCGAACTTGCGGCCCTGCACGCGGCCGAAACGCTGGTTGCGGCGGAAACGCCGAACATATCAAACGCCGCCATCGGCGTGTCGATCGATCTAATGGGCGGCCCGGACGGACTGGTCGGCTATCGCGGCAAACATCATTCGGCGCTGATCGATGTCGACAGGCGCGCCGCCCACGATGCGCTCGATTTCTGGGAGCCGCTCTACAATCGCGGCGACGCCTCGCTGATCCTCGATCCGGACGAATTCTACATCCTGGTGTCACGCGAGGCGGTGCACGTGCCGCCGGACTATGCGTCCGAAATGACGCCGTTCGATCCGCTGGTCGGCGAATTCCGCGTCCACTATGCCGGCTTCTTCGATCCCGGTTTCGGCCATTCCGCCGCCGGCGGGACCGGCAGCCGAGCCGTGCTGGAAGTGCGCAGCCACGAAGTGCCGTTTATCCTCGAACATGGCCAGGTGGTCGGGCGTCTGGTCTACGAGCACATGCTGTCGCGCCCAAAAGCGCTCTATGGCGCGGACCTGAAGTCGAACTATCAGGCGCAGGGCCTGAAACTGTCGAAGCATTTCAGATAGGGCGTCAGCTTCTTGCGCTTTTCCGCAACGCCTTGACGTCTTCGCGCAGCGCCCGGAGTTCGCGCAGGATGGTTTCCTGGTCTTCCTGCATCTCGTGGCGTTCGGCTGTCGCCTCGGCCTCGTGCTCCTCCTCCATCGCCGAGACGATGACGCCGATGAACAGGTTGAGCACCGTGAACGAGGTGGCGATGATGAACGGAATGAAGAACAGCCAGGCTGACGGATAGACCTCCATCACCGGCCGCACCACGCCGTCCGACCAGCCTTCCAGCGTCATCACCTGGAACAGCGTGTAGAGCGAGGCGCCGATGTCGCCGAAACGGTCGGGGAACGACGCGCCGTAGAGTTTTGTCGCCATCACCGCGAAGACGTAGAACACCAGCCCGAGCAGCAGGATGATCGAGCCCATGCCGGGCAGGGCGGAGACGAAACCGGTGACGACGCGGCGCAGCGACGGCACCACCGAGATCAGCCGCAGCACCCGCAGGATTCGCAGCGCCCGCAGCACCGACAGGCTTCCCGTCGCCGGGATCAGCGCGATGCCGACCACCGCCAGGTCGAAGACGCGCCACGGATCGTGGAAGAACCGCGACCGGTAGACCGCGACGCGCGCCGCAAGCTCGACCACGAACACCGCCAGGATGAACTGGTCGATGGCGTTGAGCAGCGGCCCGGCCGCCGCCATCGCCGTGCTTGACGTTTCCAGCCCCAGCGTCACCGCGTTGATGGCGATCAGGGTGGTGATGAACGCTTCGAAACGCCGCGATTCGATGATCGCCTTCAGTTTATCCACGACGAATCTCCGCATTTCTCAAACGCGGCACAGATGTGATCGCGCGCTCCGCCCGTCAAGCGGCTTCGGCCGGCGGGTTCCGGGCGGAGATGGGCGCGATCGGTGCGACTTCCCCCTCACCCCGCCTCCGCTTCGCTCGGCGACCTGGGTTCGGGTCACTTGCCTCTCCCCGTCCTTCGGACCCGGGGGAGAGGGGGCGGGAGGTTTCGGCGCTAACCTCTTGTCCCCAGCGGGGAGAAGGTGGTCGCGATGCGACCGGATGAGGGGGCGTCTGGCGCGACAGCCAACCGGCTTCGGCCGGCGGCAAAATCACTGCGGCAGGTTGTCGAGCAGGAACTGCACCTGGTTGCCGCCCATGATCGCGCCGATGTCGGCGTCGGAGACGCCTTCGGCGATCAGCGCCTCAGTGAGCTTGGCCATGCCGGAAACGTCGAAAGGCGTTTCGATGGCGCCGTCGAAATCCGACCCGTTGGCGACGTGCTGCGCGCCGATCAGGCCGGCGACATATTTCTGCGCTCGCGCGGTCGCCGCCGCGTCCGTGCCGCACACCGCCGTCTCCCACAGCCCGATGCCGATCAGCCCGCCCTTGGCGGCGATGGCGCGCAACTGGTCGTCGGAGAGATTGCGGTTGTTGTCGCAGGTTCCCTTGACGCCGGTATGCGACACCACCATCGGCCGCGTCGCCATCGCCAGAATGTCGTCGATGGTGGTCATCGACGCGTGCGCGATGTCGACGATCATCCGCCGCTCCTCCATCTGCCGGATCATCTCGCGACCGGCGTCGGTCAGCCCGCCCCTGTCCATGCCGTGCGCCGAGCCGCCCATTTCGGTGTCGAAGAAATGCGTCGGCGCCATCATCCGGTAGCCGGCGTCGAACATCGTCGCGACATTGTCGGGGTCGCCCTCGAGCACCTGCGCGCCTTCCAGCGCCAGCACCCCCGCCACCATATTCGGGTCGGCCTTGCGTCTTTCGAGGAACGCTTCGAGGTCGCGCCGGGTCTCGACGATCGTCAGCCTTCCGTTCGAGGCTGCGGCGAACGCCTTCAGCCGGGACGCCTGGTAGAGCGCGCGCTCCTTCAGGCTGGTCCAGGTCCTGATCGGCCAGCGGTTGGCGACGGCGATGATGGTGACGTTGTCGCTGTTGGCGTCGTTATGCTCGATGTTGAGGCCCCGTGGCGTCTTCGACACCACCGAAAACACCTGCACCGCCACATTGCCCTCGATCAGCCGCGGCACGTCCACCTGGGCCGACGACGATTTCCTGTTCAGGTCGCGGCCAAACAGCAGTGAATCGGCGTGCAGGTCGGCGACCGTCAGAGTCTTGTGCAGGGCGGCGGCGCGCTCCGACACCGAATAGGGCGGCTTTTGCCGCACCGCGTTCATTTGCCCCTCGACGATGCCTGGCAGGAAGAAGAAAAAGAACGCCGCTCCCGCGACGGCCAGAACCGCGATGGCGGTCCCGATGATTTTGCCCCAGCGCCGCATCTGTCCCTCTTAGATTTGCAACCTTTCGCTATTCCTAGACCGTTTCATGGCCAGACGGAATTGGCGGCGGCGCGCAAATCGCCGCGCCACGATCATGCCGTCAGCATCCACATCCCGGTCGCGCCGATCGCGGTTGCGGCGCTGCGCCCAAACAGGCTGGCCGAACGCGGCGAGGCAAGCAGCCGTCCGATCTGTCCGGCCATCAAGACGACGCCGTAGAAGACGATGCCGAAGGCGGCGAAGGTGACCAGCAGGATGACGATCAGGTCGCTGGACCCGGTCAGCCCGGCGGGGGCGGCGATCGGCAGCAGCATCAGGTTGACGATGAATGTCGCCGGGTTGCCGAGGCACACCGCAACGCCCGCGCCGATCGAGGCGAAGAATCGTCCGGTTCCGGCGGTGACCGGCGCGATCGCGCAGCTGTCCCGCCAGATCTTGACCGCCAGCCACAGCAGATAGGCGATGCCAGCATATTTGGCGATCGCGAACCATTCGGGATAGTTTGCCGCCAGGCCGCCGAGACCGATGGCGATGGCGCCGACCGCGAGGATTTCGCCGACGCACAAGCCGGTGGCGAAAGCGATGGCGCCGCCCGTGTCGCGGCCGACCGATCGCGCCACGAGCACCGCGACCAGCGGGCCCGGAGAGGCGGCATAGGCCGTCAGCGCCACGAAATAGGCCGAGATCGACGCGTAGTCCATGATGTCCTCCCTCATCGCCGAACCGGCAGGTTCGCCGTTCCGATGGGAGGAGTTCACCGCATTGCGACGTCGCGTCACATCAGGCGATCACCTGATATTGGGTGCGGGAAGGCTCGTATCGCAGCCGGCGGTTGCATCGCGGGTCGGGCGGGCCGGCCGTCGACGGCCGGCGATGGGCGCAAGAGCGACTGGACAGTCAGAAGGCGCTATGCCGCCAGCATCGAGACCGAGGTGATCGCGATGGTCACCGACGTAGCGCGGGCGAGCAGGCTCGACGACCTGGGCGACGAGATCAGGTTGCTGACCTGTCGGGCGAGCAGGATCGCGCCGAAGAAGACGACGCCGACGGCGGCGAAGGTGACGGCAAGCACGATCGTGAGGTCGTGCGGATTGGCGATGCCGCCGGGAGCGACGGTGGGAAGCAGCAGCATGTAGATCAGCACGGTCGACGGATTGCCGAGGCAAAGCGCAATGCCGGCGCCCGTCGAAGCCAGCCATGTGCGCCTGGCCGGGCGGGCGGCCTGGATGACGGACGCGTCGTTCCAGATGCGGAAGGCCAGCCACAACAGATAGGCGACGCCGGCGTATTTGGCGACGGCGAACCATTCAGGCCTGGTTTCGGCCAGGCTGCCGATGCCCATCGCGATGGCGCAGACGGCGAGCACGTCGCCGAGGCAAAGACCGGTCGCAAACGCGGTTGCGCCACGCGAATCATTGCCGATCGACCGCGCCACGAGCACCGCGACAAGCGGACCGGGCGCCGCCGTCAGCGCGGTCAGGGCGACGAAATAGGCGGCCAGGGCTGCGTAGTCCATGATGTCCTCCCTCGCGGTCGGAGCGGTCGGGGCGGCCGTTTCGACAGGGGGAGTTCACCGCAAAGCGACGTTGCGTCACATCAGGCGATCACCTGATATTTGGTCGTGCCGGGTCGGAGGCTCTAACGGATGCCGGACGGGTCGAGCATTCCGGCGCGCACGGCGGAGAGCAGCAGGCTGGCGGTCGAGTTGACGCCGAACTTGCGCATCAGGCTGGTGCGATGGGTGTCCACCGTCTTGGGGCTGATGCCAAGCGTCGCGGCTGCGCTGGCGTTGGTGTGCCCGCGCGCGATTGCCTGCAGCACCGCCAGTTCGCGATCGGTGACCGCGACCGGGCCGCCTGCCGCTTTCATCACCTCGCGGGCGCCCGCGCTGATCGCGCTGCGGCCGGCGCAGACCTGCCGCACGATGTCGCCGATTTCGGTCTCGGCGCCTTCCTTGAGACAAAGCCCGTGAATGCCGGCTTCGTTCAGCATCGTCAGGGTCTGCGGCACGGCCGAGCCGGTAAAGAGCACAAACCTGGTCTCGGGAGACCATCTCTTTGATTCCAGAAACACTTCCAGTCCGTTGGCGCCCGGCATATTGTAGTCCAGTACTACGCAGTCCGGCCTGTTCTTTCTGATTTCGGCAATTGCGTCGATGCCGTTGCTGACGACGCCCACGATATCGAACTCGTCGAGCGCCGACAGCGCCTTGACGAGGCCCCAGGAGACGAAGGCATGATCGTCTGCAATGATGACGCGTTTCCTCATCGGTGGGTCCGCGCCGCGCCGCTGACGGGCGCGTTGCTGCGGTGCGCCCTGCTGTTGTTCGCATTTGTCACGATGCTGCCCCTTGCATCCGTCCACGCCGCCGAACACGATCCCTTGATCCTGACCGGCCCCGCCGATGTTGCCACGCTCGCGCCGGTTTTTGAATACGTCATCGACGACGACTGGCGGCTGACGCCGGCCGATTTCGCCGGTCCGAACCCGGTCCAGACGAAACCCATGCCGGCACCGGTCCCCGATTTCGGCTACACGCCGGCGCGCATCTGGCTCAGGCTCGATGTCGTCAACGGCGTCTCCGGCGCCAGCGACTGGCGCTTCTTCGTCCACGCCAACTTCACCCAGAAGATCGCGATCTACAAGCTCGGCGCCGATGGCGCGGCGTGGACGCTGATGAACCTGACCGAGGACAGCCCGTTTTCCGCCCGTCCCATCGACAATCCGCAGATGGTCGCGCCGTTCAGTCTCGCGCCCGGCGAAGCGGCGACCTTGCTTGTCTCCTATTATTCGCAAGGCTCGTCCCGGATATCGATGACGATCGAGACCGTCGACAGTTTTGCCGCCCAGGCGCGCGTCGCCGCCGCCAAGAACTACGTCTTCTACGGCATGATGCTGGTGATGATCGCGCTCGCCATCGTCGCGCTGGTGTCGTTGCGCCAACCGGTGTTTGCCGCCTATGCCGGCTATCTCGTCTCGATCCTGGCCTACATCGCCCATGGCGACGGCACGGCGTTCCAGTATGTCTGGTCGAATTTCCCGCGCTTCAACTCGAACGCGTCGACGGTCGCGGGCTCAAGCGTGATGATTTTCGGCGCGCTGTTCGCCATCTCGTTCCTGCAGACAAAACGCTACCACCCGGTCATGCACCGCATCCTGCAGGGCGTCATCGTCGCGGTGCTGCTGGTCGACATCGTGCTATGGCCGACGAACCCGCAACTGCTGAAACGGCTGCTGGTGCTGATGATCTCGGCGAGCGTGCTGACCTTCCTGGCGGCGGGCGTCGTCGCCGCGCGCACCCGCTTCCGCGAAGTCCGCTTCTACCTCTACGCCTGGTTCGCCAGTCTCATTCCGGCAATGCTGCTAACCGCACGGTTCGCCTTCGGCCTGGAGACGACCTTCATCACGCCATACGACGCCACCCGCATCGCGCTGGCGATCGACGCGCTGATGATGGGCCTCGCCATTTTCGACAGCTACAACCACCAGCGCCAGACGGCGATGGAAGAGACGGTGGCGCATGCCGAGCGCAATCTGGCGCTGGGCCAGCGCCTTGCCGTGCTGGAGCAAAGCTATGCGCAGGTCAGCGCCAACGCCCGCGAGCGGGAGGAAAGCGTCAAGGACGCCGTGCACGATCTGCGCCAGCCGATGCACGCGCTGAGGCTGTCGTTGCGCCAGATGTTTTCCGCCGGAAAGGACGGCACGGGCGACGCCGGCCAGGTCGAGGCGGCGCTCGCCTATATGGAGGACCTCGTCGCCGAACGCCTGGCCGATCATCCCGGACATGCGGCGCCTGCGTCGGGCGGGGACACCGCTTCCGACGCATCCGGGCCGGGCCTGCATGGCGTGTTGCGCTCCGTCGCCGACATGTTTGCGCCCGAAGCCGCCGAAAAGGGGCTGGATCTCAAGCTGGTGCTCGCCGCGCCCGACGCCGGCGTGGCGGCCTACCCGCTGATGCGCGTCGTCGCCAATCTGGTGTCGAACGCCATCAAATACACCAGGCAGGGCAGGGTGGTCATCGGCCTGCGCCGCGAGGGCGGCGGCCATCGCATCGAAATCCACGACACCGGACCTGGCCTCAGCGGCGAGGAATTCGACCGCGCGTTGAAGCGTAGCGAGCGGCTCGAACGCGACCTCGACGCCGCCGACGGCTCGGGCCTCGGCCTGTCGGTGGTGAAGGAGATCGCCGCCGAACAGCGCTGGCGTCTCAGCGCCTGCGACCACCGCCGCACCGGCGCGACCATCCGGCTGGCGGTGCCGGCGGCGTGAGAGGCCTTTGAGCCTCGTGCCGGTATTCTGGTTCAATCTGCCGGCCCGGCCGACCGATCAAACCCCGCTGCTGCGCAGCGGGACAGTTTTGATCGGCAGGAAATATTTGTCTGTCGAATTGCGAATGGCAATTCGACAGGCAGGGTTTGTGTTTGGTGGACGCCCATTCCGTCGGGCGGCTTGCGCGATGCGCCACATCGAAGCTGCGCCGCCCTCCTGCTGGATCGTCTCACCAAGCAACAAACAGATCGGACCACAATATCGGCACGAGGCTCTAGCCAGGCGGCCTCAAGATCAGCGGCGGTTGGGGCGGCGGCGGCGCTGGCAGGGAAATGCCGGGCGGAATATCGTTTGCCGGAGGCTCGACCGGATTGGTGCTCAGGTCGGGAATCTTGAGCAGGTCGAATTCTTCCGGTGGCGCAATGTTGTTGTAGGCCCCTGCGGACGAGGCGGCCTCGATATGCGCCTCGGTGTTCTCGTCGAAAATGTCCGCGTGGCCCTTGGTGAAATCGAGAATGTCGTCGAGCGGGTTGGTCGTGAGTTTTGTCTTGACCGCCTGCTGCGCGTTGACTTTTGGATTGGCGTAGCAGGCATCCCGGCATGCCTTGAGCGTATCGTAGAGCTTGAACAGCACGGCAGAGCCACCTGCCATGATCGCGCCCGCGGCAGAGCGGGTTGCGCTGAAACCCAACCCGGCGCCCAGCAAGCCGTAGATGATCGAATCGTCCAGACCGTCATCGAGGCATTTCTGGCACTCGGGCGGGCGCGTCGGCGTCAGTTGCTCCTTGGTAAAGTTCCCGGAGGACTGGCTTGCCTGTTGGGGCGCGTCGTCAGGCGACGCGGCAAGGCCGCGAAACGGCGATGCGTTGAACACCGAACCCGGATCGATCTGGTCGTTCCTGAGCGCCGCGTAGTTTGCCGACAGGTGGCCCGCGACCGCCGAATATCGTCCGACGGCGAAATCGTCCATGGTCGGAGGTCCGGCATAGTAGGCCTGCACTGCATCGGATTTGGTGTCGAACGTCCCGTGGGCGAGGTCGTTCCGACTCTCCTCGAAGAGGAACAGATAGCGCGACAGGTCATAGGATCTGGGCGACCGGGCGCCATAGAGATTGTAACCGTACCAGAGATCGAAACCCTGCAGGTTTACCGGCAGCGTCATCGGTATTCCCAGCTCTTCGCACAGCAGTCTGGCGAGCGGCAAATTGACATGGGCGATGGCGGCGTTGAAGAACCCTGCGACCTTCTGGGCTGTTTTCGGAGCGTAGAGCTTGAATGCCAGGTCCATGAAGACAAGGCTCGGATACTCGACCGTATGGAGCGCGCTCAGATTCGTGCCGGTCTCCGTCACGTCGCCCCTGGACAGCGGCGGCACGCCGTTGATCATCCGTTCGACCCATTGGGGCGAGGAAACCGCGTTCCATCCGTGAATTGACCACATCAGGACCGCCTGCGCCTGCGCCAGCTTTATCAGGTATGTATCGTCATAGGCATTGCGGTCCCTGTAGATCGTGTTCAACACCCTTGCGTTGAACGTCGCCTGATCCCACTGGTCGGCGCCAAATCGGCTCGGGCGCGCGGGCGCGGCGTCCAGCGCCTTCAGGATTTCTCTGTCGGTCTCCAGGGTGCTTGCCTGGACGTCGTAGGCAGCGGCGCGACATTCGGAGGCTGAATAGGCAGCCGCGCTGCCCAGGCCCAGCAGCTGCCGGCTGTCTGCATTGGCCGTCGTCGCAAATGCGCCTGCGATCGCGGCGACCGCCATGGCCGAGCTCGTCCGGCATCGATGCAGGTCCATCGGCTCCTCCCCTTGTCCCCAAGATGAGGTTCGCACAGTTGGCGATCCGGCAACAGTGGCGGGCGATCGAGGATGGGGGCTCGTTGGCTCCGGCGCCTTGCAGTCAGACGCGCGCACCGGCCGCGTCGAACAGGAAGCACTGTTCGGATGCGAGAGCGACCTCGACGCTATCGCCCGGCCTGGCCGAACTCGACCCGGTCAACTGGGCGGTGACGGTGTTGTCGTCGCCGGGAGCGGTATGCAGATAGGTCACGGCGCCGAGCCGCTCGACGGCGTTGCAGCGCAGGCTGACGCGATGGCTGCCCGCCACCCCTTCGGCGAGATGTTCCGGCCGAACGCCGAGCGACAGCGACACGGGGCGTTTGGCCGGCATGGCGCGCGGACGCACCGCCAGATCCGTCAGTCCGAAATCCGGGACATTGAGCAACAGTTTGCCGTCCCACAGCCCGGTCACCTCGGCCTGCACGAAATTCATCCGCGGCGAGCCGATGAACCCGGCGACAAAACTGTTGTCCGGATCGGAATAGAGCTGCATCGGTGATCCGATCTGCTCGACGAGGCCGCTGCGAAGCACGACGATCCTGTCGGCCAGCGTCATCGCCTCGACCTG
>DDFA01000057.1:18930-24163 GCA_002336975.1 Phyllobacteriaceae bacterium UBA1940
AGGTTCGACAGCGGTTCGTCGAACAGGAAGATGTCCGGCTTGCGCACGATGGCGCGGCCGATGGCGACGCGCTGGCGCTGCCCGCCCGACAGCTGGCGCGGCTTGCGGTCGAGATAGTCGGTGAGATGCAGCAGATCGGCCGCCTCGCGCACCAGCCGCTCGCGCTCCGCCTTGGCGACGCCGGCCATCTCCAGCCCGAAAGCCATGTTGTCGGCGACGCTCATATGCGGATAGAGCGCGTAGGTCTGGAACACCATCGCGATGCCCCGCTTGGCCGGATCGGCCGTCGTGACGTCGCGCCCGCCGATCGAGATGCCGCCGGAATCGGCGGTCTCGAGCCCGGCGACAAGCCGCAGCAGGGTCGACTTTCCGCAGCCCGACGGGCCGACGAAGACGACGAACTCGCCGCTTTCAGCCGCCAGCGAGACGCCACGGATGACGTCGACCGCACCAAATGATTTCTTGAGATTCTCGACAGCCAGACGGGCCATTGCTGAACAATCCTATTTTACCGCGCCTTCGGTGAGGCCGCTGACGAAACCGCGCCCGATCAGCGCAAAGATCGCCACGACCGGAATGATGGCGACCGTCGCGCCTGCGAGCAGCAGCCCCCAGTCGATCTGGTATTGGCCGATGATGCCGGAAAACCCGACCGGCAGGGTTCGTTTTGCGTCGGAGAGAATGAGCACCGAGGCAAAGACATATTCGGTCCACGCCGACACGAAGGCGTAGATGCCGACGGATGCGATCCCTGGCGCCACCAGCGGGATCATGATCCGGCGCAGGATCGTCATCGTCGGCGCGCCATCCATGACAGCGGCCTCCTCGATCTCCTTGGGCACGCCGGCGAAGAAGGATCGCAGCATCCAGATCGAGAAGGGCAGGGCGAAGGCGGCGTTGACGATCACCAGCGCGGGCAGCCGGTCCACCAGTCCGATCTTGGCGAACAGGCCAAACAGCGGGATCAGGACCACGATCGACGGAAAGGCGTAGGCCAGCAGGATCGTCCGGTAGAGCGCGCCGCGGCCCGGAAAATCCAGCCGGAAGAACGCGAAGGCTGCCGGGATCGCCAGCGCCAGCGTCAGCGCCGTCGAGCTGACGGCGACGATCAGGCTGTTCGCCAGATAGACGGGATAGGCCGAGGCGTCGAACAGCTTGTTATAGTGCTGCAGCGTGAAGCTGTGGGGAAACATGGTCGGCGAGCGGGCAATGATCTCCTGCGGGACCTTGACCGATCCGGAGACCACCCACCAGAACGGCAGGCCGACCAGGGTGATGAAGAACGCGCCGCATGCGACCATCAGCGCGTTGATTGTTGCAGACCGTTTCATTGCCTGTCGCTCCTGTCGAGCGTGCGCGTCGCCAGGATCGCGAACGCCATCAGCATCAGCGTCGCAAGCACCGACATGGTTGCGGCTTCGGAGAGGCGGTAGCCCTTGAACGCCGTCTCGTAGATCAGCACCGGCAGCGTGCGCGTGCCGCCGGCCGGGCCGCCGCTGGTCAGCAGCCAGATGATGTCGAACACGTTGAACGACAGCAATGTTCCGATCACCGCGAGCACCGCCAGCGTCGGCGCCAGCAACGGCCAGGTGATGCGCCTGAAACGCTGCCAGGAATTGGCCCCGTCAATGCGCGCGGCCTCGTAGAGATCGTCGGGAATGCGGTTGAGGCCGGCCAGCATCATCAGCGCGATGAACGGAAACCAGCGCCAGGAATTGATGAAGATCAGCGTCGCGAAAGCGGTCCACGGCGTCGAGAAGAAGCCGATCGGCCGGTCGACGAGCCCGGCCTGGATCAGCAGCGGATTGATCATGCCGCCGGAGGTCGACAGCAGCCAGCGCCAGATGATGACGACCACCACCGTCGGCACGATCCAGGTCAGGATGATCCAGCTGCGGGCGATCCTGACGCCGGCGAACTTTTCGTTGAGGACAAGCGCGACCGCCAGCGCCAGCACCGTCTGCAGCACCGCATTGCCGACAACCCAGGCGACGCTCAGCCCGGTGGAATTCCAGAATGCGCCGCTGGTCAGAACGCGCAGGTAGTTGTCGAGGCCGAGGAACGCGGCGGGCGCGCCGATGACGCGCACGTCCTGCAGCGACAGGATGACCGCCTGCACCAGCGGCCATCCGAGGATGGCCGCCAGGAAGATCAGCGCCGGTGCGACCAATGCAAGAGCAAGTATCCGTGTCTGCTGCATGCGCCGGCCTCCGGTTTCACCGTCCTACTTCGACACGTCCTGCATCCGCGCCTGACCGGCCGCGACCGCTTCGGCGGGGGGCTTGCCCGACACGACGATCGACTGCAGCGTTTCGGCGATGATGTTCTGTCCCGAGATCGCGGCGATCGAGGGGAAGGTGCGGCCGCTGGTGAAGCCGAACAGGCGTCCGGTCTTGCCGTTTTCCACCACGGTCTCGATCTGCGACTTGTATTTCTGCACCATCGGGTCGGCCCAGAAGCTTTCGGCCTTCGCGCCGTCCGCGGTGACCGGCATGAACAGGCCCGGCTCCATGTTCAGGAAGCGGCCGTAGTTCTGCGGCTCGAGCAGGAAGGAGACGAACTTCTTGGACGCGTCCATCTTGGCGGCGTCCTTGGACAGCATCATCACCGCATTGGCGTAGGCGATGGTGTTGTGTTCCTTGCCGTCCTTGGAGGGGATGGCGGCGACGCCGAGATCGGCTGCATCGCCCTCGGCCTGGGTGTCGTAGGTCGACATCACCGAGAACTGCATCACCATGGCGCAGGCGCGCGAGGAGAAGCAGGCTTCGGCCTCGCCCCAGGTCCACGACGTCGAGTCGGCCGGCGAATATTGCAGCAGGTCCTTGTAGAATTCGTAGGAGGCGACGGTCTCGGGATTGTCGAAGCGCAGCGTGCCGTCGGCGTTATAGATCTCGGTTGCCCCGCCATTGGTCATCACCGAATAGACGGTCTGGTCGGTGTAGAGCTGCTTGTTGGCCGGCAGCCCCATGCCCGAAACGCCGTCCGCCGACAGCGTCTTGGCCGCGGCGCTCCACTGCTCCCAGCTCGTCGGGACCGCGACGCCGGCCTTTTCGAGCACGCTTTTGCGGTACCACAGGTTCATCGTCATATTGTAGAGTGGCACCGCCCAGACGCCGTCATCGTAGGAATAGGCTTCGACGGCGGAATCGACGAAGTCGTGCTTCGCGTCGAGTTCGGTGACGAAGTCCTTGACCGAGGTGAGCGCGCCGATGCCCTTCAGGATCGGGGCGAAATCGGGGATCGCAAACAGCATGTCCGGGCCCTGACCGGCGGCAATCGCGGCCGGCGCCTTGGCGTAGATCTCGCCCCAGTTCTGGGGCTCCTGCTTGACGACGATGCCGGGATTGGCGGCGTTGAACGCGTCGATGAGTTCCTGCACGCGGGCGACGCGGTGCGGCGGCTGTTCCATGTGCCAGACGGTCACTTCGACAGGCGACTGGGCGTGGGCCACGAATGGCGTCATCATGGTGGCGGCGAGCGCCAGTTTCAGTATCGGTTTCATTTTCTCTTCCCTTTCCTCATTTGGATTGCCCCCCGGTTGACAGGTTACAGGTGCGGATTTCGGGGCCGAAAACGCGCGACCAATTGCTCGTTGACGTCTTTGGCGCCCGGCATGTTGGCGCTCAGATAGACCGGGGCGTCGCCATCGGCGGCGAGACGGGCGGCGACGCCGGCGAGAATCGCATTGATGATCGCCACCCCGATGGCGGTGGAAACCGGACCGGCCTTCAGCGGGCTGCCCTCGATGGCGACCACCGCGTCTCCGGGCGGCGACCCGTTGTCGAGCACGATGTCGGCGATGTCGGCCAGCCGTTCGCGCCCTTTGGCGGCGGCGCTCGAATAGGCGACGGAGGTGATCGCGATGACGGTCGCGCCCTTGCTCTTTCCGATCCGCGCCGCTTCCAGCGGCACGGCGTTGATGCCGGAGTTCGACGACACGAACAGGATGTCGCCGGGGCCGATCGGATAGCGGTCGATGATCGGGCCGATGACGCCTTCGGTGCGCTCGAACGCCGTGCCGGCGACAGCGCCTTCGTGCAGCATCGTCGGGCCCGACAGGATCGGCACCGTCAGCGCGAGCCCGCCGGCGCGGAAATGCACTTCCTCGGCCAGCATGTGGGAGTGGCCGGTGCCGAAGACATAGACCAGTCCGTCGCGCCGGGCGGTTTCGACGATCGCGTCCTGCGCCCGCGCCATCGGCTCGGCGAGTGCGGTCTTGAGCGCGGTCAGGCGCCCGATCAGATCGTCGAAATAGAGGTTCTGCACGGTGGTCATGACGGCCTTTCCGGATTGAGCGAGAGATTGACCCGCATGACGAAGAAGTCGCCCCGATAGGTCGAGCGCACATATTCGAACGCATTGCCGGACTGGTCGCGCGTCAGGCGCGTCAGGGTCAGGACCGGCGAACCGACTTCGGTGGCGAGCGTTCGCGCGATATTCGCGTCGGCCAGCCCCGCCATCAGCGTCTGTTCGGCGATGGTCGGCACGATGTCGAATTCGGACCGCAGCGTGTCGTAGAGCGAAGTCGAGCGGAAATCGGCGCGTTCGAGCAGCCCCGGCGCCATGCCGGCGACGATGTCGGTGGTTTCGAGCGCGACCGGCGCGCCGTCGACGAAACGGACACGGGTCAGGCTGTGGACCTGCGCCGACGCCGGCAGCGACAGCGCCTTGGCGGTCGTCTCGTCGGCGCGCCGCGTCGCCGAGGCGACGATCACGGACGAAGTCTGCCGGCCCTGGCGCCTGATCTCTTCGGTGAAGCCGCTGAGCGTCTCCAGCCGCTGCTCGACCTTGCGGCTGCCGACGAATGTGCCGTGGCCCGGACGGGTCTCGACCAGGCCCTTGGAAATGAGATGGCGCAGCGCCTGGCGCGCGGTCATCCGGCTGACGCCGGTCCGCTCCGACAGCGTCCGCTCGGACTCGATCTTTTCCCCCGGTCTCAGAGCGCCGGTCGAAATCTCGGCCTCCAGGTCGGACGCGATCTTCAGATAAAGCGGCGCGCTTTCCATTCGATCCAATCTCATCTCGTTCGCAATGGTATAGTCCGGATGATTATTGGTATATACCACATCAGATACGCCTCCGCGAGTCAATGGCGCGATCCTTCGATTTCAGCTCAATGCGCGATCGCGCGCCGTCCGGTAGCGCTGAAGCGCCGGCGCCAGCGCCGCGGCGCGGCCGGCGTCGGGACTGTAGCGGCGACCTCCGCCCGCAACCGCGGCGGAGGCCTCGTTGA
>DDFA01000062.1 GCA_002336975.1 Phyllobacteriaceae bacterium UBA1940
ACCTCGCGCCGGCCGAAATTGTAGACCGCCGTGTTCCATTCGGGGTGCATGCCCTTGCGCGTGTCCGCATATTCGTAGAGCGCGGCGCCATCGAACCTGACCAGTCCGTGCGCGTCGACGGGGAAATGCGCCGGCACCCAATCGAGGATGACGCCGACGCCCGCCTGGTGGGCGCCATCGACGAAACGGGCAAAACCCTCACGGTCGCCAAAGCGCGAGGTCGGCGCATATAGCCCGGTTGTCTGGTAGCCCCACGACGGATCGTAAGGGTGTTCGGTGATCGGCAGGAACTCGATATGGGTGTAGCCCATGTCGACGACATAGGGGATCAGCAGGTCGCCGAGTTCGTCCCAGGTGAGGAATTTCCCCTCGGCGTTGCGCCGCCACGAGCCGGCATGGACCTCATAGATCGAGATCGGCTGACGGCGCGGGTCGGCCTTCTTCCAGAAATCGCGATGCGCCTTGTCGGCCCATGCATGGGCAAGCGGGGCGACCGTCACCGAGGCCGTTTCGGGGCGAAGTTGCGCGTGAAACGCAAACGGATCTGCCTTCAGCGGCTGGCGCACGCCGGTCGGGCTGATAATCTCGAATTTGTAGGTCCGCCCTGCCCCGATTTCGGGAACAAAAATCTCCCAGATGCCGCTGTCGGCGCGGCGGCGCATGACATGGCGGCGGCCGTCCCATTCGTTGAAGTCGCCGACGACCGAGACGCGCCTGGCGTTGGGCGCCCAGACGGCAAAATGAAAGCCGGTCGCGCCCTCGTGCTCGATCCGGTGCGCGCCGAGCTTGTCAAACAGGCGCAGATGCGAACCCTGCGCCATGTAATAGTCGTCCATCGGTCCCAGCACCGGGCCGAAGGAATAGGGATCGGCGACCACCCATTCGCCGGACCCGGCGCCGGCGCGATAGCGCAGCGGCTGGCGCGCCTCCAGGTCGACCGGACCCTCGAAAAAGCCGGCCTCATGCATCTTCTGCAGTTTGCCGACCGGCTTTCCCGTCAGCGTCTCGGCCATCAGACTGTCGGCGCCGGGCACGAAGGCGCGGGCCACAAACCCCTTGCCGTCCGGGTGGACGCCAAGGATCGAGAACGGGTCGGCAAACGCGCCCCTGGCGATCTGATCGATGTCTCGCCGGGCGACCATGGCGCGCCTATGAGGTCGGGACGTTCCACACGTCGCGGGCATATTCGCGGATCGTGCGGTCGGACGAGAAAAAGGCCATGCGGGCGGTGTTGTGGACGGCCTTGGCGTTCCATTCGGCCGGTGCGCGCCAGATCCGGTCGACGCGCCGCTGCGCGGCTGCATAGGCGTCGAAATCGGCGGCGACCATGAACCAGTCGGAATTGTAGACGCCGTCCACCAGGCCGCGGTAGCGGTCGGGTTCGTCGGGCGAAAAGGTGCCCGACGAGATCGCCGACAGCGCCTGCGACAGTTCGGGCGATGCTTCGATGACGGCGCGCGGATTGTAGCCGCCGGCGCGGCGGTCGGCGACGTCCTGGGCGGTCAGGCCGAAGATGACGATATTTTCGTCGCCGATGCGCTGCTTCATCTCGACATTGGCCCCGTCGAGCGTGCCGATGGTCAGCGCCCCGTTCAGCGCAAACTTCATGTTGCCGGTGCCCGACGCCTCCAGCCCAGCGGTCGATATCTGCTCCGATAGGTCGGCCGCCGGCATCATGATCTCGGCCATCGAGACATTGTAGTTCGGCATGAACACGACCTTGAGCAGGTCGCGCACCGACGGGTCGCCATTGATCACCTTCGCCACATCGTTGATCAGCTTGATGATCAGCTTGGCGGTCGCATAGCTCGGCGCGGCCTTGCCGCCGAAAAATTTCACCCGCGGCGTCCAGTCGCCATGTGGATTGCTCCTGATCTGGTCGTAGAGCGCCACCGCTTCGATGATGTTGAGCAGCTGGCGCTTGTATTCGTGGATGCGCTTGATCTGGATGTCGAACAGTGCCGACGGGTCGAGCCGGATGCCGATACGCGCCCTGGCCAGCGCCGCCAGCCGCTCCTTGTTGGCGCGTTTGACCGCCGCGAACTTTTCGCGGAACGCGTCGTCGTCGGCAAATTTGTCGAGGTCGGCGATACGGTCGATGTCGTCGAGAAAGGCGTCGCCGATGGTCTGGCCGATCAGCCCGGTCAGGCCGGGATTGGCCTGCATCAGCCAGCGTCGCGGCGTGATGCCGTTGGTCTTGTTGTTGATGCGGTCGGGGTAGAGCAGGTGCAGGTCGTGAAACACCGTCTGCTTCATCAACTCGGTGTGAAGCTCCGATACGCCGTTGACCTTGTGCGAGCCGGCAAACGCCAGATTGCCCATGCGCACGCGGCGCTCGCCGTCTTCGCCGATCAGCGAGATCGCCCGAACATTGCCGTCGTTCAGGTCCGGGCGCGACCGCGCCTCGCTGAGAATCTTGGCGTTGATCGCATAGACGATCTGCATATGGCGCGGCAGGATGCGCTCGAACACCGTCACCGGCCAGCTTTCCAGCGCCTCGGGCAGCAGCGTGTGATTGGTGTAGCCGAAGGTGCGCCTGGCGATGTCCCAGGCGACGTCGAAGCCAAAACCGTGCACGTCCATCAACAGCCGCATCAGTTCCGGCACGGCGATCGCCGGATGGGTGTCGTTGAGATGGATCGCCGCCTTGTCGGGCAGGTTCGTCAGGTCGGGATACTGCGTCAGGTGGCGGTCGAGAATGTCCCGCAGCGAGGCGGCGGTGAAGAAATATTCCTGCCGCAGCCGCAGTTCCTTGCCCTCGATATGCGAGTCCGCCGGATAGAGCACGCGCACCAGCGCATCGGCCATGTTGGCGTCGCGCAAGGCGCCGATATGGTCGCCGGCGTTGAACGCCGCCAACTCGATCGGGTCGACAGGCAGGGCCGACCACAGTCTGAGCGTATTGACCCTCTTGCCGCGCCAGCCGACAATCGGCGTGTCGTAGGCGACAGCGATGACGCTGTCGCTAGGCGTCCACACCTGACGCTGCACCTGGCCGCCCTCGTCCGTTTCCGACGTCACCGCGCCGCCGAAACCGATCTCGATCGAGCGTTCGCGGCGTTCGAACTCCCACGGATTGCCGTGGTCGAGCCAGGTTTCCGGCAACTCCATCTGCCGGCCGTCGGAAATCTCCTGGCGGAACATGCCGTTGATGTAGCGGATGCCGTAGCCGTGCGCCGGCAGGTCTACGCTGGCCATCGATTCCATGAAACACGCCGCCAGCCGGCCAAGACCGCCATTGCCCAGCGCCGCGTCCGGCTCCAGCTCCTCGATCGCGTCGAGGTCGACGCCGAGCGTCGCCAGCGCCTTTTGCATGTCCTCCATCATGCCGATATTGGAGAAGGCATCGCGCATCAGCCGGCCGATCAGGAACTCCATCGACAGATAGTAGACGCGTTTCGACCTGGCCTCGTAGGCCGACTTGGTCGAAGCGATCCAACTGTCGATCATGCGATCGCGCACCACCTGGATGGCGGCCGTCAGCCAGTCGTTGCGGGTCGCCACCGTCGGGTCCTTGCCGTCGCGATAGCGCAGCGCCTGGACGATCTCCTCGGCAAGCCGGTTGTCGTCGGCGCGGCGGCGGCCAAGGTTCGTCTTCTGGTCTTGCTTGGGAGCCATGCGGATTTTCTTCGTGATTTCAGAGTGTAGTCTCGCGCAACCGCCTATGCCAAGCATGGCGGCGGACGAATCTCACATCCACGAAACTCCTTCCCGTCGCTGGTTTCAATCGGTTTGAACAGAGCGCGTTGTCGCAGTCTCGGCGCGTCGGCGCGGAGCGCTCAGGCCGCCAGCGAATCCTCCGGCGGCTTCTTGGCGCCGGTCATCAGCGCCACCGCATCCGACATCGACACCGTCTTGGGATCGACAACGCATAACCGCTTTCCAAGACGATGGATATGGATTCGGTCGGCGACCTCGAAGACGTGCGGCATGTTGTGCGAGATCAGCACGATCGGCAGGCCGCGCCGCCTGACGTCCTGGATCAGTTCCAGCACGCGGCGCGATTCCTTGACGCCCAGCGCCGCCGTCGGTTCGTCCATGATCACCACCTTGGAGCCGAATGCGGCGGCGCGCGCCACCGCCACGCCCTGGCGCTGGCCGCCCGACAGGGTTTCGACCGCCTGGCCGATATTCTGGATGGTCATCAGGCCGAGTTCCGTCAGCTTTTCGCGGGCGCGCTTTTCCATCGCTGGCCGGTCGAGCATGCGCAGCCATTTGCCCATGACGCCCGGCCGGCGCAGTTCGCGGCCGAGAAACATGTTGTCGGCGATCGACAGCGCCGGCGACAGCGCCAGGTTCTGGTAGACGGTCTCGATGCCGGCGTCGCGCGCCTCCATCGGCGAGGCGAACGAAACGACCTGCCCTTCGAGGCGGATTTCACCGCTGTCGGGCCTGAGCGCGCCGGAAATCGCCTTGATCAGCGAGGATTTGCCGGCGCCGTTGTCGCCGATCACAGCGAGCACCTCGCCGGGATAGAGATCGAAATCGGCCTGGTCGAGGGCGGTGACGCGGCCGTAGCGCTTGACGAGGCCGCGCGCCGACAAGAGGGGTTGAGCATTGGTCGACATCAGCCTGCAACCTTTCTGATCCACTGGTCGATAGCGACGGCGGCGATGATCAGCACGCCGATGAGAAGATAGGTCCATTGCGGGTCGGTGCCCCACAGGCGCAGGCCGAGCGAAAAGACGCCGACGATCAGCGCGCCGAACAGCATGCCCAGGATCGAGCCGCGGCCGCCGAACAGCGAGATGCCGCCGATCACCACCGCGGTAATGGATTCGATATTGGCGAACTGTCCCGCCGTCGGCGACACCGATCCCAGACGCCCGATCAGCACCCAGCCGGCGAAGGCGCAGATCAGGCCCGACAGCACGTAGACCGTCGTCAGCATCCGCCTGACGCGGACGCCCGCCAGTTCGGCGGCGTCGGGATCGTCGCCGATGGCGTAGAGATGACGGCCCCAGGCCGTGTGGTTGAGCACATACCACAGCACCGCCACCAGCAGCACCATGCCGATGACGCCATAGGTGAACACCGCGCCGCCGACCTGGATGCTGTTGCCGAAGACCTGGAGGATCGGCGCGTTGGCCTCGATGTCCTGGCTTCTGATCGTCTCATTGGCAGAATAGAGGAAATTGGCGGCGAGAATGATCTGCCAGGTGCCGAGCGTGACGATGAAGGGCGGCAGCCGCCAATAGGCGACCAGCAGGCCGTTGACCCAGCCGCATAAGGCGCCGACGCCGAAACCGCAGACGATCGCCAGCGGCGCGGGCAAGCCATAGCGGAAGGTGAACTGGCCCATCACCACCGACGACAGAACCATGATCGCGCCGACCGACAGATCGATGCCGGCGGTCAGCACCACCAGCGTCTGCGCCGCGCCGACAATGCCGACGATCGCCACCTGCTGCAGGATCAGCGTCATGGTGAAGGCGGAGAAGAAGCGCGGTCCGACCAGCAGCCCGAACGCCAGCAGCGACAGGATCAGCACGATCAGCGGGATCGCCGCCGGACTACCGTGCAGAAAGTGCTGAAAACGCTGCAATGCGGTCTTGTCGTGGCCCTCGAAGGCGGCGACCGCCGTCGACGACCCGGACAGAACCTTCTCGAATTCCTGCGGCTGGCTCATGCTACCTCCCTGCCGCCCGGTCAGGCGCGGCCAAATCGACGCCGGGCGCGCGGCGGATGCGCCGGCGCGTTCGGACATACGACAACATCATGTTACATCGAAACGGCCGGGAACAGGTCCATCGCCGATCCGGCGAGGGCGCCGCGCGTCGGCGGCGGCCTCGTTGTCCGGAGGTCCCGCCGCGTGATGCTCGGGCGGCGAGGTCTTGCTGCGTCGGCCGGGCTCCGGGCGCTTCTGCCCTTCGGCTACGGCCTTGGACGTTCGGCGAAGCGCCGCCTCAGCCCCAGCACTTGTCGGTGCCGGCCTTGACGTCGATCGAGTCGACGCCGGCGGCAGGCTTGGCGGTGACCAGCGAGACGCCGGTGTCGAAGAAGCTCTTGCCTTCGGTCGGCTTGGGCTTGGTTCCGTCCTTGGCGAAGGCGGCGATCGCCTCCACGCCCAGCGCCGCCATCAGTAGCGGATATTGCTGCGACGTGGCGCCGATGACGCCGGCCTCGACGTTCTTGACGCCCGGGCAGCCGCCGTCGACCGAGACGATCAGCGCGTTCTTTTCCATGCCGACCGACTTTAGCGCCTCATAGGCGCCGGCCGCCGCCGGTTCGTTGATGGTGTAGACGACATTGACGCCGGGATCCTTCTGCAGAAGGTTTTCCATCGCCTTGCGGCCGCCTTCCTCATTGCCGTTGGTGATGTCATGACCGACGATGCGGGCGTCGTCCTCGTCGCCGATCTTGTTGGCGTCCTTCAGGTCGATGCCAAATCCCTTCATGAAACCCTGGTCGCGCAGCACGTCGACGGTCGGCTGCGACGGCGCCAGGTCGAGGAAGGCGATCCTGGCGTCCTTGGCCTTGTCGCCCAGCGTCGCGGCGGCCCATTTGCCGATCAGCTCGCCGGCAAGGAAATTGTCGGTGGCGAAGGTCGCGTCGGCGGCGTCGGCCGGATCGAGCGGGGTGTCGAGCGCGATCACCAGCAGGCCGGCGTCACGCGCCTTCTTCACCGACGGGACGATGCCGGCGGAATCGGACGGGGTGATCAGGATGCCCTTGGCGCCATCGGCGATGCAGGTCTCGATGGCGGCGACCTGGCTTTCGGAATCGCCGTCGATCTTGCCGGCATAGGTCTTGAGATTGACGCCCAGCTCGCCGGCCTTGGCGGTGGCGCCCTCCTTCATCTTGACGAAGAAGGGGTTGGTGTCGGTCTTGGTGATCAGGCAGGCGCCGACGCCATCGGCCGAAGCGGGCGCGGCATAGGCGGCGATGCCGGCGACAATCGCCGCGGCGGACGTCTTGAGAAGAAACTTTGCGGACATATCTGCTCCTCCGGTGTGGCGTCGGCGGCTCGATGCGCCGATCGGAAACTTGGTTCGCCCGACCTTCCCGGGCAGGATCGAAAAAACACGACCCGGCCGGACTTGTCAATAGATAATTCATAGTGATTTATTATTGACAGGAGTTGCGCCCGGCCCCATTGTCGCGGAAAGCATGCAGGGGGACCGGGAGGATCGGAATTGGATTCGCTTCCAACGAGTTCGGAGGCGCGCGACCCGCAGTGGCGCGGCGCCAACCAGAGCGGGATGCGCAACCTCAATGAGAGGCTGGTGCTGTCGCTGGTGCGCGAGCACGGGGCGCTGGCCAGGACCGACATCGCGCGCATGACCGGGCTGTCGGCGCAGACCGTCTCGGTGATCATGCGCGAGTTGGAGGCCGAGCAACTGCTGCTGCGCAACGCGCCGCTGCGCGGCAAGGTTGGCCAGCCGCTGGTGCCGATGTCGCTCAATCCCGACGGCGCGTTTTTCCTCGGCCTCAAGATCGGCCGTCGCAGCGCCGACCTGGTGCTGATCGATTTTCTCGGCCGCGTCCGCACGATGGTCAGCGTCACCTACACCTACCCGACGCCCGACGGCACCCTCGCCTTCGTGCGCAACGGCATCGCCCGCCTCGAACAGGATCTGACCGCCGCCCAGCGCAAGCGGATCGCCGGCCTTGGCATCGCCATGCCGTTCGAGATATGGAACTGGGCCGACGCGGTCGGCGCGCCGCGCGAGGTGATGGACCAGTGGCGCAGCGCCGACATTCGCGGCGCCATCGCCGCCGAACTGCCCTACCCGGTCTATCTTGAGAATGACGCCACCGCCGCCTGCGGCGCCGAACTCGCCTTCGGCCAGACCCGCATCCGCAACTTCGTCTATCTCTATGTCGGGGCCTTCATCGGCGGCGGCATCGTGCTGGACGGCTCGCTCTACGCCGGGCCTTCCGGCAATGCCGGCGCGCTCGGCTCGATGCCGGTGCCGGGCCCCAACGGCCGCATCGTGCAATTGATCGACGTGGCGTCGATCGCGGTGCTGGAGCGCAAGCTGCTGGCGGCCAACCGCGACGCCGGCATGTTGTGGACGTCGCCCGACGACTGGGGCGACCTGTCGCCCTTCCTCGAGCGATGGATCGACGACGCCGCGGCGGCGATCGCCCACGCGCTGGTCTCCTCCTCGGCCGTCATCGACTTCGAGGCCGCCGTCATCGACGGCTGGCTGCCGACGCCGGTGCGCGCGGCGCTGGTCAGCGGAACAAGGGCGCGGCTCGAACGCTACGATGTCGAGGGGCTGACGCTGCCTGTCGTGCGCGAGGGCACGGTTGGCATCCACGCGCGCTCGCTCGGCGGCGCCAGCCTGCCGCTGTCGGAACGTTTCCTGTTGCGCCAGCCGGCCGCCGCGCGGATCGGGTCGCCGTCATGATCGTCTGCTGCGGCGAGGCGCTGATCGACATGCTGCCGCGTCAGTCGACGCTCGGCGAGGCCGCATTCTCGCCCTTTCCCGGCGGCGCGGTGTTCAACACCGCGATCGCGCTTGGCCGGCTCGGCGCGCCGGTCGAGTTTCTCACCGGCCTGTCGAGCGACTTTTTCGGCGACATGCTGCGCCAGGCGCTGACGGCGAGCGGCGTGCTGACCTCCTATGCGCGGGTCTCCAACCGCCCGACCACGCTCGCTTTCGTGCGCCTGACCGACGGCCAGGCGAGCTATCTGTTCTACGACGAGGGCACGGCCGGGCGGATGCTGGTCGCGGCCGACATGCCGCCGCTTGGCCCGGAGATCACGGCGATGCTGTTCGGCGCCATCAGCCTGATCCCGGAACCCTGCGGCGGGGCCTACGAGGCGCTGCTCGCCCGCGAACACACAAGCCGGGTGATCATGCTCGACCCGAACATCCGGCCGGGTTTCATCCCCGACGCCGACAGCCACCGCGCGCGCATCCGGCGCATGGCGGCGATGAGCGACATCGTCAAATTCTCCGACGAGGATTTGTCCTGGTTCGACGCCGCCGGTTCGCTCGAAGCCCGCGCCCGGTCATGGCTCGACCACGGTGCCAGGCTTGTTCTGGTCACGCGTGGCCGCAAGGGGGCGCTTGCCGTGACGCGCGATCACACAATCGAGGTCGCCGCCCCGCGCGTAAGCATCGTCGACACCGTCGGCGCCGGCGACACGTTCAACGCTGGCGTGCTGGCGTCGCTGAGCCAACAGGGGCTTTTGTCCAAGGCTGGCATCGGCGCGATCGGCGCACCGGCGATCCGCGCGGCGCTCGAGCTTGGCGTGCGCGCCGCCGCGGTCACCGTGTCGCGCGCCGGCGCCAACCCGCCTTGGGCGCGGGAATTGTAGGACGCCGGGCGGCAATTCGCGCTTGCTCGATCAGCCGCAAGCGGTCGCCGACCGCCTGCCTTCAACCTTTTTGCGAGAACGCGTCGCCCCGGATCGAACTTCAGTGAGATCGGGAAAAAGTGGCGACGGGTGTGGGGTATTGGATAGGCCGCCGCACCCGCCCTACGTCATTCCAGGGCCGCGGAGCGGACCCGGAATCCAGCGCCGTGACGGTCGGGATCATCGCGCCCGCACCCGCCAACGCCGTCGAGCCAGTCCTGCACCGACCCCCCTCTGTCCGGCCGGCGTTCGTCACTCGAAAAGCCCATTTTGGGGTTTTTCGTTTGCTGCGCAAACCGCTCCTCACCCCCCACTCAAGGGAGGAGATCGGCTGTCATTGCCGGCTTTCCACGACGGACGCACGAGAGCGCCTTCAACCACGAACAAAATGCCCGCTTGGACCCAAGTGGATCCCACACTCGACCTTGTCGACGCCCTGCCAGCGGCCGCTTCGTTCGTCCTCGCCGGGTTTCACGGGCTTCGTGCAGGGGCCGCAGCCGATCGACCTGTAGCCGCGAGCGACAAGCGGGTGCTGAGGCAGGCCATTTGTGCTGATGTAGTTCCTAAGGCTTTCCGGGGTTTCACGGATCAGCGGGTTTATCTTGAGATGCTTTCCATCGCGCTCAAGGTAAGGAATGCCCGCGCGGATGCCACCTTGATATCGCTTCCGACCGGTCAACCATCCGTCGAATTCCACCAACGCGTCCTGCAGTGCAAATGTCTTGCGTATGGTGCAGCACATGTTGGGATCGCGCGACCACAAATTCCCCTTCGGATCCTCGGCAAGCACCATCGCCGCATCGGGCTGGATCGCCCGAAAATTTCGGATGTCGAGGAATTCACAGACTTGGTCGACGTAGCGCAACGTTTCGGGAAAATGCTTGCCGGTATCGAGGAACAAGACATCAATGTTCGGCGACAGCTGAAGCACCTTGTGGAGCAACACGATTGAATCCGCTCCAAAGGACGAAACGAGTGCGACGCGTCCCACTTGGTTGTCCGCCAGCAAAGAGCCGAGATCAAGATTGTCGTTGGTTATGTAGTCGTCGGCCAGCCGATCAATCAGCTGATCTTCACCGCCCGGTGGCCAAGACTGCCCGCCTCTGTCAATGTGCATTTGACTCTCTACCACCCCGAAACAATCCAGCTTCTCGACACTGAATGGATGTTTCTATCCACCAGATGCCGATGAGCGAAATTGGCTATTTTCAAAAAATCGCGTTCTCACAGCAAATCTTATGTGACACTGCGGGAAATATCTTACCCCCGCGATGCATACGCATCACATCACCTGTCCAATTCTTGAGAGAGGCGGAAAGTGGCGACAAAAAGGCGCATGATGTCAGACGTCAACTGTGAGCCGCGTTTGTCTGGATACTCCCAAGCCGGGAAGTGACCATCATCATCCGGATCAGACCGCTCAGTTGCCGCGCGCCCAAAGAGCAGATTGCCGATCTGATATGCCACCGACCTTGAACCTGATAGATCAATTGCCGCGTCTTCAAGACCTACCCCGGGCGATGAACCAGGGATTGGCGAAATCCGAATCGTCGGCCTGGCTGCGCTTGCCATAGACAAAGGCGGTTCCGTCGATGCGCGTTGTCGAGCCGCCCGCGGCGCGCAGCACCGCGTCGCCGGCGGCGGTGTCCCATTCCATGGTGCGGCCAAAGCGCGGATAAAGATCGGCCCGGCCCGAGGCCAGCAGGCAGAATTTTAGCGACGACCCGACCGAGACGATCTCGGCGTCCTGATAGCGGCCGATGAATTCGTCGGTCTCGGGCGTGCGATGCGAGCGGCTGGCGACGATGCGGATGCGATCGGAATGGGCGGCGACGGCCATCGGCCGCCTGTCGCCGTCGATGCGGCCGGCGCTCACCACCGCCTCGCTGGCCGCGCCGGGGCGTCCCGCATAGAGCACGCCCTGCGCCGGCGCGTAGACGACGCCGACGGCCGGAACGCCGTTGCGCACCAGCGCGATGTTGACGGTGAAATCCGGCCGGCGTGAGATGAACTCCTTGGTGCCGTCGAGCGGGTCCACCAGAAAGAACGTCTCGCCGAGCGCCGGCGGCACGCGGCCCGACGACACTTCTTCTTCCGCGACGCAGACAATGTCGGGATAGGCAACGCGCAGTCCGGCCAGGATGACCTCTTCCGCCCGCCGGTCGGCTTCGGTCACCGGCGAATCGTCGGCCTTGCGGTCGACCGTTGCCCCCATCGCATAGACGGCCATGATCTCGGCCCCGGCGGCGAGCGCCAGATCCTCGAACAGCGCGAGCATGGCGGCGTCGGCGTTTCGCGCCTCAGACATAGCCGCGTTCCGCCAGCCAGGCCTCGAGATATTCGGTCATTTCCTCCGCCGACTTGCCGCTGGTCTCAAGGTGCACGTCGGCGTGTTCGGGCGTTTCATAAGGAGAATCGACGCCGGTAAAATTCTTGATCTCGCCCTTCAGCGCCCGCGTATACAGGCCCTTGGGGTCGCGCCTGGCGCATTCCTCGAACGGCGTGTCGACAAACACCTCGACGAACTCGCCCTCGCCCATCAGCTCGCGCGCCATGCGGCGCTCGGCGCGGAACGGCGAGATGAACGAGACCAGCACAAGCAGGCCGGCGTCGGCCATCAGCCGCGCCACTTCGGCGACGCGGCGGATGTTTTCGACGCGATCCTCCTCGGTGAAGCCAAGGTCGCGGTTCAAGCCGTGGCGGACATTGTCGCCGTCGAGGATGTAGGTGTGGCGGCCTTCCGAATGCAGCCGCTTTTCCAGCAGGTTGGCGATGGTCGACTTGCCAGACCCCGACAGGCCGGTGAACCACAGCACCGCCGGCTTTTGCCGCTTCAGCTCGGCCCTCGCCTTCCGATCGACGTCGAGCGCCTGCCAGTGGACATTGGTGGCGCGGCGCAGTGGATGCAGGATCATGCCGGCGCCGACGGTGGCGTTGGTGATCCGGTCGATCAGGATGAATGCGCCGGTAACGCGGTTGTCGGCATAATTGTCGAAGGCGATCGGATCGTGCGTCGAAACATTGACGACGCCGACCTCGTTCAGGTCGAGCGACTTCGCCGCTTCATGGCTGAACGTGTTAACGTCTACCCGGTGCTTGAGCTCGGTCACCGTCGCGTTCGACTGGTCGGTTTCGGTGCGCAGCAGGTAGGGGCGCCCCGGCATCATCGCGTGCTCGCCGAACCAGACAATGTTGGCGGTGAACTGGTCGGCGACATGCGGCCGCGCCTCTGGCGACACCAGCATGTTGCCGCGCGACACCTCGACCTCGTCGTCGAGCAGGATCGTCACCGCCTGGCCCTCGCGGGCGCGCTCGAGGTCGCCGTCCTGGGTGACGATGCGCTTGACGCGGCTCACCTTGCCGGACTTGGCCACGACTACCGCATCGCCGGTCGTGACCGACCCGGCCGCGATCGTGCCGGCAAAGCCGCGGAAGTCGAGGTTCGGCCGGTTGACATATTGCACCGGGAAGCGGAACGGGCTGTCGACGGATTCCGAGGGCAGCGGCACGGTCTCGAGGTGATCGAGCAGGGTCTTGCCGTCATACCAGTCCATCCGCCCGGACCGGGTGGTGACATTGTCGCCGTAGCGCGCCGACAGCGGGATCGGGATCAGAGTTTCAAAACCGAGATCCTTGGCGAACGAACGGTAGTCCTCAACGATCTGGTCGAACCGCTCCTGCGAGAACCCGACCAGGTCGATCTTGTTGACCGCCAGCACAACGTTCCTGATGCCCAGCAGCGAGGCGATGAAGGAATGCCGGCGCGTCTGCCGCAGCACGCCTTGGCGCGCGTCGACCAGCACGATGGCGAGGTCCGCCGTCGACGCGCCGGTCGCCATGTTGCGGGTNNTGATGCCCTGCTCGCGCTCGGCCTCGAGCCCGTCGACCAGCAGCGCGAAATCGATCTCGTCGCCGGTGGTGCCGTGCTTTTTCGAGTCCTTTTCGAGCGCGGCGAGTTGGTCCTCGAAGATCAGCTTGGTGTCGTAGAGCAGCCTGCCGATCAGCGTCGACTTGCCGTCGTCGACCGAGCCACAGGTGAGGAAGCGCAGCATGGTCTTGTCTTCCTGGGCTTTCAGGAAGCTGCGGACGGCCGTAACGGTTTCGGCATTGGGATCGGTGTGCTTCATCAGAAGTATCCTTCCCGCTTCTTCTTTTCCATCGAGCCGGCTTCGTCCTTGTCGATCGCCCTGCCCTGCCGTTCGGAGGTGCGCGCGATCAGCATTTCCTGGACAATCGCCTCGAGCGATGCGGCTTCGGACTCGATGGCGCCGGTCAGTGGGTAGCAGCCGAGTGTGCGGAAGCGCACCATGCGCTCCTCGACCTTTTCGCCTGGCCGCAGTTCCATGCGGTCGTCATCCTTCAGGATCAGCATGCCGTCACGCTCGACCACCGGCCGCTTTTTGGCGAAGTAGAGCGGCACGATCGGAATGTTCTCCTGCAGGATGTACTGCCAGATATCGAGCTCGGTCCAGTTCGACAGCGGGAACACGCGGATCGATTCTCCGGGCGCGACGCGGGTATTGTAGATTTTCCACATTTCCGGCCGCTGGTTCTTCGGGTCCCAGCCGTGCTGGGCGTTGCGGAACGAGAAGATGCGCTCCTTGGCGCGGCTCTTCTCCTCGTCGCGGCGCGCCCCGCCGAAGGCGGCGTCAAAACCGTATTTGTCCAGCGCCTGGCGCAGGCCGACCGTCTTGGTGATGTGGGTGTGCACGTTCGACCCGTGCACGAACGGGCCGATGTCCTGTTCGATCGCGTCGGGGTTGATGTGCACAAGCAGGTCGAAACCGAGATCCCTGGCCATCCGGTCGCGAAACGAGATCATCTCGTTGAACTTCCAGCGGGTGTCGACATGCAGGAACGGGAACGGCGGCTTGGCCGGATAGAAGGCCTTCATCGCCAGCCGCAGCATCACCGACGAATCCTTGCCTATTGAATAGAGCATCACCGGCTTGGAGAAGGTCGCAGCAACCTCGCGGAAAATGTGTATCGACTCGGCTTCGAGCCGTTGCAGGTGCGACATGCGCGCAGTCATGGTAAGTCCACTGTGAAAGTTGTCGCGTCTTTGGAGACCAATTGCGGCGCGTTCTAGACCTTCGGACATTGATCGACAACGATCAAAAGCATCTAGGCGTCAGTCTTTTGGAGAATGAAATTTCGCCCGCTCTTCAAGGCAGACTGCATTTTTTGCGCAAGTAGTCGAAGATCATCCGGATCAGCATCAATTTGCGCAGCGCGGCGTCTCCTTCGACTGGAATACCCGCCGAAAACCAGGCTGCGGCGCTGCAAATTGCATCGATCCCGATCATCAGGCGACCCAGACGTGACGGGGCCGCAATAGACCGGACATAAGAAGCTGTGCTAGGCCCAAAAAACTGCACGCCGCTGCGGCCACCGTTCGCGCCGGTTGCGGAGACTGTGCGAGTTGACCAAATGCCCAATAAACTAGGACGCGCAGTGGATGGCATTCCGGAACCGCCTCATCGGCCGCAATCGCCTAAGCCGGAGATATCCGCAGATCGCCAAGGCCAGGACATGTCTCGTCTTTATCGCAAATGGCTTGACCCAAGAACTCAAAATGCGCTGGGCGGCTTTTTCATTGGGCTGACCATGTTCGTCCTGATCGCATGGTTCCTGCAGCAGATAGGCTTCCTCTATGTCCATACCCAGTCCAGCGGCTTCCAGCAGCTAAAAATAGTCAATGATTCTATGGTGGAGGTTCGCCCGACAGTCAGAAAGGCGATCTCGCAACTCCGCGTCGCCGAAGCTGAACTGCTTGAGGCATTGTCGGCTGGAAATGCGCCTTGGCGAGCCCAAGCTACGAAGCGTTATGTCAACATCAGGGAGGCGTTCCCCGACCTGTTTGACAGGATCGCAAGTGAAATGCCTCGCAATTCAGCAATCTTGTTCAGACTTTCACCGGATCAGCGTGACGGCTACAAGATTGTCATGCACAGTGAAATCTGTTCTGCAGTCGCGTTGGAAAACCCTAAACTTGTCGACCCGACCCTCGATTTCTACGGAACTTTCTGCAGATATTTCGGGTTTTGGAACCCAGCCGGGCAACACCTCTGAGGCCGCTGTGCCGGGACTTTCGGCAAACCGCGAAACAAGCAATACACTCCTGGCATGGCGACACGCTGCACAGGAAGTTGCGGAAGAACGACATATGATGCGCGTGCGTTGTCATGCGCAGGACGAATAAGGACAATATCTTATGGCGACCAGTGATCCCACTTCAGCATCGACTCAGCTTTATGTGCGGCTGATGGATCTGATTGCTCGTCTTCCCGAAGATACAGTGGCATCGCGGCAGCGGCTCTATTTGCAGGTGCGCAACCGGTTCGAAGGGCGACCGGAGTCGCAACGCAATCAACTGGAGGGCGTAATCGCGCGAATCGAGCGTGAGAAGACGGCCATGCCAAACGATACGTCTGTATCGAGCGGCAAAGACCATGAGCAAGCAACGACGAGCGCGACGGCGCCAACACCAGCCGCTGCGAAAAAGACCGCATTGCTGTTGCCCGCGCTTGCGGCGGTAGCTGCGATTGCAGCCGCGGGCGGGTACTTCCTCTTGAAAATGCCCGACACCAACTCGGACTTCTCTCGCGGCCTCGACGGATACACGTTCAATGTCAACACTCTGGTCCAAGCCCCGGACACCGGCAAAGCCTTTGACGCGCGCACCATCGGGAACGATGGCTTGATTGAGGTTCGCGGGCCCTTGTCCATATTCGGCATCAAGGCAATTCCGGTCGACCCTTCCAAGCGATATGTCGTGGCGGCGCGTGTGCGCGTAACGCAGGACGATCCCACAAGCGCGGGCGCCATGACCCATATTGGCGTGGCGACTTTCGACAGGGAGGGAAATCTCCAGACCGACCCGCCCGGAGCTCATCGCTATGCTGCGGCCCCTGCCCGTGTCCTCACCGTCGCCGACGGTTGGATTGATCTGGTCGGCGAGATTTCCGGCACCGGCAACAGCAACCATCATCAATTCCGGGAGGGCACCGCGTCCGTCAGGCCAGTGGCCATCCTCAATGCTGGCAGCCCCGGCGCGGTGACGGAAATCACGTCTCTTTCGTTCACGGAGGTGAAGTAGCGCCGGTATTCCTGCTGCTTCACTCCGACCGATCTGTCGATCAGGCCACCGACCGGCCGGTGGAGCTCTTACGCCACAGCTTTGATCAGATCGGGTTTCCAGAAGAAACTTCGATACCCTTGGCGTCGAACGGTCTGGCGAACCTATCCCGCGCTACTCGCGGCAGCGGGTCATCTCCATGGGAAGATTGAAGGAACACGGCCGATCAGTTGACCGGGGCGCAGCCGCATTCGCACGGGCGAAAGGAACGGCAAGCCGAGCAGAAATTCGGAACCGGGGGTCGCGTAAAGTTTGAGCGGCGTGTTGTAGTCCGCGTATTGAGATGGTTCTGCAAAGAGGGCAAAGACTGCATTTCTCCAGCCGTCGGCATCCGTCAAAATGACATCTTCAGTTGCCGGGGCTCCGTCGACAAACAGTTCCGCACTACCTGGAACATGAGCCAGGGCAATGCTGCCGCTGACGACTCTCAGGTGGCAGCCGAAGCTTGCAATCGGCAACAGCGCGGCCGATCGCATCGCAAACGGAGAATAACGCGTCACGCCGGCTGAAACCAAAGGCGACACGATTCCGGATCCGGCCGTCACTTGGAGCAGGTGGAACTCGGGACCGAAACGCCGCGGCGTTCCGCTTGCCTTGATCCGGTTGATGAGGTCCGAGACGGTGGCGGGCAATGCCGCCGCCACGCCTCCGTTGGTCGAATTATTGTTGGTGAATTTGCCACCGGAAACAAAGACCGCGCCGTTGTAGGCCGTCATCCAGTTTGGCGCAACGTAGGCCGACGCCGCCAATCCGACCGGCTCCGGAGACCCTGCAAAACGGCCGCCGTCCTGCAGCAGATTGAACATGGGGCCCTCGGCGACAGAACTCGTCGGGAACGACAGCCCTCCGCCCGGAGCGACGCGCAGCGCTTCGGTCCAGGTGCTGCCATCGGTGCTGACTTTGATCTGGAGATCGTCGCTTCCGGTCAGACCGATTTCGGCGCGGGCGGAGAAACCGGTCTGCAGCACAACGCTCCCCGTATCGCCCGAACTTGCCTTGTTGATCGCAACGCGATGGCTGCCGCCCGCGTGGTTGAACAATGTGGCGGGCGCACTCACAGTCAGCCTATTGCTTGCATCGGCGCTCGCGTTTATGCCGACAAGCTCAACGTCCTGGAATTCCTTGCGGGTTTCGAGCAAGTCAATCCATCCGGCGGCCGTCCAGACCATGTGCGTCTCAGTCGCGGCGCTCCAGGCGCGCCACCCAGGGCTGGGCGCATAATAGCTCCAGCCACCGTCTTCGAACGCGGCAATCTGGCCGTCCCTGCCGGACCAGGCGCCAGTGGCGCTTTCTGCAACGAGGTGGCGATCTCCCTTTACCGGGTCGGCTGGCGGCGCGGTCCTGTTGTGATCACGGACGGTCAGTTGAACAAGGGCATCGAGCATCCGCAGCGAATCATTGTGCGTCACGTGTTTTTGCGCTTGTGACGGAAGAAGATATGGCAGGTGAAGATTGGGGGTGAGTTCGGACATTCGCTGGCTCCTGTGCTGCGGAGTCCATCGTAACCCGCCCAGCGCATGGGTGGACAAAGCGCCGCATTTTGCTAAGTACCAGCGTCCGTTTCGGGACGGTTGCATGTCCCTGGGGTCAACCCTGAATGGAGAACGACATGAATGCCAAGCGCCTCGTCGTCACTGGCGCGACTGGCTTTGTCGGTAAGAACCTGCTCGATGTCCTGCTCGCCAGAGGCTTTCATGTTCGCGCCCTGGTTCGAAACAACGCATCGATTCCCCAAGGCGCGGAAATTGCAACTGATTGGAGTGACAGCGGCTTGCGGCAGGCGATGAACGCTGCCGACGCCATCATCCACCTTGCCTCGCGTAACCACCGCTCCGGTGCTGAGATGTCGGACGACAGCGCATATCGCGAGGATATTCTGAACCTGTCCGAGCGGCTTGCCGAAGCCGCCGCCGCCTCAAATGTCGGCAAGTTCATCTATCTCAGTTCCATCAAGGCCCGGAGCGCCAACGACGACGCCGGAGGGCGCCCGACACCCTACGCGCGATACAAGCGGGAGGCTGAACTGGCCATTACCGCACGGCTGGAGGGATCGGGTTGCGACCTTGTGATCCTGCGCCCTCCCCTCGTCTACGACCTTGATGCGAAGGGCAATTTCGGCACGCTCGTGAAGCTGTCCCGAAAGGGTATCCCTGTGCCCATCAGGGCTTCATCGGGAAAACGTGCGATGATCTCACGCGACAATCTCATCGATGTCATTGCCACCGTGGCTGCAGCAAACGAAAAGTCGTCAGGCGATCACATCTACGAGGTCTGCGATGGAAAGGCCTACACTTTGGAGGACCAGATTCGGGCGATCGCCTCGAGGCTCGGGCGTCCGGCGCGTATCCTGCGGTTGCCCGACTCAATATTCGACGCCGCGATATCACGACTCGCAGGTCCAGACGCCCTCTCCGCCATTGTTGATCACCTCGAAGTATCCAACATCGACATAGAACGCGACTTCCGCTGGAAGCCTTCACATTCGTGGCTTGCGTCAAAATCTGGGCCAACCTGAACCGATGCGCATCCTCTTCGTCAGTCAATATTTCTATCCTGAAAACTTCAGCAACAACAAGATCGTGTCCAAGCTGGTCGAGCGCGGACACGAAGTTGAAGTTATTACAGGGATCCCCAACTACCCTGCTGGAAAATTCTTCGACGGGTACGGTTTGTTCAAGCGACGCAAGGACACTTACAATGGGGCCACTGTCCGCCGTGTGCCGATTTTGCCGAGAGGCCAGCGTTCACTATTTCTCCTGGCCAATTACGCCAGCTTTGTTCTCAGTGCGTCGCTTCGCTGCCTGTTTTTGCGCAGACGTGCATTCGACGTCGTATTTTCCAGCGCGCCATCGCCGGCCACTATCGCCGTCCCGGCAATCGTCGCGGCAAAACGGATGGGGGTGCGTCACGCATTCCTGCTTCAAGATTTGTGGCCGCAAACACCGATCGCAATCCTGAAGCTGAAAAACCGGTCTGTCATCCGCCTGCTCACGGCGGCGTGCAAACAGATCTATGAACGGGTCGACGTTATGGTCGTGCCATCGCGCGCGTTTATCCCCGAGATCGAAGCGATTGCTCCCGGGCTACGGTATTTCTATTTTCCCAACAGCATCGAGGACTTTCACAGGCCTCAGGCGAAAAATCCGGCCCTTCGTGGCGAACTCGGACTGGGCGAAAGTGACTTCGTGATCGGATTCGCCGGGAACATGGGCGAAGCACAGAACATCGACGCGATCATCGACGCGGTGAAGATTGCGTCAGATCCGCGCATCAAGATACTCATGGTGGGCGACGGAAGGCACCGGAAAGCGCTCGAAGCGCGCATTGCCACGCTCGGGCTGCAATCGCACTTCCGTTTTGTTGGGTCCGTGCCACCTGAGGATGTGCCGCGCTATCTCGGATCGGCTGATGCAACGATCCTGACACTAGCGTCTGACGCGGCATTTGTCGGCGTCATCCCGTTTCGCCTGCAAACCTATCTTGGCTGCGGAAAACCGATCCTGGGCCATGTCAGTGGCGAGAGCGCCAGCATTATCGCCGAGGCTCAATGCGGCCTGGTTTCCGATCCGTCTGACAATGCCGCTCTTGCCGCCAATCTGGTCAAGATGGCGTCACTCCGAGAGGACGAACTTGAGCAGTTTGGACTGGCCGCTCGTTCATACGCCGTGAACGAGTTCTCCGAAGCCAGGATTTTCGACGGGATCGAAAAGCTGCTTGCCGAGTTGGCAGCCAACGAGCTACCGCCTGAATCCACTTCTGTCGCTGGCGCACACCCCGGAAGATGACGTGATATGAAACGCCTGCTTGATATGATAGCCGCCGCTGCCGGGCTGGTCGTTGCACTGCCGGTGATCGTCGTCTTCTCAGTTCTGATCAGGAAGCAGTCTGGCGCCTCCGGGATATTCGCCCAGGATCGGGTCGGGAAAAACGAGAGAGTGTTCCGATGCTACAAGCTCCGAACCATGCGCCAGGATACGCCAGATCTGCCGACGCATATGGCCGGGAGCGCAAGCGTCACGCCGATCGGAAAATTTCTGCGTCGATATAAGGTGGACGAGCTTCCGCAATTGTGGAACGTCGTGAAAGGCGAGATGAGCCTTGTCGGGCCTCGGCCTTGCCTGCTCAATCAAACCGAGTTGCGAGAGGAACGACGCTCGCGCGGGGTTTTCGACGTGCGGCCAGGCATAACCGGGCTGGCCCAGATCGAGGGCATCGACATGTCCGAACCCGCGCGGCTGGCAGAAAAAGACGCCGAATACGTGCAACGACAGACACTTGCGTCAGATCTTGCGATCATCGTTCGCACGATTATCGGCGGCGAAGGGCGTGGCGATCGGGTCAGGCCGTAGATCAATTCGGCGACCACTTAAGCGCTCTGTCGGCCTGTCGCGGAAATGTGCGGCAACACAGAGACGGCTGTTTGGATCGAACGGTCTGCCCGGGAATACGACCTCAAGCATTCCCGTTGCCTGACCCTGTCAGCTGCGGCGGCTTACTTGACGTCGGCGTCATCCACCTGTTTGCGTTCGCCAGGCGGCCCTATGAGTTCGTTGCGCCAGGCAGTGAACAACTGATAGATCAGCAACCCCTTCCATACCGCAAAAACTGCAAGTGTCGTGCAGGCCGCCCCGACCGCTCCATATTTTGGAACGAGGACGAAATTGAGCGCGATGTTCACGAACGCCGCCGCGATGGCAATGATCGAATAGACACGATGCTTGCCCTGCATCTGCGCGAAAAGAGCCAGCGGGCCTGTCGCCGTGTGAAAGAAATAAGCCATGGCGATGATGCGGATCGGCCAGAGCGCGTTGTTGGCCGCGTCGCCAAACACCAGCGTTGCGATTTGCGGGTAGATGATCAGCACAAGCGCCGGCACCAGCGCCAGGCCGCTCGCCATCAAACTGGCCTCCACCAACAGCTGGCGGCTCTTTGCGTGATCGCGCTCGATCCGGGCCGCCGAGAATCGTCCGCCATAGAGCGGCAGGATCAATGACTGGCCGAGCATCAGCGTCGCGCCCAGCCTCACCCCCATGGCGTAGTGCGCCGTCTGTTCCGGCGTCGACAATGCCGACAACATGATGATGTCGCCACGGGAAATGATCACATTGCCAGCCTCCCCCGCGATCAGAGGCATCGTGTAGGCATTCCAGGCGCGGGTGACATAGCTTGGCCGGGCGGCCCGGACTTCATCCGGAACAGAGATCCACGCCCAGATCACCGAGAGGACACAGATCACCGCCGTTGCAATTGCATAGGCAAGGCATGCCTCCCAAAAGCCGCCTACAGTGAACACCGCGAAAATAGCGATCGTTACGATCGGCAGGGCGACCTCATCTGGAAGGATTGAACTCAGCGGCATATGAAGTCCGCGAAACACCCCTTTCGACACCATGATCACGGCCTGAAACGGCACTACGGCCAGACCTAGCCTGAATGCGGCAATCTGAGCCGGATCGCTGAATATCAATGGCGTCATCAGGTAGATCGGAATCGCCACCGCGACCGACAGAAGGATCGCCACCAGGTTCGCCTGGATCAGCGCTCCGCGAAATCTTTCCCAACGCTTGCGCAGGCCATACCGCGAGATCATCAAAACGATCCCGTGCATCCAGCCGCCGTTTGTCAGCGTGGCCAGGACCAGAAAACACGTCTGAAACAGAGCAAAATAGCCGTAGTCCTGCTCACCGATCTGGCGCACCAGAAGGCCATGCATGACAACGACGGCAAGCCCCCCGGCAACCTTGAATGCGGCCAGCCGGATGGCAGTTCGCATCTCAAATCCTCTCGTCTAGGTTGGGCCAGCGATTGCACGCCGGCAAATCGACCGGCCCGCGGATGGTCAAGACGACCTGGGAAGGGCCGCCTTCTATCCGAAGCCATCGGATGCGTCGACCCCGATGCAGCTTCCGCGGCCCGCCAGAATCTTCTTTTTCAGATTGTCATGCCGATCCGTCAAACGCTAATAACGCTTGATGTATGACAGACACCTATCCCGAAGAAGCTTACTGGCGGGGGCGCTGGCGGTTCCGTTCCTGCGCGGCGCTGCGGTCGCTGGCGAGAACCTCGGCGCCATCATTGTCGGGTGCGGCAATCGCGGCGCGCAACTCGCAACGATGATGGCGGCGATGAGCGAGCCGCCGGCGCCGGTTGCGTTCATCGACACGGTCGTCGGGAAAGCGGCAGCCTTGCGTGACAGGATTTCGCCTTCCGCACCGGTCTATGCAAGCCTCGATGCGGCGTTTGACGCGGGCGTCTCCGCCCAGACGGCGATTGTCGCTACCTGGAACAGCGAACATTTGCCTGTCATCGAGCCACTCCTTGCCAAGGGCTACCATGTCTTCTGCGAAAAGCCGATGACGGAGAGCCTCAGCGAAGCCAGGCGCATGGTCGAACTGGACCGAAAGTATGGCGGAAGAATCCATATCGGGCTCGAGTTTCGCTACGCCCCGCTCTATCGACGAGTGAAAGAGATCATCGACAGCGGGCGGATAGGCGACGTGAAGTACATGGCGGCGGCCGAGTTGCGCGGCGACTGGTTCCGCTATTTTCCGGACGACGATGCGCGTGAGAACCAGACGAACTGGCGGTATTTTGAGAAAACGTGTGGCAACTCGATCCTCGAAAAACTGTGCCACGACTTCGACATCCTGACCTATGTCGGCGGCAAGACCCCGTCACGGGTCATCGCAAGCGGGGGCAAGGCAGTCTATACCAACCGGGAAACGGACGATCACGCGTCGATCATCCTGGAATACTCCGACGGAGCGGTAATGGATTGCTCGTTTTCGCTGTTTTCATCCGCCCCGCGCGACGAAACGATCATCATGGGAAGCCGCGGAACTCTGGCGTTCCGCCGTGTCGGGCAGGAGATTTCGGTCTGGAACAGCCTCAAACCCAAAGGCAAGCCGGACGAGTTGATCTCGCTTGCCGTGAGCAAGCGCGACGTCGACAATCATTCCGGAACGATGGAAAGCCTGGTCGCGTTCTTTTCCGGTGTGCGTGACAGGGGGGCGATTTACCCCTCGCCCGAACAGGCCTGGATGACGACGGCCATCTGCTGCGCCGCGCATCATTCGGCTCGCAACCAGTCTGCACCGGTTGATCTCAGAGTTGAGCCCTATGTGATCTAATTTCGACCAGTATCTGTGATCTCCCCAACGCCAAACGCCCTTGATGGAGCGTTCGAGCCATGCCGGAGCCGAATGCCGATGTCCGGCCGGCCCCACTGAGCGGAGTCTGGATTGCGAACCCGTCTGATACTGGCGACACCGGCTCCGCTTGGACTCGTGGCATCCCTGCAAGCACTCGGCAGTCCGACATATATGCGGCAGCCTGTGACACTGCCATGGCGTATCTCTGATCGAGAACACGGAGTCGGTCGCAGTCCTACGGCAATCTGCGCGCAATTCTGCGGCAATGTGCGTGCGCCATCCCGCGAGATTTCCGCAAACTGTGCAATCCGCACCAACTGGCGCACGATCAGAGGAAGCAATTCGTGAATCACAACCTCCTTCTCAATGGTAGTGAATCAATTCAAAATTGGGCCCGGCACGTCCTGATTTCAGGCCGGGAAACGTGTATCTATTGTCGATGCAACGCTGGCTCCCAAGCCTGACAGTTTCCGAGAGAAATCGTTGACAGACCAAGTGACAGAAATCGTGATCGAAAGGAAGAATAAGAGTCGGCTTGAAAAGCCGCATAGTTTTGTCCTAGGCGCCCTTTTCAAGATATTCGTCGCAATAGGAACGTGGTATTTTTCTGTTGCCCTTCTGGAAGCATATGAATTCGGAGATCAAGCTATATATCGCCGACTCTATGACCAACTTATCGGCGTAAAGATAGAAGATATCGGATACTATCAAGAATCCATTACAACAAGCGCCGACCCTGCATTCGGCCTACTGATGTGGCTTGGTTCAAATTTTACTACATTAAGTCATACATATTTTATTTCTATATTTAACGTTCTTTTTGTTGTTTTGATAGTTGAATACCTAATAAGAAACCGAGCAACGCTTTCAATATCCCTCTTCTTGACCAACTATTACCTAATCGTGCTTTTGACCGGGGCGGAACGGTTGAAATTCGCGTATATGGCAGCGATCGCCGCCGCTCTGACGGCAGGACGAATTCGATCGCTGATTTATCTGGCGATTTCTACCGCCTTCCACATCCAGATGCTCATCCTATACGGCGCGTTTGCAACCGGGTGGCTGACAGCAGGAATGGGGGGCCTGGCGCGCAATGCGGAAGGCCAAGCAATTCGTAGATACTGGTTCGTATTCCTCTTGGCTGCAGCAGGAGCTGCTGCGATCATTTTCCGCTATGGTTCGCTAGTGGCATTCAAGATAAGCGCCTACTATGCAAATCTCGATCCCGCAGAAACCTTTGATCTTGTTCTTGTACTAATTGTCGGTTTGGTGGCTCTAAGGTCCAAGGCGCGCTTTTTCGTCGAGATCGTTTTTTTGATGGCCGTCGCTATGGTGGTGGGAGACGAGCGGGTCTCGATGATCGGAATCACACTTCTGGCCTACAATGCCATCGAGCAGCGGAGGACGATGCATCCAGCCATAATTCTGATTCTTGGTTATTTCTCCTACAAATCAATAGCGTTTGTTCAACGCATATTTGATGTCGGAACTGGTTTTGGGACATAGGAAAACTGTTGGCGAAAATTTGGCGTTATGCGGCATTTTCGGCGCTGGCATCGGCGATGCTTGTGACAATCGGAGTTGGGGCACGCTACCAATACTCTGAAACAGTCGTTTGCGAGCCTGAAGGGACAGGGACGGCTCTGCAGATTTTTGCAGCCTTTGCCGGTTTCTATGTGACCAAAGACTGCGTTTTTGCAGAAATGAATGAAGGTGAAGCGCCATTCAAGCTCTTCGAAAATGAATCCGGCACACCCATTGGCAAGTTTGAAAGCCGCATCAGTGTAAATCGGCAACATATCAGGGTATTTGGGCCGGGGCAGATTTTTACGGATTTGATGCCGGTGGACCTCGACGCCGACTATGTCATGGAAATTCGCGTCTCGGCCCCCAGGGTTAGCCCAACCATTGGAGAGGACCCAATCGGACCAGGATCGACCAAGTTCTTGGCCGGAATAGTGACGATTGATAAGGACGGAAATGTATTGACGTCGTCGCCAGGTCGACATCGCTACGGCTTGGGACTTCAGACTCTGGTCGCAAGCAACGGCCAGTGGCGGCTTTTTCGGTCAACGTTCTCAGGCGTTGGCAACGACAATTCTCAACAGTTCAGACCAGCAACCGCCTTCATTCGCGGTGTGATTTTCGCCAATTTTGAGAGCGCGGAAAGTGCAATAATGGATATTGATTACATACGCATCTGGAAAAAGAGATAGTGCCCGCCGGGAATTGAAGGCTCCGCATCGATGGCCATCCTTCTGCGAGGATCAACCATCTCCGCCGCGATCATGCTGTACTCATTTGCGATTGCGTTCGGGCATATCTTGCTTCTTTTGCGTGGAAAACGCGATGCTATGCGGACAGGAACCACCGCAAGGTCGCGTCCAGTCCGGCCTTGAGCGGCGTTCGCGCCTGCCAGCCCAACATTTTGCGGGCCTTCGATGTGTCCGAGAAATTTCGCATCACATCTCCCGCCCTGCGTTCAGAATTGACGATTTCCGGCGCCTGCAAACCGGCAGAAATAAATGCTTGCGTCAGCGCCAGCGCCAGTTCGTTGACGGTCGTTTCCTTAGCTGTAGCGATCTGAAAAATCTCACCCGCGACACCATCCCGGGTGGCCGCGGCAAGCACCGCGTCGACCAAATCATCGATAAAAATGAAATCGCGTGTCTGCCCTCCGTCTCCGTAGATTTCCCATCTCTCACCTGTCATGGCCGCCTTGATGAACTTGGCGACCACGCTGGCCTTGTGCGTCGACAGCGGCCCGTAGACATTGCCGAAGCGCAGCGCGACGGTTTCCACACCAAAGCAGCGCCAATACGCGGAGCAATATCCTTCGCCGGCAAGCTTGGATGCGCCATAGGGCGACGCGGGCCTGGGCGCCATTTCCTCGTGGATCGGCGGTGGATTGTCACCGACCGGCGCACCCGAAGATGCAAATACGAAGCGCTTGACGCCCGCGTGACGGGCTGCTTCGAGGGCATTCAACGTGCCCATGACGTTGACACGGCAATCCATGTGCGGATCGGCTACGGACGGCGCGACACCGGTATTGGCCGCAAGATGCACAATGCAGTCGGCGCCGGTCGCGCCTTGCGCCAACCGATCCGCGTCGAGAATGTCACCCATGATGACAGCTACGCGCCCGACGGCTTCGTGAGAAACGCCTGATGCGTACAAGGCCGAGAACAGGTCAACATCAGAACTGGTTGAGAAATTGTCGAAGACAACGATTTCGTTGTCGGGGTCTTTCAACAGCCGAATGCAAAGGTTGCGGCCAATGAACCCGCAGCCGCCCGTTACCAGATATTTCACGATACTTCCTTGCCCCTATGCTTGCCTGCCAAGCCGCGATATAATGTTTCGTGCTTTTGGGCGATACTGGACGTATCGAATATCTCGACAGCGACAGATCGACCGTTGCGCGACATTCGGCCGTGCAGTTCATCGTCGGTCAGAATCCTGATCGACGCCTCGGCCATCGCATCCGGGTCCTGACGCGGGACGACAGCACCGCATTCCTGATCCGGGCGCTGAAGCATTTCGCGTACTCCGCCGACTTGGTACGCTACCACCGGGACCCCGCAGGACATGGCTTCCAAGACGGCGATCGGACAGGCCTCGGACGCAGAGGTCAGGAGCAGGAGATCAAACTCCCGGATCAGCGCCGCCGGCTCGGCAACAAAGCCACGAATATCCAGTTTGTCGCGCATCCCGAGATCGTCGGCCAGTTTCATCACACCGTCGTAGTAATCCTTGTGATTGTCGAGATAACTGCCGATGATCACGCCCTGGACCGGCGCCGCAAGTCTGTCCGAAATATCTTTCAGCACTCGCACGAATTGATCGTGTCCCTTGCCATGATTCCAGTTTGCGACAATTCCCACCTTGATCGTCGATCCTTGCTCACTCCCTGTATCCGGCGTGAATTTTGATGTATCGACGGGCGCAAACAGGACCTCGAACTGATCATCGGCCAAGCCGTGATGGCGCCCGACAGCAGAAGCGGCGGCGACCATCAAATCAGCGATGCGATATGCAATTCCCCCCATGATACGCGCCAGGCGCGGTGGCAGACCCGTGTCGTTCAAGTGCCACATCACCGGAATTCCCGCCCACTTCGCCGCCAGCGCCGGTGCGACCAGATAGATTCCGTTTACATGGACAACATCAGGTTTGCGTTGGGCAAACAGTCGGCCGAAGCGGCGAACATCGCCGGGAAATGAGGCAAACCAGTTCGTCAGTTCGCCGAGCTTTCTTGGATTCGGAATCTTCGCCTGCTGCAATTGTTCAGTTGCAACGCCACCGTCGGCAAATTGCTGGACTGCATTGCCGCCGGTGGCCGGCACAACCGCCGTGGTCTCGACCGCCTCCCGCTGCAGAAGCTGGCCGACAGTGAGCACTCGCCTTTGCGGTCCCCCAAAGCGTGCGTCATGCAGACAATTCAGAACCGTGATTGGAGATTTTTCGTCGATCGCCATGCGCACCAACCAATACGTCTGGCCTTGATTGTCAGGACGTCACATCCCGGTCAACCCGGCAACTGCGGATAAACATGCGACCTGCAGTCGAGGTTGCGTGGCTCGTTGGAAATATCTGCGAATTTATCACATTCGAGAGAACTCGACGAGCGCGCCGGCGGGGCAATACGCTGCGCGTCCCAGCCCTGCCGGAGGGCCTATCTTCCACAAGGCGTCGGCCAACAAGGCACACGACAAAAGGAAGCCCGGATGCAGAGATTGTCGACACAACGGAGGGCAATTCGAAAACGATCAACTGCCTGTTTGACGGCTTGTCACCTGCGGCGCCGACGTCCTTGTTGTCCGGTTGCTTGTTTGTTGACTAGTGCAGCGCTATTCACCATAGACATGCCAATTCAAATCAAACTCGGTATTGGCGCCTAGGATGAGTATCTTTTCCGGACAATCAGTTCTTGTGACCGGCTCCTGCGGGACCGTCGGCAGTGAACTGGTGCGACAGTTGCTTGCGATGCCTGACGGCCCGAAAGAGGTCATTGGCCTCGACAACAATGAAAGCGAACTGTTTTTCCAGGACCAACGGTATCTGTCGGATGGCCGCGCCCACTTCTTTCTGTGCGATCTTCGCGACCATGAGTCGCTCAACCGGCTCACGCGCGGCATTGACGTCATATTTCATGCCGCAGCGCTCAAGCACGTCATCATGTGCGAGCGATCGCCGATGGACGCCGTCAATACGAATATCCTGGGCGTCCAAAATATTGTCTCCGCGGCCGAAGCAAACGGGGTCAAGAGAGTTATCTTCACGTCGTCAGACAAGGCGGTTAACCCGACTAATGTGATGGGCACATCGAAGCTGATGGGCGAACGCCTCATTACGGCCGCCAACTCGCGGTTACGCGATTCCCGCACCGTTTTTGCATCGACCCGCTTCGGCAATGTTCTCGGCTCGTCGGGATCGGTCCTGCCAATCTTCCGGCGCCAGATCGAAGCCGGTGGGCCGGTCACCCTCACCGACAGGAACATGACCCGCTTTGTCATGAGCGTCGAGCAATCGGTCGAACTGGTGCTTTCGACAGCTGGCCTCGCGCGCGGCGGCGAAGTTTTCATCACAAAGATGGAGATACTCCGGATCGCCGATCTGGCGGAGGCCATGGTCGAAATGCTGGCGGCTGACTATGGCCACCGGCCCGAAGACATCAAGATCGTCGAGATCGGCCCGAAGCCCGGTGAAAAACTCTATGAGGAACTGATGAGTGACGAAGAGTGCCGCCGCACTGTCGAGCTCGACCGGTTCTTCGTTGTCAAACCCGCGTTCTCGGGGGTTTTCTCCCAGATCGACTACAGTTATGGAGACATGGCTGAGAAGCCGGTCGACGCGCCATACGTATCGTCGACACGGCCGGCGATGAACAAGGAAGAAATCAAACACTTCCTCAAGACCGTCGCCGCCTTTGATTTGGATGCAAAGCGTCCACCCTCCCCCGCGTCTCGCTACTGGCCTGGCGACAAAGAAGAGTACAAGAAATGAAGATATTGGTGCTTGGTGGCGACGGCTACCTCGGCTGGCCGACGGCCATGGATCTTGCTGACCGCGGTCATGAAGTCGCGGTCGTCGATAACTATTTGCGGCGTGACCTGGCCCGCAACGAAGACGTTTCGCCCCTTTTCACGCTCCCAAATCTGGTTGAGCGTTGCAGGATCTGGAACGAGATTTCCCCTCAGCAGATCACGCCTTTTGTCGGCGATCTGCGCGATTGGACGTTTGTCCAGCAGGTGTTTACGTCGTTCACGCCCGACGCGGTCATTCACTATGCTGAGCAGCCGTCCGCCCCTTATTCGATGTTGCGCCGGCAGGCAGCGTCGCTAACCTTGTCCAACAACCTCGAGGTGACGGCCAATGTCATCTTCGCGGTGCGCGAATTTGCGCCCGACGCGCATATCGTGAAACTCGGCACGATGGGCGAGTATGGCACACCGAACATCGACATCGAAGAAGGCTGGTTGAACGTCGAACACAAGGGCCGTTCAGACAAGTTCCTGTTCCCCCGGCAAGCCGGGAGCCTCTACCACACCACCAAGATCATGGACACTGACCTGCTCTGGTTCTACACGCGCATGTGGGGGCTTGCGGTGACCGATCTCATGCAGGGGCCTGTCTACGGTATCTACACTGATCAGTCGGAACGCGATGAACGTTTGCTGCCGCATTTCGCCTACGACGAGTTGTTCGGAACGGTGCTCAACCGCTTCACCGTGCAGGCCGTCGCCGGCTATCCGCTGACAGTCTATGGCAAGGGCGGGCAAACTCGCGGCTATCTGAACATTCGAGATACGCTGCAATGCGTGCGCCTGTCGCTCGAGAACCCCTCGAAGAAGGGCGAACTGCGGATTTTCAACCAGTTCGTCGAGACATTCTCCGTCAACGACCTGGCCGAACGCGTTCAGGCTGCAGGCAAGGAAATGGGGCTTTCGGTTGAGATCAAGTCGATTGCAAACCCGCGGATCGAGCGCGAGGAGCACTACTACAATCCTGCTCATACCGGCCTCATTGACCTTGGCCTCAAGCCCCATCCGCTGACAACCGAAGTCCTGACCCAGATCATGGAGAAAATCACGCGCCACAAGGACGCGATTGATGTTCACAAGATTTTCCGTGGGACAAAGTGGGCCTGATCGGCCCGGCTCCCGCCTTGTCGGCCCGCTGCAATGCCGGGCAGCGTCAGCCGCCGACAGATAGAGATTTTCACATCCGAGATTGAATCAGGCCCTGAAAATCTCTTGAAACCGGGTAACCTCATAGTGGCGAAATGCATCTTCAGGTAGCTGAATTCCGCCGAAGCTTTCTTTTTTCGACCTGGCCTCTATGCGATATTGACGTGGCTTACGCCCTGTCAGGGGCGTTGTTAAGCTCGACCCCTTGCCAGCGGTTCGAGAGCTTTGCGGTGCCGAGGATCAGCCTGACCACGCGCTGCGACGTATTCTCGATCTGATAGTCCTGCGGAATTGGCGGAAACCTGCCAGCCCTGAAATCGCTCACCGCCAGGTTGACCGAGTCAATGATCGTCTGTTGGTCAAGCCCGGTCAGGATGATCGAACCTGTGTCCATCGCCTCGGGCCGTTCCAGCGCGTTGCGGATCGTCACCGCTGGGAACCCGAGCATCGACGATTCCTCGCTGATGGTCCCGGAGTCGGAAATTGCGCAAAGGGCTTCCATCTGCAGCTTGTTGTAGTCGTGGAAGCCGAAAGGCTTGAGGAAACGCAGATTGTCGCTCGCGGAAATGCCGAACGCCTCCATCCGCTTGCGCGTGCGCGGGTGGGTCGAGACGACGACCGGCGCCGACAGGATCTGCGACAGCGCCTCGAGCGCGTCGATGATCGACGTCAGCGCGGCGCGGTTGTCGACATTTTCCTCGCGATGGAAGGACGCGATCAGGAATTTTTTCGGCTCCAGTCCAAGCCGTGCGAGAATGTCGCTCTTGTCGATCCTACCGCGATAGGCATTCAGAACTTCGTGCATCGGCGACCCGGTCACATAGATGCGACGGTGCGGAAGCCCTTCCGCCAGCAGATGCCGACGGGCATGTTCGGTGTAGCACAGGTTGAAGTCAGACACGTGGTCAACCAGTCGCCGGTTCAATTCCTCGGGCACGTTGAAGTCGAAGCAGCGATTGCCCGCCTCCATGTGATAGACGGGAACCTTGTTCTTGCGCGCGGCAACGGCTGCGACGCATGAATTGGTGTCTCCCAGCAAAAGGACCGCGTCGGGCTTTTCCTGCCGTATCGCCCTGTCGCTGGCGATGATGACGTTTCCGATCGTCTCCGAGGCGGTTTCGCCGGCGGCCTCGAGGAAATGATCAGGCTTTCGCAGGTCCAGATCGTTGAAGAAAATGCCATTAAGTTCGTAGTCGTAATTCTGGCCGGTATGAACGATCACCTGGTCGACGACGTCGTCCAGCGCGTGAATTACCTTGGACAGACGGATCCATTCCGGTCGCGTCCCGGCGATGGTCATTACTTTCAGTCTGGCCTTTGGCATATCCGGTCCTGCTCAGTTTGCCGCGCGCGGCGCCGCGGAGCGTAACATTGACGGTTTCAGAACCGGGTCGGCATAGGTGTCCGGCGCGGATGGGTCGAAAAGATCGTGGGTCCAGAACAGGGTCAGCAATGGCTTGCTGCCGGTATTCTCGATCGAATGCGTGTGCAGGGTCGGCATATCGACTGCAGCGGGCTCGTCACCATTGACCTTGTATTCCCAGACGCCTGCGCCAAGAACCTTGCGAATGCGGATCACTGCCTCGCCGGACACCACCAGGAAACGCTCGACCTTCGCCAGATGGAAGTGGTCGCCTCGCGTCACCCCGGGTTCGGTCCAGGACATGAAGGTCTGGCCGCCTCCCCCGCCCTTGACGGCTTCGAACAAAACGCCGCGGGCGTCCCTGTTGAGCTTGAGCGGGCGCGGGAAACCGTCCGGATAAAGGGCGGCGCGATAGGAATTGAACAAGGTCAGGTCGAAATCGTCGCTCAGGTCGGGAAATATACCAGCCAGATACGAGCCGTGGAACATCCTGAGCCTGTCCAGCAAATCCTGCACCGCAGTCGGCCTTGCTTCAGGTTCGATCGTGCCGGATTGTCTCGCAATGGCCGCGTCGATGGCGATTTGGGCAGCGCGCCCCGCATGCAGCAGTTTGACCTGTGCGCCGGGATTGACCGTCGGTTCCTCGCCGACGATCAACTGCTGGCACAGGGTCGCCGTCACATTGTTGTAGAACGAACGCGCGCACTCCCCGAAAATATGCGGCAAGATCAGATCGGAAAATCCGCCCTTGTTGGCCTCGAGCAAGCTGGCCGCGTTGCGCTTGGATCGACCGTAAGGCGTGTCGCCGCGCGAATGGGTCGAATTAGCATAGACGATGTGGGCGTTGGCGCCGGAAACTTCGACCGCCGCCGCAAGTTTGCGGGAAATGGCTGGATTTGCATCTTCCATTTCCTCGTCGGGGCGCCGGTTGACCCCGGCGAAATGCAGCACCGCATCACAACCGCGCAGGGCTTGCGCCAGTTGCGACACATCGTCGAATTCGCGCCGTCCTAGCAGGACCATTTCATACGGTACCGACTGGCCGCGAAAGCGCGCAGCGCAATTCGCAGCATGGAGGCGGGCGGCGGCGTGCCAGCCCAGCAGTCCATCTGCGCCCGTTACGGCAATCTTCATCTGCGATCAAACTCCACTGGAAGCCCCGAAAGCTATGCCGCAGACGGGTTCCAGGATTGCAGTTCCGCGGCGACTTCCGGCAATGAAAGCAGCAATTCCTTCACCTCGGCAACCGTCATGCGCCTGGTGTTGTGCGAATGATAATCCGCCAGTTCGCTTGCCTGTTCGTGCCCTTCGCTGAAATAGGCTCCGTAGTTGAGATCGCGATTGTCCATCGTAATGCGATAATATTCGCCAAGGTCCTCGCTTGACGCGAGTTCCTGAGCCGTCGCCAGCGTTTCGTACAGCTTTTCACCATGACGCCAGCCAATGACATCGACAGGATGATCCTGACGGCCGAACAACTCCTTCAGCGCGGTCACCAGATCGGCAATCGTCGACGCAGGCGCCTTCTTGATGAAAAGGTCGCCCTGACGCGCATTTGAAAATGCGAAATCGACCAGGCTGACCGAGTCGCGCAGCGGCATCAGGAAGCGGGTCATCTGCGGCGCGGTCACGGTGACCGGCTTGCCGGATTTGATCTGCCGGATAAACAGCGGGATCACCGAGCCGCGAGAATACATGACGTTGCCATAGCGGACGCTGGAAATTGTCGTCTTCGCCTTGGGGCCGATCTCCCGGGCGGCGGCCTGGGCGACCTTTTCCATCATCGCCTTGGAGATTCCCATGGCGTTGATCGGGAACACGGCCTTGTCAGTCGACAGGCAGACAAGGCTGCGCACCTGCGTCGAGATCGCGGTCCTAACGACATTTTCAGAACCGAGCACATTGGTGCGCACCGCCTCGATCGGGAAAAATTCGCAGGACGGGACCTGTTTCAGCGCCGCGGCGTGAAAAACCGCATCGGCGCCGCGCATCGCGCGCTCGACGCTCTCCCGGTCCCGGATGTCGCCGACAAAAAACCGGACACGGCTGTCGCGAATGTCATTGCGCAGCGCATCCTGCTTTTCCTCGTCGCGGCTAAGCACTCTTATTTCAGCGCAATCCGATTGCAGCAGGTTCCGCAGCATTGTCTTGCCAAAAGAACCGGTTCCGCCGGTTATCAGCACAGTATCAGTCGTCACGGATTTGTCCTTCCGCAAGCAATCGCCACTTGAGATATTTGAGTTTTGCGGGCAGCGTCCAGGTCAACCGGCGGTTGCGCGCCGATTTCTCACCACTGGTTCGACAAGCGCGTACACGATCGCGGACAAAAAGCCAATCAAACCGAAAATCGCCAGCACCAGCAATGCTCCTAACGGACCAATTGATCCTACAGTTTCCGGCGTCGTCAGTTCCGAATAGAGCACCCCGGCCCTGTCGAGCGAACGGTCGCGAGCGAGCACAAGCAGATCCTGATAGCTCTTGGTCAACGTAGCAAGTTCCGTCACGGCCTGTTCACGCAGCCCCGCCGGCGCCACGACGCCCTGATCTGGAGCGACCCAGGCAAGCGTCTGCCGCAAACCGGAAATCCGCTCGACCAGTTCCTGTCGGTCGTTCAGCAGCTTTTGCACGTAACCGGCAAAGGAGGCGCGCTCGGCAAGCCCGACGATCTGCCCAAGCGATGTCTCACTGATCTCGATACGATCGCCAGTCAACGGAGGGGATCCATTGGTGCCTGAACTCGTCGTGCCGTCAGGGCTTTTCTGAAGCCGCGCGATATCATCGATCGAACGATCCAGGCCGGAGACGCGGCGCTCGAAATCTGCAATCTGGAGTTCGAGATCACGCATGTATGCGCGTGACATGGCGTCGTTTCCGGTAACGCCATTCACAAACAGAAGATTGAAATAGACGGTCCGGAACCGGCTCAACTGTTCGTTCAGATCCTCCGCGGAAATGCCGCCCGAGGTGACCAGAGAAGCCAACCGGTTGTCCGTGCCGATGATTTCCAATCCTCGCTTGATCGTGTTCAGCCGCGTACTGGCGACGAGCAGACTGGAGGTCGTATCCAGATTTTCTTCCGACAAGGTTATTCCGGCGGACGTCAACTTGGTGTCGGTCAGGATGCGGTATTGCTTGGTGTAAATCTCTTTCCAGACCTGCGGGACCGCGACAGCGATGGCCGCGCCAACATTCTGGCCGACGCCCAGGCCTCGATAATCAACATCGATGCGCAGGCCGCGTCGCGTCGTGTTCGCTAGCTCCGCCTGATATGCCTGGTTCAAGGCGTCGATGTCGGCCTGCGTCAGATTTCTCGCCGAAAGCCTGTCTCGATATTTCTGCGACACGCCGGCCGAAGCCGGATTGTCGTAACCGATGGCGATGTTCTCCCGAAGGTCGTTGCTCTTCAGCCTGAAGTCCTCACCCAATTTCTGTATGATGGCCGAACCAACAAGATCCTCGGGAGAGAAACGCGTCCCGTTCGGATATGACCCGTCCGAGATGCTTTGCAGTGACACGTAGTAGACAATCGAACCGCCGCCGCGCCAATACATCGTCGCAACGACCGCCGTCCCGATCATTAGAGCAAGCGCCGTCGCCGCTACTATGACGCCACGCTTGCGCCAGAGCCTGCGAACAACCGCTCCAACGGAAATCTCCTGACCTTCAAGATCGTCAATCTGCTCGGCGCCCAACGATTCTCCGCCTCTGTCTTGTTTCGTCATCATGCAGTTGACCCGATTCGATCTGTATTCGCCAAGCCGTTGCAACGGATTTGAGGCGGATTGACGGCTGGATCTGAAGCATTGCGTCGTAGCGCGGCCGCCATTTAGCAAACATAGATACGCCTGTCATAGCTTTACTGTGACAGCGTCCCGATTTTGCCGGTGGCAGCTCTACGCTCGAATTCGACATGTCGATGGCCCCCTTCATCCTGTTCACTCGGATCTGGACCCGTGAGCCTCGCAAGCGCATTCAATGCAACCACCACCATGCAAAAATAAGATACTTTGATATCGTGATAAAAACCGATCGCGGTCGCAGAGAATAGCGCGGTGAAGAGGGCGAACGAAATGCCCATGGTTTTCCAAGGCGCCGGCGCGCGCCACGTAACAATGACCGGCGCGACCAAAACCATCAAAAAGGCCAGCAGTCCAATGACGCCTGACGACACAAGTTCGGTCAAATAGGCGTTATGCAGGTGCGTAAAGCGCAGGTAGGCATCGTCTGCCGACTGCTCATTGGCGACCGCCATCATGTTCTGGCGTCCATATCCGAACAGGGGGGATTTCATGGCCGCCTGCCACCCGACCTGCGCCATGTGCTTGCGCATCTCCAGGCTCTGGTCGCCGTCGTCGCTGTGCGAGTCGCTGTAAATCATGTCGACCAGGGCGGCCGAGCGTTGCGCCAATCCCGCGAAAATCGGCGTGTCATCGACCGTCTCGTAGACGATCGCAATGGAGCAGAACGCGAGATATGTCACGATCACCCATTGACGCCAGTTCAATCGGCCAAGGCGCGGCAGCAAAGTCAGGAAAACCAATCCGGCGGTCAATACAAAGTAGACGATAGCGGCGCGGCCGCCGGCCATAGCCAGGCTGATCGCACTACCAGCCAGTCCCGCGGCATAGACCGGCCAGAACCTGCTTTTGCCGAGCACCAGCAAGACGAAGCAGAACAGGCCGGTGGAAGCTGACAGATAGGCCAGGATCTGCGGATTGCCGACAAAGGCTTCGGCTCGGGCTGACGTTCTCGCGCCCAGAAGCGCGGCTGCGCCGACAAGGACGCCGCCCAGGCCGATGCCAAGAGGAATCCAGTCGCGCCAATAGGGTCTGGCTGAAAATCGCAAGACCGGCAAAAGCGGCAGCATGACGATGAAGCCGACATTGCCCTCCATTTCCCAAAGGCCGGCGGACCGGTTGTCGTGCACTTGCGTAGACAGGAGCGACAGGCCGAAATATGCGACAAAAATGCTCGCAACGGCAATCTCGGTTCCGGTCAGCTTTCCAAGACGCCGCCAATCGAACGCCAGAAACACCAATGCGACGATCGCCATTCCGATCGAAACGACAGTCAACGCCGAACCAAATGTCGGCATCAGGCAAAGCGTCGCGCTCGTGAAGATGGCCCACCGCCAGGACACGCTGGCGTCAGAACGATGTATTTTCGTCCAGAAGAAGCGGGAAAGGATATGCATAAGGGCAAATGACCGGTAAAGTTGCAGCTTGTTCGGTCCCGCCCCTCATCGAACCCGACACGCTCCGTCCTACCCGATCCGGCTTGCCGGTCAAAGTATCTTCCGATATTAATCTTACGATCTGGGTCCTCTTGGAAAAATATATTGTATGCAATGGGAGTTCTGGCGCTCCCGGACTCCGGAAACTGAGATGCCGTCGAGAATCGAGTTTCGGCTCCATTGTCACGAGTAGCCGGGTGGTTGGTCACAATGAATAAGCGCGTCGTGTCCCTCAAGCGTCTCGTCGGCGGAGTCCACGATCTGGCGGTGGCCGTCGGCGTGTTTCTCCTCACCTACATTCTCGTTCTCGATGTACCGCGCACTCTCGCCATTCCCGATTTGGGTCTGAGAGTCGGTTTTTTTGCCCTCGCGGCCACGGTCATCTTTGCGGCATTTCGCTTGAACAGCGGCGCTTGGCGCTACGCGTCGCTGTATGACCTGACCGCCATCGTCAAGGCGAGCGTCACGCTTGTCTGCGTCTACGCTGCTGCAAGTTTCCTGCTGAATCGCGGGATGTCGATGCCCCGGTCCGTCCCACCGATCATGGCGGTGTTCCTGATATTTTTCCTGAGCGCGCCGCGCATGGCGTTCCGCATTTTTCGCGACGGGCAACTCGGCCTTATTTACAAGCGGCGGCGCAAGGCGAGCGTCAAGGACCGGTCGGTCCTCCTCTACGGCCTGACCAACCAGGCGGAAACCTTCCTGCGCGCATTGCAGCGCACGCCCGAGTCGCGCGTTCGCGTCGCGGCTATTCTCGACGATCAAGACGCCAACCAGAAGCTCCGCGTGCACGGCGCAAAGGTCATCGGCAAATTGTCCGACCTGAAGGCGATTACGGAACGGCGCAGTCAAGCCGGGCTTCCGATCGACGAACTTGTCGTCGCTCATGAAGGGCTTGCACCCGAACGCCTGTCGCAGATCGTCGAAGCCGCGACCGAAGCCGGCATCGCCGTGAGCGCGCTCCCGAGCATGACCGAACTGCATGAATTCGCCGGTGAGCAGGCGCTTGAACCGAAGCCGATCAAGCTTGCCGACCTGCTTGGCCGGCCCGAAATCCAGATCGATGCGCTCGAGGTCTCGCGTCTGATCAGCGGCAAGAAAGTGCTGATCACCGGCGCCGGCGGCTCGATCGGGTCGGAGCTTGTCCGCCAGGTTTGCGGTTTTGCGCCGCGGCTTTTGTATCTCACCGATATTTCGGAGCATTTTCTCTATACGATCGACATGGAAGTGCGCGAGGCATTTCCGGACCTTCACGTTGAATCGCATGTCGCCGACGTGCGCGACGCCGTGCGCATTTCGACCCTGTTCGAGCGCTGCCGGCCCGACATCGTGTTTCACGCCGCTGCGCTGAAGCAAGTGCCAATGGTCGAGAGCAATGCGGTCGAGGCGATCAAGACGAATGTGCTGGGCACCCAGAACGCTGCCGACGCGGCGCTGGCGAACAAGGCGCGCGCCTTTGTCATGATCTCGACGGACAAGGCGGTCAATCCGACCAACATCATGGGAGCGACGAAGCGTGCGGCGGAAGCCTATTGCCAGATGCTCGACCTGAAATCCGAGCACACGCGTTTCAAGACGGTTCGTTTCGGCAATGTCATCGGCTCCAACGGGTCGGTCGTGCCAAGATTCAAGGAGCAGATCGCGCGCGGCGGACCGGTAACGGTCACCCATCCGGAGATTGTTCGATTTTTCATGACCATTCCGGAAGCGGTTCGTCTGGTCCTCCAGGCCTCCGGCCACGGTCTGCGCGGCGGGTCCGAACGGGGCCGCATCCTGGTGCTCGACATGGGCCAGCCGGTCAAGATCGCCGACCTCGCCAGCAAGATGATCCAGCTTGCGGGCTTCCGCCCCGGCATCGACATCAAGATCGAATATACCGGCCTGCGGCCGGGCGAGAAGCTGTACGAGGAATTGTTCGACGAATCGGAAATCGTTTCGCCGCCGACGAACCACGGTTATTCGATCGCGACGCCGCGCGTAACGAACGACAAGCTGCTGCAAAAGACAATCGCGGAACTGAAGGCGGCGGCACTCGCCTATGACGAGGAGACGGCGATCAAGCTGCTGCTGCACATCGTGCCGGAATATTCAGGCACGCTCCGGGAGACTGTCGCCGGCGACAAGGCGCATCCCGGGGCGGATGTCACGACGTTCAAGCGGCCGTTGGGCGACAAGAACTGACGGCCGGCAGCCTTGTCAGTCGTCTGACCACTCAGCCAGAGCCGCGATCACGCCCTGCAGGTCGGCAAGCCGGCGGATCACGGTTTCGGCGCCCGCTTCAGTCAGTGCGTCGGCATGACCGGGCCATGAATGGGCCGCGCCGGTAAAGCCGATCACGCGCATGCCCGCGGCGCGCGCACCGTTCACGCCATGCACCGAATCCTCGATGACGAAGGTTTTCGGCGGCTCGGCCTGCATCGCTTTCGCCGCGTGCAGATAGATGTCGGGCGTTGGCTTGGGACGAACGTTCGGCGTGTCGATCGCTGAAAAAATATCGCCGCCAAACAGCGGCAGGATGCCGGTCTTGGTCAGCATGATCTCGAGCCTGGCCTTGCTCGAGTTCGAGCACACGCACCGTTTGTAGGGCGTCAGCGCCACCGCCTCGCGGGCGCCGTCGATCGCCTTAACCTCGCGCGCCAGCCGCTTGTCGAGCATCCTCTGCTCATCGTCGATCAGCGACGCCTGCAGCGGGATCGACGCCTCCTTCTCGATCTCCAGCAGGATATTGCGGAAGGTCAAGCCCGCATAGCGTTCGGACAATTCCTCCGGCTCGATCGGAAATCCGGCCTTGGTGATCAGTTCGGCGTCGACACGGGCGGCGATTATCTCCGAATCAACGAGCACACCGTCGCAATCGAAAATGACAAGGTCTGGGGCTGGCATCGGCGGCTCTCGATCTGATTGGGAACGGGCGCAGCCGATAACCGATCGGCGGCCCGAGCGCAAACCGGACCGGCGCTTCATTAAATGTTTACGCGATCGGGTAACCATAACAGCGCGTAAATGTATCCAGTATCGCGAGTATCCAGATGTCCGCAGTTCGTCTCCTCGACGACCTTTCCGAAGCGCCGCAGCGCGCCGAATGGCTCAACACCATCCTCAAGGGGGACTGCGTCGCGGCGCTCGAAAAGCTGCCCGAGAAGTCGGTCGACGTGATATTCGCCGATCCGCCCTACAATCTGCAGCTCGACGGCGATCTGCACCGGCCCGACCAGTCGAAGGTCAAGGCGGTGGACGATCACTGGGACCAGTTCGAGACGTTCGAGGCCTATGACGCCTTCACCCGCGCCTGGCTGCTGGCGGCGCGCCGCGTGCTCAAGCCCAACGGCACCATCTGGGTGATCGGCTCCTACCACAACATCTTCCGCGTCGGCTCAAAGCTGCAGGATCTCGGCTTCTGGATCCTCAACGACGTCATCTGGCGCAAGACCAATCCGATGCCGAATTTCCGCGGCCGCCGCTTCCAGAACGCGCATGAAACGATGATCTGGGCCTCGCGCGACCAGTCCGCCAAGGGCTATACCTTCAACTACGACGCCATGAAGGCGGCGAATGACGATCTGCAGATGCGCAGCGACTGGCTGTTTCCGATCTGCTCGGGCGGCGAACGGCTGAAGGACGGCAACGGCGACAAGGTTCACCCGACGCAAAAGCCCGAGGCGC
>DDFA01000118.1:0-1994 GCA_002336975.1 Phyllobacteriaceae bacterium UBA1940
CAAACTCGGCCAAGCGGCCGCGCCGCCCCCGGCGGCGTCGCGGCGCGGCAAAAATTGCGGCCGCCGGCGCGCCGGCTTATCGGGACGCGAGCGCTTTTTGCGCCTTGCGCCTGCGGGTCCATTGTGGCATTAGCCGCCGCGTTCCTGGTTTTGCTGCCGTAGCTCAGTGGTAGANNGTTCAATCCTCTCTGGCAGCACCAGTTTTTCCGGCCAATGTCTCCACCCGTCGCCAGGCGTCATATCTCCGTCACATCGGCGCGGTAGACACCTCGTGCAGCGTCAAGCTGCGGCCTGCGGCAAGCGACCACGGATGAACTGGCGCGCGCTGCAAGGCAATCGAAGGTCGGGTCACGCCCGGCCTTTTTCGTCGGCGGGCGCTGTCGCCGCCAAGCGGCCAGCGTGGCGCGGATATGCCTATTGTCTTAGAGGCGTCCCATCGCGGTCGTCGCCGGAAATCCGGGGCGCTGGGCGTAACGCTCGATCAGTTCGCGAACCTGGGCATTGCGGGCATTGGCGCTGTCGCCGCCCATCACCGTGACGATCAGGCGTTTGCCGTTGCCATTGTAGGAGGTGACGATGTTGTAGCCCGACGCGCGGATGTAGCCGGTCTTGATGCCGTCGACGCCGCCGGTCTCCAGGAGCTTGTTGTGACCGCGCACCATGCGCCCCTGATAGGCGAAGTCGCGGTTGGAAAAATAGTGATAGTGGTGCGGAAAGCGCCGCTTCAGCGCCAGGCCGAGCAAGGCCATGTCGCGGGCGCAGGTCTGCTGACCGGGATCGGGCAGGCCCGAGGCGTTGCGAAAAGTGGTGCGGCTCATGCCAAGCGAGCGGGCCCGGCTGGTCATCTGCTGCGCAAAGGCGGCTTCCGACCCGGCCAGATATTCGCCCACCGCCACCGCCACGTCATTGGCCGAACGCACGACAAGCGCATTGATCGCGGTCTGCGCGTCGACGGTCTCGCCCGGCTTGACCCCCAGTCTCGACGGCGGCCGCGAGGCGGCGTAGGCCGAAACCGGGATCGGCGTCGCCATCGACACACGGCCCTGGTCGATCGCCTCGAACAGCATGTAGAGCGTCNNTCATCATCTTGGTCAGCGAGGCGGGAAAACGCGGCTGGTCGGCGGCGGTAGCGAACAGCGTCTTGCCGGTGTCGGCGTCGACGACGATGGCGGCGTATTTGCTGGAATTGACGGGGCGCACGGTCTGAAGCGCCTCGGTGGGGCGCGAGGTCGAACACGCGGCAAGGCCAGCCGCCAGCAACAGGGCGACCGCCAGCCTCACAATCGTCTTCAATGCATTCACGTCGCCGCCAATCCGCCCGGTCAATTCGCTGCAGCGGTCACATGTCGCGCCGGGGCGAGCCGCCGTCAATCCCCAAACATGCCGGTTTCCGGATGATTTCGAGCCTATTCGCGGCAAACCGGCCGGCCCGAGCGCCACATCCTCAGGTTGCGCCCTGACGGACCGGCGCGCCCATCCAGTCGCCGGGTTCGGGGGACTCGATGCCGAAATAGGTGTTGCGGCGCGCCAGCGACCGCTCCCAGGCCAGCGACGACGCAGCAATCTCGTCGATATTGTCGTGCTGCGGCTGCCAGCCGAGCGTCTGCCTGAGACGGGTCGAATCGGCGATCACGCACGGCATGTCGCCCTCGCGACGCGGCGCGACATGAACCTCGAAGCCTGCGCCATTGGCCTTTTGCACGGCCTCGATCAGGTCGAGCACCGAATAGCCATGGCCGTAGCCGCAATTGGCGACCAGGCTGTCGCCGCCATTGCGCAGATGGGCCAGCGCCAGGCGATGGGCGGCGACCAGATCGCTGACATGGATGAAATCGCGGATGCAGGTGCCATCCGGCGTGTCGTAGTCGGTGCCGTAGACTTCGATGCGGTTGCGCTTGCCGACAGCGGTCTCGACCGCAACCTTGACGAGGTGGGTCGCGCCGGCCGTCGACTGGCCGGTGCGGCCTGCCGGATCGGCGCCGGCGACGTTGAAA
>DDFA01000118.1:2013-2793 GCA_002336975.1 Phyllobacteriaceae bacterium UBA1940
CGGCGGTGGAGGAAAAGATGAAATGCTTGACGCCGCCGCGAACCGCCGCCTCGATCAGGGCGCGCGACTTCGACGTGTTGTTGTCGTAATAGCCGAGCGGGTCGGCGATCGAGTCGGGAACGACGACCGAGCCGGCGAAGTGGATGATCGCGTCGATATGGTGACGGCGGATCAGCGTCTTGATCAGGGCCTGGTCGGAGACATCGCCGATGACGAGCTTGGCCTCGGGCGCGACCGCCCAGTTGAAGCCGGTGGAGAGCCGGTCGAGCACGACCACCTCCTCGCCATGGTCGATGAGTTCCCAAACCATGTGGCTGCCAATGAAGCCGGCGCCGCCCGTCACAAGCACTGCCATACGCAAAACCCTGTTGGCCTGCCGGCGAACACGCTGCCGACCGTCCCATGCTAGCGGCAAAGGCTTAAGGAACCGTGGCCGGGACCGTTTCACGGCTGGACGGAGAGGCTTTGCCGGGCCGGTTCGGGCGAAATGACGGAATATTGATCCATCGCAACGACAGCGGCGACGCCCGTGTCAATATGACCAAAAGACTGGCGTGGATTTGCCGTCGGCAAAGGCATAATGTCCGCCGCGGAATATGGACGTGATCATGGACTATCAGCGCTTTTTCGACGAAGCCATCGAACAACTCCACGCCGAACGCCGCTACCGGGTGTTTGCCGACATCGAACGGATCGTCGGCCAGTTTCCCCGCGCGCTGTGGCGCTCCGGAGGCGATGTCCGCGAGATCACGGTTTGGTGCTCCAACGACTATCTCGGCA
>DDFA01000038.1:0-140 GCA_002336975.1 Phyllobacteriaceae bacterium UBA1940
TCGGGTCCGGATTGATCTCGCGCTTGTCTGCACTGTGACGACGGGACATATCTTGTGTCTCTTCTCTTCATCGACCCGACGCCCCCGAAACAAGGAAGCGCCGAAGCCGGAAAAACCTTACTTCGGACGCTTCGCGCCGT
>DDFA01000038.1:182-4194 GCA_002336975.1 Phyllobacteriaceae bacterium UBA1940
AGATCCTTGACGCGGCCGCCGCGGATCATGACGACCGAGTGTTCCTGGAGGTTGTGACCTTCGCCGGGAATGTAGCCGATGACCTCAAAGCCGTTGACGAGGCGGATCTTCGCAACCTTGCGCAGAGCCGAGTTCGGCTTCTTCGGCGTCGTCGTGTAGACGCGAGTGCAAACGCCGCGCTTCTGCGGGTTCTGCTGCATCGCGGGAACCTTGTTGCGCACAGCCGGCACCTGGCGCGGCTTGCGGATCAACTGGTTGACTGTAGGCATTGAGCCTTCCTTCTAAATCTCGATCACGCGTTCTGAGCCCGAAAGCCCGCTTTGCCCCGAAGGACCCAAAGAGCGCGCCATTTCCATACGCAAATTCGGGCTCAAAACCGCCCTATCGCGGTCCCGCCCGAAAAATGGCAGAGGAAGCGTTGCCGCTTCATGCGCCGGAAATGTCTCGTCGCTCTAAGAACGAACCCTGTTTGAGGCTGTCTTCAGGGACGCGTCGCCCCTGACTGAACGCCTCACATCGGCTCAGACAGGGCGGCTAATACGCTCCACACCCCTGCCCGTCAAGCCTGATCGCCGGTATTTTCGCCGCCAGGCCCAGCCGGCGGGGCGATGCCGATCGCCGCGCAAGATAATGTCGCATTGCAACATGATCATTGGCGATTGTTGCGGCGGCCCTTTTGCGCCGCGACCGCGCGGGGGCGACTCGCCGCCGCCGCCCATGTAGAAGGAGCCGGCAATTCGAATCGAGTCTCGCCTGGGCAGAATCAGGCGTCATCAACAAGCGGAGCGCCGGCCATGAACGACAATGAACGCCAGGTGACGCTGATCACCGGCCGCGCCTGGCGCCATAAGGACGGCGAGAGCGAAGGCATCCACGTCATGCTGGTCGCGCCCGACGACGACACCGCGGTCAAGATGGCGCTGCAGGCGTTGACCTCCGAAGGCTATGTCGAGGCCGAACTCGACCGCATCGGCGACATGGAAGGCATGCCCGAGGAAGAGCCGCATGCGTCGGCCTATCAGGGCGCGATGGAAGGCGAAGTCGCCATCGTCACCTTTGACGAGCCGTTTTGAGGGGATTCCGCGCGCCGGCGACCGGTGTCTTATTGGCCATTTCAAGATCTCGTTGGCTGCTCAATTCGCATGCATTGGAAATGACATCAAATGATGCTATCTTTGGTGCGTAGCGGAGATGCCCCGATGCGCACCACAATCAATGTCGACGACGAATTGCTCAAGGCCGCCGAAGAATATACCGGCATCAAGGAACGTTCGGCGTTGATCAGGGAAGCCCTGCGCGTGCTTGTCGCGCGGGAAGCCGGCCGGCGTCTTGTTCTGATGGGCGGTAGTGATCCCGGCGCCGAACTTCCGCGGCGAAACCGCCCTTGGAATGCTGAATGATCATCGTCGACAGTTCGGTCTGGATCGATCATCTGCGCAAGACCGAACCGGCGTTGCAGCAATTGGTCGAAACCCTCCAATTGCGTATCCACCCTTTTGTGCTCGCCGAAATCGCACTCGGGAACCCGCCCAATCGAACGCGGCTGTTGCGAAATCTGTCCCTATTGATCGAGGCTCCGGTCGCGAGCAACGATGAGGTCATCGTCCTCGTCGAGCGGCAAGCGATTTTCGGACAGGGGATCGGCTTTGTCGATGTTCACCTGTTAGCGTCCGCGAGATTGTTGCCAGGCGGCAAGATATGGACGCGCGACAACCGGCTGCGAGCCGCGGCCGCGCGCCTTGGATTGGCTGCAGAGTTCGATTGATCAGACGCAACGTGCTTCAGCCTGAAACAAAAAGGCCGCCGGCGTTCCCTCCGGCGGCCCTTCTATTTAATGCGCCCTGCCCCTATTCGGCCGGCGTCTTCGACAGGTCCGACAGCATCGTGTCGGCGACGTTGGCGCCCGACTGCTTGCGGCGCTCGTCGAGGATCAGCTCGTCGCGCGAGGTGGCGATGCGCCGGATCTGGCTCATCGTTCCGCCGGTGCCGGCCGGGATCAGGCGGCCAACGATGACGTTTTCCTTGAGACCCTGCAGCGTGTCGGTCTTGCCGGCCACCGCTGCTTCGGTCAGCACGCGGGTGGTCTCCTGGAACGACGCGGCCGAGATGAAGGACGGCGTCTGCAGCGAGGCCTTGGTGATGCCGAGCAGCACCGGCTCGCCCTGCGCCGGACGCTTGCCGGCGTCGACCAGCTTGTCGTTGACCTCGTCGAACTCGATCACGTCGACATGGTCGCCGGGAATGTAGACCGAGTCGCCCTGGTCGGTGATTTCGATCTTCTGCAGCATCTGGCGAACGATCACCTCGATGTGCTTGTCGTTGATCACCACGCCCTGCAGCCGGTAGACTTCCTGGATCTCGTTGACGAGGTAGGAGGCCAGAGCCTCCACGCCCTTGATCGCCAGGATGTCGTGCGGCGCCGGGTTGCCGTCGAGGATGTAGTCGCCCTTCTCGATGACGTCGCCGTCCTGGAGATGGAACGGCTTGCCCTTCGGGATGAGATACTCGACCGGCTCCAGCGAACCGTCATGCGGCTCGATGATGATGCGGCGCTTGTTCTTGTAGTCGCGGCCGAAACGGATCGTGCCGTCGACTTCGGCGATGATGGCGTGATCCTTGGGACGGCGGGCCTCGAAGAGCTCGGCCACGCGCGGCAGACCGCCGGTGATGTCCTTGGTCTTCGCGCTTTCCATCGGGATACGCGCCAGCACGTCGCCCGGCTTCACATGGGCGCCCGGCTCGACCGACAGAATCGCCTCGACCGAGAGCTGGAAGCGGGCGTCGCCGCCCTTGGACAGTTTCGCCACCTTGCCCTTGGCGTCGTGGATGGCGATCGCCGGCTTCAGGTCCGAACCACGCGGAGTCGAGCGCCAGTCGATGACTTCGCGCTTGGTGATGCCGGTGGATTCGTCGGCGGTTTCCTGAACCGAGATGCCGTCGACCAGGTCTTCGAAAGCGACGCGGCCTTCCACTTCCGTCATGATCGGACGGGTGTAGGGGTCCCACTCGGCGATGCGCTGGCCGCGCTTCACCTTGTCGCCATCGTCGACATAGATGCGGCTGCCATAGGTGACGCGGTGCGACGCGCGCTCCTTGCCGCCCTCGTCCATGATCAGCACCGCCATGTTGCGGCCCATGACGACCAGCTGGCCGTCCGAGTTGCGCACCACGGATCGGTTGCGAATCTGCACCGTGCCTTCATACGACGCTTCCAGGAACGACTGGTCGGCGACCTGCGCCGCGCCGCCCATGTGGAAGGTGCGCATGGTGAGCTGGGTGCCCGGCTCGCCGATCGACTGCGCCGCGATGACGCCGACGGCCTCGCCGATATTGACCGGCGTGCCGCGAGCCAGGTCGCGTCCGTAGCAGACCGCGCAGACGCCGACCTTGACCTCGCAGGTCAGGGCCGAACGGATGCGCACCGACTGGATGCCGGCCTTCTCGATCGTGTCGACGTCGCGCTCGTCGATGAGCGTGCCGCCCTTGACCAGAACCTCGCCCGACACCGGATGCGGGATGTCCTCCAGCGCGGTGCGGCCGAGAATGCGCTGGCCGAGCGTCGCCACCACCTGTCCGGCGTCGACGATCGGCTGCATGGTCAGGCCCTTGTCGGTGCCGCAATCCTTCAAATTGACGATGCAATCCTGGGCGACGTCGACCAGACGGCGGGTCAGGTAACCCGAGTTCGCCGTCTTCAGCGCGGTGTCGGCCAGACCCTTGCGGGCGCCGTGGGTCGAGTTGAAATATTCAAGAACGGTCAGACCTTCCTTAAAATTCGAGATGATCGGCGTCTCGATGATTTCACCCGACGGCTTGGCCATCAGGCCGCGCATGCCGGCGAGCTGGCGCATCTGGGTGGGCGAACCGCGAGCGCCGGAATGGCTCATCATGTAGATCGAGTTCATCGGCTTCTGACGGCCGTTGTCGTCGAACTCCACCGCGCGGATGCGCGCCATCATCTCCTCGGCGACCTTTTCCGAGCACTTGGCCCAGGCGTCGACGACCTTGTTGT
>DDFA01000114.1 GCA_002336975.1 Phyllobacteriaceae bacterium UBA1940
ACTCAGGGACTGAAGTGGCGGAGGGTAAGGGCCTGTCGTCGAACTCTCTCTGGACGCCGGCAGAGCAAGTGTCCGGGGTCGTGCGAGTTGTATCGAACTTCTGCGAAATGGCGGAGGAACATCACCTGCCCGCGAACGCACTCGGAACCCGCGCAGCGGCATGATTCTCTTGCGAAAGTCAGCGCATTCGATTGCGCGGTCTTTCGCTGATGGGATTTCCGCCAAGCGTTTCATAATAGGTCGCGTTGACTCCAGAACAGTCTCCGGATCGGCTGGGGCTGCGAGCGTGTCCATACGCTGGCAGACGTGTCGTCAACGCCCTCCGACGCCCTGTCGCCGGCAGGGGAATCGCATTTGAGGTTGCGGATCGGCCAAGGATGCATTCTTGGGGCATCTCTTATGATGGAGATGCGCGATGGGTGTGGTTTCGGATTGTTTTTCGGATCTTCCCGATCCGCGCTATGGGAACGCGCTGCGGCATGATTTCTTTGAACTTTTGACGATCTCGCTGCTGGTCACATTGTCTGGTGCGAGCAGTTGTGTCGATTTCGCTCTGTTTGCTCGATCGAAGGAACCGTTTCTGCGTCAATTCTTAAGGCTGGAAGGTGGCGCGCCAAGCCACGACACCTTCTCGCGGCTCTTCCGCATGCTCGATCCTGACGCTTTCGCCGGCTGCCTCATGCGGCTTTCGGCCGATCTGTCGAGCGCCACGCAGAAAGAGGGTGTGGTGGCGATCGATGGCAAGAGCCTGCGCGCCGCTTTCGAGCGGGTGCGCGGCGGCTCCCCGCTTGCACTCGTCAACGCTTTCGCCACAGGCAGCGGCCTCACGCTTGGCGCGTTTCGCGTACCGCAGGGGACCGGCGAAATCGCAGCGCTGCGGGCGCTTCTCGATCTTCTCGACCTCGACGGGCGCGTCGTTACGGCGGACGCTATCCATTGCCAAAGGGAGACTGCCCAGGCCATCCTCGACAAGGGTGCCGACTATGTGCTCGGCTTCAAATCGAACCGCTTCGCCATGTATGACCCTTCTCTTTCTCAATGATCCTGCGGTTCAGCCAGACGACGAAGCACACTCGGTCGACGCCGATCACGGACGCATCGAGACGCGGCGACTGCGCCTCTTCAGCGAAGTTGCCTGGCTCGCCGAGCGCTCGGCCTTTCCCGGCCTCAAGGCGCTGGCCGATCTCAGGGCGACCCGCGAGACGCCGGACGGGCGCATCACGACGACCCGACGGCTTACCTCTTGTCCCGGCCGGTCGCCGCCAAGGCCGCGCTGGCTGCCGTCCGCGATCACTGGGCCATCGAAAATAAACTCCACTGGGTTCTCGACGCCGTCCTCGATGAGGATCGCGCCCGCGCCCGCGCCGACAACGCTCCCTTCAACCTTGCCCTCCTGCGGCGCATCGCCCTCAACATTGCACGCTCAGAACCGTCGAACGGCTCCATCCGCGGCAAGATAAAGCGCGCAGCATGGGACGACGCATTCCTCGCCAAACTCATCCTTCAAATGCGATAACCCTGTGTCGCCGGTACTTCGGATGTACAGCCGTTGGACCGATATGCTAGCGCAGATAAACTGGGTCGTGCGATGCCCATGGCCACCAGCCAGCGGCGGATGACAGCGAACCAACTCCATCATGCCTAACACACCGATCAGGTCAGGTCAGGCAGCATCAATTGGCGGCTGCATCAAAACATCGACGTCAATCTTCTCTTCTCGGAACACTTCGCGCGCGATGCGGAAAGCTTCCACGCCCGCTGGAACGCCGCAATAGACCGCGACCTGCATCAGTGTGTCGCGGATCTCCTCCAGCGTGCAGCCATTGGTGATGGCGCCCTTGAGATGGGTGCGGAACTCGTGCTGCCGGTTCAGCGCGCTGAGGAGGCACAGGTTGTTGAGGCTGCGCTGCTTATCCGAAAGGGCGGTTCGGCCCCAGATATGGCCCCAACAATACTCGGTTAGGAAGGCCTGGAAACCCTTGCTGAAGGCATCGGCGTTGTTGATGGCATTCTCAACATAGGCCTCGCCGAGAACGCGCTTGCGGCTTTGAAGCCCAACTTCGTAAAGTTCGCGATCCGCCATTTCTGTTTAACCGTCCATTGCCCGAGATGAAGAGGAACGGGCACGCTCGGGTTTCCGGCGTACCCGCGAAGAATGCCCAAGGGAGGACAACCAATCCAGGAGAGTCCTGCAAGGCGCTCCCGGACCTCGGACTACTCTCCCCAGACTTCCTTGAAGACGCGTAGGAAGTTGCCGCCGAGAATCTTCTGCGCGTCTTCCTCGCTATAGCCGCGCCGCAAGAGCGCGCGCGTCAGGTTTTTAGCTTTGCGACGCTCGTCGAGGTCGGGCAGGTAGCGCACCTTCGGTGCCTTGCCTAGGCCGCGCGCCTTGCTGTGGAGGGTACGGACCTCGAGTTCGGTGCGCCCCTCGCCGGCATCGAGGCCAAAGCCGACATGATCGATGCCGATCTTGTTTACCATGTAGTCGATCTGGTCGATGAATTGGTCCATCGTTGCGCCCGTCTCATCGGCACCCGGCGCGATCACTTGGTTGTAGGCCGAGGCGCCGATAACGCCGCCCTTAGCTGCAAGCGCGACCAGCGTTTCGTCGTCGACGTTGCGCGGTGCATTGCACAGCGCCTTGGCGTTGCTGTGGGAGAAGATGACCGGCTGGCGAGATTCGCGGATCGTGTCGAGTGCGGTATTCGGGCCGGCGTGAGAGAGGTCGATCACAATACCGGCGTCGTTGAACGCATGCACCAGCGACACGCCGAACTTGCTGAGGCCGCTGTCGTTCTTTTCGCCGCAGCCGTCGCCGGCCGCGTTCTTCGACTGGTAGACTACTTGCGAGACGCTGATGCCGAGGCGCTTGGCCATCGGCACGAGGCTGAGATCCTCCTCCACCCAGTCCGAGTTCTGCGCGGTGAGGATGAAGGCCGTCTTGCCTTCCGCCTTTGCCTTGTGGACTTGGGCGACGCTGTGGGCGATGGCGAGTCGGTCCGCGCGCTCGGCGACACGCGTATACCAAGTGGAAAGGTTGCGCGCCAGGTCGGCGAAATCGTCGTAGAGCCAAATCGCGTCCACCAGGATGGCCGTGAGGCCGCCTTCGCGCATCGAATCGTAATAGTCGGGCTTCTCCTCGCGCGTGAAGAGATACATCAAATGCGTCGGGTCGCGCCCGTCAACGATGAGCGCCTTGTCGTGAACCAAATCTACCCTGTCTTCAGCCACAGTCTTGTCCAATCTCGCGTTTGAATGGGTCCCGTATCCGTTGCCGGCCTACTCTTTCTGCATGTATTTCGGCGGCTCCTTGTAGTCGGAGACAAGCTGTCCGCCTTTCGACCAATGTGTGGTCGGGACATCGACAAACAGAACCCGGACGATATCCTTTGGCGCCTTTGTCGCCTTCGAGATCACATCGGCAATCCCGTCCGCAACTTCTGCCCGCATCTCGTGAGTCCTTTCAGAGAACCAGTGAACCGTTACAATAGGCATGTCCGCTCCAATGTCCGATGTGAGGAAGTCTGAGGCACGGCATACTAGCCGCGGCCCGAGCAAGTCAACTATCTTTTATGATAATAAATGAAATTTTATCTATATTAAAGATTGCCATTGTTTCGCGCGAAAGGTAACGAGATCGGCATGAGAACCACCAAGGCGACGGCGAACCACGAGGGCGCAACTGGTCCCGTGAGCCGAGTGAAGAGCGTGCGCAAGATGGCCGCCATCATCCGGTTGGTGGCAGCGCACGATCCCGGCGGAATCCGTCTGAAGACGATCTGCGACGAACTGGGTTTCAAGTCGGCGGGCGCGCACCATCTTCTCCAGACGCTCGCAGCCGAGAAGCTGATCGCATTCGACGCGTCCACCAAGCGCTATCACCTTGCGCTGGAGCTGATCCTGCTTTGCCGCAGCGCCTATCCGATGAAGATTGCGGACTATTGCTCGGGGCTACTCCAGCGTGTCGCGGAGGCGACCGAGGACACGGTGATCCTCTATGTCCGCTCCGGTTTCCATGCGATCTGCGTCGACCGGGCCGAAGGCAGCTATCCGGTTCGTGCCCTGACGATCGATGTCGGGGATCGTCGCCCGATCGGCTATGGCGCAGGCCCGATGGCGCTGCTCGCCTATCTGCCCGATGGGGAGGTGGACGAGATCCTGAAGATGAACCAGCGCGCCTATGTTGATCTCAATCTTCCTTCGAACGAGGCGGCCCTGCGGGCGCAGGTCGAGAGGTCGCGGCAGGCTGGCTTCGTACGCAACAACGGCGAGATCAACCCGAAGGTCTCGGCCGTGGCCATCCCCGTTCGCAACGGGGAGGGAACTATCGTGGCGGGCGTGTCGGTAGTCGCCATCCTGGAACGTCTCCAGGACGAACGGGCGGCGACCATCGCGGCGCTGCTGGCAAAGGAAGTTTCCAGGGTGACCATTCCGGCGATGTCGCTCACCGGCTGACGCCGCCCGGGCGGGGTGGCGCGTGTTCGTCATGCCGGAATTAGCGGGGGGTCTTGGGGCCGATCGCTGGATAGGCGTCGCCGTGGTGCCACGGGAACACCAGGAAGAACCACTTGTTGAGCCGGTTGACGTAGTTGAACCAGCTCCACAGCAGGTCTTCCAGTTCCGACTTAGTCTCGACGGTGTCAAAAGCCTCAACGATGTCGTGACAGTAGGCAACGAGCTTCGGCATGTTGAGCCACGGCGCGGGGCATGCCGGCAGGTCGACGTCGCCCATCAGCTTGGCCATGTGAACGCTGATATATTTCCACATGCGCTTGCACTGCTCGACGTCGAACACCGGGTCCTTGAGTGCCGACTTCACCGCCGGCTCGGCCGTCCACCAGCCGAGCGCCTGCGTGTCACACACGAGGAAAAAAAGGTTGCCGAAGGCCTGGCCGTCCGTACCGGCGCCGCTCGGAAACTCAAGCGCACGCGCCATGCGCACTTCTTCCGGCTCTTCCCACCAGATGCGGTCGATTTCCTGCTCGAGCGCGTCCTTCACATCTTTCCAATGCTTGCCCATGTTTAACCCTTCACGCGTTCGACGGTGATGATCGAGAGTTCATGCCTGCGGTAAGACGCTTGCCAGACATCGCGTCCAAGCTGCCAATAAAAATCGATGTCTTCCGGCAGCACGAGAGCGATGACTGGGCCGCGCGCCACCAGCGGCTCGGTGATATGGGGCCCGTAGCCGAACGACATGTCGTTCCCACCTGAATAGAGCACATCGCCCGCCTTCAACTGGCTGAGCAGGATCGGCACACCGCCGAACGGGGCAGCCTGCGACCCTGCGTGGGTAGGGTGCCGCGGCGGGCGCCCGCGCGAAAGGAAATAGTCGCCCGTCGACATCGTATGGTCGGCGGCCATGCGTAGCGGCTTCTCGGTTACCGTAAGAAACGCCTTAAGCACTTCCACGGAAAGGTCGCTCCGCAGCCGCGCCCGCGCGCGGGCCTTCGACTGGTTGGTCGAGATTTCAATAAGATCGCTCATCCTACACCTGATCTTCCTCGATTGACCTACTGGCCACGGCTTTGCCCGAAGCGCTGATAATGCCGCCCATGGAACGAGATCGTATACAATATTGTTTGTTCCATGGCTTGAACGGTTTGGCAAGAGACCTTAGAATGAAGAGGTCGGACAACGAGCCAGTTGAGCGAAACGGAAGGCCTTCCGGTATCCTGCTGCGAGAGGGCCGTAGGGGAACGAACGCACTTGCCAACTCCACCGAAATCGCAGGAACGTTCGCTACGGGTGAAAGCGCATCACGAGATGGTTTACTTGACGCTGCGCGACGACATCGTCGAGCAGCGTATCGGCAGCGGCGAGAAGCTGCTCGAGGTCGCGCTTGCCCACCGCTTCAACGTCTCCCGCACGCCTATCCGCGAAGCCCTCCACCGCCTCGAACGCGACGGACTGGTAACGCGCACCCTAAATGTCGGCACCACTGTCGCGAAGAATTCCAGACGGACCATCCGCGACTATCTCGAGACGGTGATGGCGCTCGAATCATTTGCCATCGAGAAATGGATGACAGTCGGGTGGACGAAATCCGGCATCAAACGCCTGAAAGCGCTGCAGGCCGATATGAAGGCTGCCTATCGCGACAAGGATGTTGACCGCTACGAGAACGCCAACCGGCTGTTTCATGTCTTCTTCATCAAGCAGAGCGGCAATGCGCATCTCAGCGAGGTGGTTGAGGCTACCAAACGCAAGATGTACGACATGGCGGCCGAGAGCTTTCCCTCCGCCTTTCACATCGAGCAATATCTCGTCGATCACGATCGGATCGTGGCTGCGATCGAGCGGCTGGACGCGCCGGCGGCCGTGGCGATGATGCGCGCCCATCTGCGCAACGTGGGCGACAACCTCCTCGGGCGGCCCAGATCGTCCAGGGCATTGATGAGGGCCGCGGCCCGGTAAGCGCCTGAGGCGCAAGCGTCTCAGGCGACGCTCCAGTCGGTCAGCGTGTCCCGCACCAGCGCGGTAAAGGCGTCGGTGAGGCGCGACGACTGCTTCTGGTCAGGCAACACCACCCCGAAGGCGATCGGAGGGACGTACTCCTTCAGGTCCAGGTAGCGGATCTTCTCCTTCTCTCCGGGCGCGCCGAGTTTGGAGTTGAAGGCAAGGATCGCATAGCCCTGTCCCGAAGCGACGAGGTTCTGGATGATATGCGTCGAGCCGGTCCGGAAAGTGATGTTGGGTTTCAGCCCGTAGCGCTCGAATGAGGCGACGATGCGTTCGCGGCATTCGGGCAGGTCGAGCAGGATGAGCGGCTTGCGCGTGAGGTCGAAGAGGCTCACGGAATCGCTGTCCTGATTCTCGTCGCTGCTGGCCATCGCCACGCGCTGGTTGACCTCGAAAAGCTTCTCGAAGGTCAATCCCTTGCCGAGCATCAGGTCGTATGTCAGCGCGACGTCTATGGACCCGCATTTGAGCTGGTTGGAAAGTCCCGCCAGCGTGTCTTCGCGCAGGTCGATGGAAATGGCGGGATATTTCTTCTTCATCGCCTGCAAGATCGGCGGCATCACATGGGGCGCGGCGGTTGGAAAGCAGCCGACGCGGATCGTTCCGGAGAGCCGGACGCTGAGCAACGCCGCCGTCTCCTCGAACTTGCGGGCCTGGTCCAGAAGGCGCCCGGCTTCCTCCATCAGGGTCGTTCCCGCAGGCGTCAGCGAGAGGCCGCGCCCGGGCTGGCGCAGGAAGATGCGCACGCGCAGCAGGTCCTCGATATTGTTGATGGCTGCATTGACGGAAGCCTGCGACACGCCCAGCGCCTGTGCGGCGGCGGCGATGCTCCCCTGCTGGGCAGCCTCGACGGTGAACGCGACATGACGAATGTTCCAGCGCACAATACCTACCATCTTGCGGGTCACTAAGAAGTCCGGATGGTAGCATCAAGACGAGGGGAACTGAACACCATGCACGGCCCTGAATCCGCTTTAACAAATTCTTTCTCGGCGGAAACTGCGCCGCCGGCGGTTGTGGTCCATCGAAGGCCAGACTCGCAATACGGGTATTCAGTTGTCAGTGCCGGCTGCGAACCGAAGTCGGCTGGTCGGCATCGCAGCTTCGATCGATATGGTAGTCGTTTGTTAACCTGAGTTCAGAGCCGTGGAACACCATGCTGGTTGACGCCGAGACAACCTTTTCCTCGCCTGTGGCCGCCTTGCATCTGCGATCCGGGCTGGAAGCGTTTCCTGCGGCTCATGCGCCCCTTGCGCTCGCGCAGAACTCGATGATCGTGCCGCTCGCATCCGCTGGTGCTACCGCGATGCCTTTGCCGGTTGTCTGTGTGCGAATGCCGTTTGCCTCAAGGATCGCCGCGGCCGTCGAAAGATCCGCAACCATTATCTGCAAAGCCGCGAAGGCGGTATCGGGAACCGGTGAAAGGTCGAGCGCGCCATAGCGCTCGCGGAGTGCCGCCGGCGTGACGAACGACATCGGGATCGAGCCGGTTTCCACGCGCCACCCATTTTCCGTGGGCACGACCTCGCCCCTAGCAAAGAACCGTGAATAACCTCGCGCCGCGCGCTCGGGATCGCCGCAGGCCGCCACCGTTCCCGCCAATGCCAGCGCGGTGTTGGTGTGGCGCATCAGTTGCGGCTGCCAAACGAGTTCAGGCGTATGGTGCTGGCACATAAAGGCGACGCCGACCGGCACATCTTTGTCGGGAAAATGCAGCACCGAAAACGAGGCCAGGCCTTCGCTTCCATCGGCAAGCTCGACCGGCCGCGAGAAACGTTGCACATTGCCTGTCGCGATCCCCAGTTGGGCAAGCTCGGTCCTTGCTTCTTCCGCATCGCCGATACGGCAGGCCATCGCGTAAAGCCCTTCGCCGTCGCGTTCCAGCGTCTGCCTGCGTGCACGGTTGTCGTCCGTTTCCGCTAAAAGGCCGAGAAGCTCGAAATAGTCGTCTGCGGACAGCATGATCGTATGGTTGGCCGATCCCTTGGCGGCGCTATGCAATCCCCTCGGCGACAGCGTGAAGCCCAGACGCCGGAACTGCTCCAGACTGCGGTCGATATCCCGCACCATCAGGTAACAATGGTCTATTCCGGAAACGGGGTGGCCCATCTCGCCTCCTCACCGACCCGTTGACCGGATGCTGGACAAGTCTTCTAGACCAGTGCATCGCCGGCGACCAACAATCGTTCGTCTTTGCTAGCAAAGCTGATCAAGAAACTCAGCAAATGTAATGAAGCGACCATTCTTGTTGACGTGAGTCACAGGCCTCTGCGACAATGAAGGCCGCGCCGACGAAGTGCGGCACGCCGAAATGCCCCCCAGTTCCGTATCGGCGGATACGCGGCCGTCGGTTGCAGGGTGGCCGCCACTCTTCACGCAAGGTACCGGATGACCCCCGACATCGTTTGGCCACCATCGCTTTGGACAGACGTCACCGCCGCGCGAGATGTCGCGCCTCCGCTCTCGGGGAATACGGAGGCCGACGTGGCCATTGTCGGCGGGGGGCTCTCCGGGTTGTCGATCGCGCTTCACCTTGCCGCGCGCGGCAGCCAGGTCCTGCTGCTGGAGGGAGCGGAAGTAGGCTGGGGCGCTTCGGGGCGCAACAATGGACAGGTCATTCCCACCCTTTCTGCGGTAGAGCCGGACGCCATCGTCAAGCGCTATAGCGAGGCCGGCGAGCGTTTCGTGCGGCTGATCGCCCAAAGTGCTGAATTCCTTTTCCGATTGGCGGAGCAGGAGAACATCGACTGCGAGGCGGAGCAGACCGGTTGGCTGCAGCCTGCGCATTCGCCGGGGCGGGTGCGGCTGAGCGAAAGGCGTGTCGAGGCGTGGCGACGCTTCGGGTCGCCGGCGGAACTGCTCGACCGGGCGTCCGTAACCGCGATGGTCGGGTCGAGCTTCTGGCATGGTGGCATGTTCAATCCGACCGGCGGCCACATCAACCCGCTTGCCCTTACGCGCGGATTGGCTGACGCCTGCCGGCGCAAGGGGGTGCGCATCCATGAACGCACCACCGTCACCGGCTATCGCCGCGAGGGCGACGGCTGGCGCCTCCTGACACGGGACGGCTCGGTCAAGGCCCGGGCCATGGCGCTTGCCACCAATGCGTATACCGATGCGTCGGTGCCTCATCTCGATCCGCGCATCTCGCGCTCCATCGTGCCTTTGCTGTCCTGGCAGATGGCCACAGACCCAATCGGGGAGGCCGTGCGGGCACGGATCCTGCCCGGGCGGCAGGCGGTTTCGGACACAAGGGCGGACCTGCGCTTCTTCCGCTACGATGCTCGCAACCGCCTGGTCACCGGCGGTTCCGTACTGGGAATCCATGACGCCGAGCGGCGTGTCGTCCAGCATGTTTCGAAGCGCATGGCCGAGGCATTCCCCGACATGGCCCAGCTTCGCGTCACGCATGTGTGGAGCGGGCGCATCGGCATCACGCGCGATCGCTACCCGCACATTCATCGGCTCGGACCGGATTTCTGGTCCTGGGTGGGCTGCAACGGGCGGGGCGTCGCTCTCGCCGTGGCATTTGGCCGGGAACTGGCGGCTGCGATCGACGGTGCGCCGGCCAGCGAACTGGCGCTGCCTGTCACGGATGTCGACCCGTTGCCCTTCCACCCCGTCGCCCGCCGCATCGCTCCCTTCGTGCTGGCATGGCACAAGCGGCGCGACCATACCAACTGAAGCAGGCCTGATTAGAGGCGAGGAGCGAGGCTCATGGCCGTCGAGCGCTGGGTTGCCGATCAACTGGACGAACTTGTCGCCTTTCGGCGGGACCTGCATACCTATCCGGAACTCCTCTACGATGTGGAGCGCACGGCTAGGCGGATTACCGAGGCGCTGCGCGCTGCGGGCATCGACGAGGTGGTCTCCGGAATAGGCCGCACAGGCGTTGTCGGCGTCATCCGCGGCCGCAGTGGTCCCAGCGGACGCTCGATCGGGTTGCGAGCCGATATGGACGCCTTGCCGATCCATGAAGCGTCGGGCGTGCCGTGGGCGTCAAGCCGGCCCGGCATCATGCACGCCTGCGGCCATGACGGGCATACCGCCATGCTGATCGGCGCCGCCCGCCACCTCGCCCGGACCCGCGAATTCGACGGCACCGTCTATGTCATCTTCCAGCCGGCCGAGGAGGGCGGTGCCGGTGCCAAGGCGATGATCGACGACGGGCTGTTCGAGCGCTTCCCGATGGACGAGGTCTACGGGCTGCACAACCGGCCGGGTCTCGCGGTGGGCAGCTTCGCCGTCGCTTCCGGTCCGGTGATGGCCTCGGTCGACGAAATCTACATCCGGGTTGAGGGCAAGGGCGGTCACGCCGCCTATCCGCACAATGCCGTCGATCCGATTCCCGTCACCGCCGCGATGATCCAGGCGCTGCAGACGATCGTGTCTCGCAACGTCGATCCGCTGAAGTCGGCTGTGGTGTCGATCACCACCATCCATGGCGGCGATGCGTTCAACGTCATTCCGCAGGCCATCGAGTTGACCGGCACCGTGCGCACGCTCGACGCCGAGGTGCGCAGCCAGATCGAGGAGCGGCTGAATGAGGCCGTTGCCGGCATTGGCCTGGCGTTCGGCGTAACGGCCCTCCTCACCTACACGCGCTGCTATCCTGCGATGGTCAACCACGCCCTAAACGCGGCGCTCACGGGGGAAGCGGCGAGCGCCGTCGCGGGATCGTCAAATGTGATGACGAACTCGCCCGCGAGTCTGGGAGGCGAAGACTTCGCCTTCATGCTAGAAAGGCGGCCGGGCGCTATGATCTTCGCAGGCAACGGCCCGTCCGCCGGGCTTCACCATCCCGCCTATGACTTCAACGACGAGCTTATCCCCTGGGGTTGCTCCTATTGGACCACCCTTGTGCGCCAGCGCCTTTCTCCCTAACACGCTCAGGCATAACCCCAATTGCCTCACCTTCCTCAGTTTTCGTGTGGATCATCCTCATCGAATGTATCTTTTAGCGAGGTACCGTTGTGAGCGGGCACAGATCGTTGCATCATCCTTTCAGAACCGCCCTTCAGTCAAAGGTCTGGCGTCACAGTGGAGGCTGAGGCTCCGCAGACATTTGATAGGAAACGCTTTCCAATATTACGAGCAGATGTTCGCTGCATAATTCAGATATTATTGCAACGAACGCAGTTCTTACTGGAATTAGAATGCTGAGACTACCCATCTGAACTCTTTCTTTTACCATCAAGGAGAACGAGATGACTGCCCCACCCGTTTCATCGAAGAATATCAAGCGCCGGATCGTGCTCGAGTTCGAGAAGGGCGGGAGGCTGATTGCCGATCTCCTGGACGAAGACGCGCCGGAGACCGCGCAGGCGTTCTGGGACAAACTTCCTTTGCGCGAAATGTGCGAGCACGCGAAGTTCTCCGGGTTCGTGATCTCCATCCTTCCGGACCTTGACGTCCACAAGGCGGAGAATTCGCGCTCGATCGGTGTCCTGCCGGGGCAGATCCTGTTCAACCCGCACCTTACCAACTCGACCTGGCACAAGCGCGAGATCGCGATCGTCTACGGCGTGGCGGCCATCCGCGACTCCTTCGGCTATGCGCCATGCAACCTCGTGGCCAACATCAGCGAGGGACAGGATCTCCTGCGTGAGATCGGCATTCGCATCCACCACGAGGGTCGCGAATATCTCGAGGTCAAGAAGTACGAACCGGAAGAATGACGTTTCGCGGTCGCGGCCTTTGCGGGCCGCGACCCTTTCTCGAACCCCCGGCGCCGTCCGGAAGGCAGGAAACAAGGGTGCCGCGTATGAGCGCTTCTCAATCGAGGAAGACAGCCGTCGCACTTCTCTTTCCGGTGCTGGCCATTCTCGCCGTCTTTCTCGTCCTGCCGATCATCTACGTGGTCGCCTCGAGCATGATGGCCGATGTGGGCGGGGGGCCTTCGGGGCTTGCCGCCTATCTCAAGCTCGCCACCGACCCCTATTATCTGCTCGTCTTTTTCCAGACATTCGTCTTCTCCGTGGGCATCACGATCGCCACACTGGTGTTCGGCTATCCGCTCGCCAGCTTCATCGCCCGAACCAGCGCGCCCGAGCGCGCCTTCGTCATCTTCATCGTCATCGCGCCGCTGCTCATCAGCATGGTGGTCAAGGCCTATGGCTGGCAGCTCATCCTTGGCAACCAGGGCATCGTCAACACCATCCTCACCGCCCTCGGCTTCGCGCCGGCCCGCCTGATCTACAACTGGACCGGGGTCGTGATCGCAACCGTGCACGTGCTCTTGCCCTTCGCCGTCATCTCGATCGCCGGCGTGCTGTCGAACCTTGATTCCTCGATCGAGGAATCCGCGGCGGTGCTGGGGGCGTCGCCGGTGCGCGTGTTCTTCCTCGTCACGCTGCCGCTCGCGGTGAACGGTCTCATCACGGCCGCGACCTTCGTGTTCCTGCTCGCGCTCGGCAGCTTCGTGACGATCCTGATGCTGGGTGGAAACGGCACCATGGTGGTGCCGCTGCTGATCTACCAGCAAGTGACGATCACCTACAACCAGGCTTTCGCCTCGGCGATGGCCACCGTGCTCATGGCGATCACGCTGACGCTGCTGTTCACGCAGTTCCGCTTCCTGAGAAGGAGGGACGCCTGATGCACAAGCCCGCCTCTTCGTGGCTGCGCGCCTATGTCTGGCTGATGATGGCGTTCCTGGCGCTGCCGCTGGTCGTCATTTTCATCTCCTCGTTCAACGAGGGCTCGGCGATCATCTTCCCGCCCAAGGGCGTCACGCTGCACTGGTACGGCGAGGCCTGGCGCAACGCGAGCATGATGCAGGCCGCGCTCAACAGCATCGTCCTCGCCTCGGCGGCGACGGTGCTGTCGCTGCTCATCGGCGTGCCGGCCGCGCTCGCGGTGGTGCGCTACGTGGTGCGCGGCCGCGAGGCGTTGCAGGCGTTCCTGCTCTCGCCCATGACCGTGCCGTCGATCGTCCTGGGCATCGCCTTTCTGGTGTTCTTCGCCCGAACGGGAATGGGCCTTTCCTTCACGACGCTGATGATCGCCCACATGGTCATCACGCTGCCCTACGTCATCCGCTCGGTCGCCGGCGTCTATATGGGCGTCTCGGTTTCGATCGAGGAGGCGGCGAAGGTGCTCGGCGCCAACAGCCGGCAGCTCTTCATGAAGATCACGCTTCCCCTCATCATGCCCGGCATCATGGCGGGAGGAATATTCTCTTTCATCATGTCTTTCGACAACGTTCCTGTCTCTATCTTCATCACGAGGCGCGATACGTTGACCTTGCCCGTGTATATCATCAGCTATCTCGTCCATAATTTCGACCCGACGATTGCAGCGATATCGACCATACAGGTCCTCTTCACTGCGACACTGATGTTCATACTGGAAAAGACATACGGAATACGCCGATTGACCGAAACGGTCTGATTGGTGCCACGACTATAAACGGATGACAGTGTCGAGGCGACACGGAAATTTCGAAGGGACCGCGAAGCGCAATGACTGACCCGAACACCACCAGGCAAGACCAGGCCGCCGGCGGCAACTCTCGCATCGTCCGCGTCGCTTCCGTCCAGATGGGCTCCGTCACTGGCGACAAGGAGGCCAATCTGGCGCAGGCCGCGCGGCTCATCGCCGACGCCAAGGCCGACCTCGCCGTCCTGCCGGAGCTTTTCGCGACCGAGTTCTTCGCCGCTGAGAAGGACCACAAATATTTCGACTACGCCGAACCCGCGGACGGCGGGATCGTCACCCGGATGGCGGAGGTGGCCAAGGAAACCGCCACGACGATCGTGGTGCCCTTCTTCGAATACGCGGCCGACGGCCGCTTCTTCAACTCGACCGCGATCGTCGGGCCGAACGGCGGCACCATCGGCGTCTATCGCAAGACCCACATCCCCTTCACCAAGTCGTTCGAGAAGTTCTACTTCGCGTCGGGAAGCGGGTTTCCGGTCTTCGACACGCCGGCGGGCCGGGTCGCCGTGCTCATCTGCTACGACCGCTGGTATCCCGAGGCCTGGCGCAAGGTGTGCGAGCAAGGCGCGGAGATCGTCTGCGTGCCGATCGCGAGTTGGCGTTTCGAGGGGTTTTCCGAGCGTCCGTTCTGGGACGCGCTGCACCGGATCAGGACGCGCGAGAACCTCGTCTTCCTCGCCGCCTCGAACCGCACCGGCAAGGAGCCTCCCTACGAATACACTGGCCACAGCATGATCGTCAGCCCGGCCGGCGAGATCGTCGCCGAGGCCGAGGAGGAATTCGTCGGGGCGGTGGTGTTCGACTGCGATCTCGACCAGGTCCGCCGCGAGCGCGCCAAATGGCCGCTGCTCAGAGACCGGCGTCCGGAGCTCTACTGAAGAAGGAGGAAGTTGCCGGGCAGGGAGAGGCCGTTCCGGCAGCCTGTGGGGAAAGAGTGAACGTGGATCAACTGACAACAGGAATGGGAGTAAGGAAATGCGATTGATCACCAAACGTAATTTTCTCAAGCTGAGCGGGGCGGCGGGTGCGTTCACCCTCGCTGGCGGCCATCAGCTTCTTGCCGCCGGCCCGAAGATTACCGTCAACACCTATGGCGGCCTCTATGAGACGGCGGTAAAGGACAACTTCATCGCCAGCTACAAGAAGGCGACCGGCAACGATGCCGAGGCCGTCATCGATATCCCGTCGGCGGCGCTCTCGAAGATTCAGGCAACGCAGCCCAACTCGGACTATGACCTCTTCGTCGCGACGCCGAACGACACCATTCGCGCCATCGAACTGAACCTTGCCGAGGAACTGGACCCCTCCAAGCTCAGCAACCTGAAGGACATTCCCGAGGCCCACTACAAGAATTGGGACAACAAGGCCGTCAGCTTCTCCTACGGCATCTATGGCTTCCTCTACGACACGCGCAAGATCGCCAATCCGCCCAAGACGTGGGTCGAGTTCGTCGAGCGCACCATCGCCGGCGAGTTCGGCCGCACGGTCGCGGTCCATTCCGCCACGCAGGCCGGTATCCTCGAAGGCTATATCTGGCCGATCATCGATGCTTTCGGCGGCACCATCGAGGATCCGGGCGTGGCCTTCGACAAGATGCGCCAGATGGTTCCCTACACCGCCAAGAACTTCAGTGATATGTCGCAAGTGGTGCAGTTGATGTCGACGGGCGAGATTTCGATCGCGCCCTATGTCGACGGCCGCGCTTGGTCCTTCGTGGAGCAGAACCCGTGGGCGAATTTCATCGTTCCGGAGAAGGGCGGCTGCATCGTGTCCTCCCAGATCGTCAAGGTGAAGAACTCGCCGGAGGACGCCTGGAAACTGATGGACGCCTTCCTTGACAAGGAGGCGGGGGAAGGTTTCACCGAGACGATCCTCTATCCGGTGACCAACTCCACCGTCGAGTACTCGCCTCGCATGCAGGCGCGGCTGACGCCGATGGAGAACATCATCTACCCGCCCTATTTCGACCTCTACAAGCACACCTCCGCGCTCATCGAGCGCTGGAACAAAGAAGTCGGCGGGTGAGGTGTGGCAGGCATCGGCGATAGGACGAGCCTGGAATACCAGGTCGAACTGCGCAAGGCGACGAAGCTCTACGGCAGCTTCGCCGCCATCGCGGACATCGACCTCGGCATTAGGCCGGGCGAGTTCTTTTCGATCCTTGGGCCTAGCGGCGGCGGCAAGACCACCGTACTGCGCTCCATCGCGGGTCTGATAGAACTGACGTCGGGAGACTTGCTGATAGAAGGCGCGCCCGTTCGGGGCGTGCCCGTTTACAAACGCGGGGTAGGCATCGTTTTCCAGAACTATGCCCTTTTCCCCCATATGAACGTGTTCGACAACATCGCCTTCGGCCTGCGCATGAGAAAGCTGGGCAGGGAGGAAGTGCGTGCCCGGGTGCTTGAGGCGATGGCTCGTGTCAGGCTGGAAGGGTTCGAGGAGAGACGCAGCTCGCAGCTTTCCGGCGGCCAGCAGCAGCGCGTCGCCCTGGCCCGCGCCATCGTGATCAATCCGAAGGTTCTGCTTCTGGACGAGCCGCTCGGTGCGCTCGACCGCAACCTCAGGATCGCCATGCAGGCGGAACTGAAGGCGTTGCAGCGCGACCTCGCGGTGACGACGATCTGTGTCACGCACGATCAGGAGGAGGCGCTCTCGCTTTCGGATCGCATCGCGCTCCTCAACAATGGACGGCTGGAGCAGGTCGGCACGCCATACGAAATCTACGAGCAGCCGGCCAACCGGTTCGCCGCGGAATTCGTCGGCGGCACCAATATCCTCACCGGCACAGCCGCCAACGGCGCGGGAGGATCGCTTGAGGTCGTGCTGCGGGATGGCACCAGGGTCCGATCGGCAAGCGAGGCGCAGGTGGCGGAAGGCGACAATTCGATGCTGTCTGTGCGCTACGAGAAGATCGCCCTTTCCAGGAACAAGCCGAAGGGCAGCGACCTGAACATGCTGAGCGGCACGATAACGAACGTCGCCTATTCGGGTTCAGGAAGCGTGGTGCATGTGCGCATCGACGACGAGCTCTCGCTGATCGCCACATGCCCGGGAAGGCCACCATACGAGCAGGGTGAAAGCGTGTTCGTATCGTGGGGGAACAAAGACGCTGTGCTGCTGCCTCTTGAGGGCGGCGCCATTCAATCAATACCGACTGCATAGGAGAAGAGAAGACATGTATAGCGATACTCAGCTCTTTATCGCGGGCAAATGGCGAAAGAGTTCGGATGGACAGTCCCTGCCGGTGTTCAACCCGGCCGACGAACAGGAGATCGGCCGCGTCGCGGTCGCCACCCGCGCCGATCTCGACGAAGCGGTGGAGGCTGCCGTTCGCGGCTTTGCCGTCTGGCGCAAGACCTCCGCCTTCGAGCGTGGGAAGATCCTGCGCAAGGCGGCAGACATCCTGCGCTCGCGCGCCGAAGAGATCGGCCGGATGATGACGATGGAGCAGGGCAAGCCGGTTCCCGAGGCTCGCATGGAAGCGATCCTCGGCGGCGACATCATCGACTGGTACGCAGAAGAAGGGCGGCGCACCTACGGCCGCATCATCCCCGGCCGCGCGCCGGGCGTGCGCCAGTTCGTTGTCAAGGATCCGGTCGGCCCAGTTGCCGCGTTTACGCCATGGAACTTCCCAATCAACCAAGCAGTGCGTAAGCTCGCCGGGGCGATTGCCGCCGGCTGCTCGATTGTGCTCAAGGGTCCTGAGGAAACGCCGGCAAGCTGCGCCGAACTCGTCCGGGCCTTCAGCGACGCCGGCGTGCCTGAGGGAGTGGTCAACCTTGTCTATGGCGTGCCTTCGGACATCTCCTCCTACCTGATTCCGCATCCCGCTATCCGCAAGATCACCTTCACTGGATCAACGGCCGTGGGTAAGATCCTCGCGGCACTCGCCGGGCAGCACATGAAACGCATCACGATGGAACTCGGCGGTCATGCGCCGGTGGTGGTGATGGACGATGCGGACGTGGAAGGCGCTGTGAGTGCGCTGCGGGGTTCCAAGTATCGTAACGCTGGCCAGGTCTGCGTTTCGCCGACCCGCTTCCTGATCCACGATAAGGTCTATGACGAGTTCGTATCTACCTTCATCGACCAGGTGAAGACCATCCGAGTCGGCAACGGCCTGGAGGACGTAGACATGGGGCCGCTCGCCAACGAGCGCCGCGTGCAGGCTATGGAAACGCTGGTGGCCGATGCGGTGAGTCACGGCGCCACTGTCGCGACCGGCGGCCGGCGCATCGGCAATGCTGGCTATTTCTTCGAACCGAGCGTGCTTACAAACGTGTCGACCGATGCCCGCATCATGAACGAGGAGCCGTTCGGCCCAGTCATCGTGGCAAACCGCTTCGAGGACATCGGTTCGGCGATCGCTGAATCGAACCGGCTGCCCTACGGGCTTGCTGCCTACGCCTACACGCGCTCGTCGAAGAACATCGATTTGCTGTCGGAAGCCTTTGAAAGCGGCATGGTGTCGGTGAACCAGCAGGGCCTCGCGCTGCCCGAGACTCCCTTTGGCGGGGTTAAGGATTCGGGCTATGGTTCCGAAGGTGGTTCCGAGGCACTTGAGCCGTTCCTCAACATCAAGTTCGTTTCACAGATCGGTGTCTGACGCGTAATCGAGCGTTTTGCAGCAACGCAGGATATCTTGCGTCTCGAATCTAGCTAACTCGAGTAGGTATCAGTGAAGAGGCGCTTCTACGTTGAAGCGTCTCACCGCTGATGAACCCGTCAAATCTAATACGGAGTACTCTGTATTCGACCGCCCCTTCGTAGTGCTCTTCCCGACTTCGGCATTGACTTGAGTAAACTTATATTATGCCCCGTTCACGTGGGGTTCGATTCCGTCAAAACTCTTCGCGAGGAATGTCGTTCGGTGCCAGCACCTGCTTGATGAAGTGATCGAGCTTGGGCTGGTTCATCTGCCAGAGTCTGCGCAGTTTGATCTGAGGGTCGTCTTCGTAATCGACGCGCAGGTCAACGAGCGGCCATGGATGCTTATCGACCACCAGCAACGCCGCCGAATGGACCGGACCCCATTCGCCGCCAGCCTCGATGCCCACGTCGAGCGCGCCTAGAAGACGGTCGATGAAGGGCACTGCCCGGTTCGCCTCGAACCATTCGACCATCGCTTGCGGCACACCTGGGTTGTCGAGCCCGTTTCCAGTCGAGACGCAATGCTTGCCGGCAAAACCCGCGTGCACAGTCTGGATGTCCGGACCAGAATACAGGGCTGTAATGCCATTGCGATCGATGACTGCGAGCTGCCGACGTTGGGGGTATTCACTTTCAGCGACCAGACGGTCGACTGCTTCCTGAGCCGTCAGTCCCGCCTCAAGAAAGTCGATCCCCTTCGGCCCGAGCCGAGTGTCTGTCCGAGCTTGCGTGGTGATCGCGCCGACGCCGGCCTTGGCCCACGGGCAGCGATTTCCCACCGCAAGCGAGGATGTCGTGATCGCGATCCCGAACCGGCCGGTATCGGCATCGTAGCCGATGAGTGAGAAAGTCATATCAGCCTCCGCTGGTTGATTGTCGATGGCCTATGAGGCCAGGATAGGAACCGCTGAGAGATGTGCTTGGTCACCAGAAATGGTTCGAGAGCATCGAGCCCCCTTCGGACCCATAGCCCGAATCCTTGACACCGCCAAACGGATTCCGGCAGGGCTAGCGACCCGTGATTGATCGAAACCATAGACCACATCGGAGCGGTGGACGAGCGCGATGAGGTGTAACCCAGTCGGTTCGTGGTGCCGGCAAACCGGTGCTTGCGACCGTCCGCTCGCTCGCCCCTGTTCGGGCCGGAACATGGCCGTGCTCATCGACGGTTCTCCTCTTGATGCTGATACGAAAACCCGCCTCGAATCCGTACCGACGTCTGAACCGCCGTGCGGCGCACGAGCCGAATGCAGTCCAGGAGAGAACGCAGATCTCGGATGTCGAGTGCGGCCTCCTTGCCCTCGAGCCCGACGTCGGCGAGTGCGCGTTTCGCGCCTTCTTCGGCCGCGCGAGTCAGGATCGCCTCGAACTCGGCCTCGGGCATGCGCACGAAACCCTGATCGGATCGGAGTGGTGTCATCGGATCATCTCCCGCCGCTCAGCCGATCTTCGTGCCCCAGAAGGACGTGTGGGCGGCCGCGAAATAGCCATCGGCAACCCGGAAATACCCCTGCAGTTCGACGGTATCTCCTGCAGTAAGCGGCACCATGGTCTGCAGCCAGATTGCGGTGGCGAGCGTGACGTGGGTACCGGAGATTTCGCCGAAGGATCCGCGAATTTCCGTGGTGCCATTGAGCACCAGTCGGCCGCGCATGCGTGCCGTCGTGCTGGAATTGACCTTGTACATGAGCGTGGCGCCGAACAGATATGTGCCATCGACCGGCGCCACGAAGCGGTTGGCGGCGGCGTCAAACGCGCCCTGATCGTTGGTGTCGGTGTTGTTGATAGCGATCTTCGTCCAGGTATCGACAGCGACGTAGTTGTCATAGTTGGTATAGCCCTTGAAGCGCGGCAGCCGCGGCTGGTCGACGATGCCGTTGGCATTGTCGACGATGAGTCCGTCAAAGAAGATCGAGCCATCGGCCGAAACAGCAAGTCGGAACTTGTCGGAGCCGAAGAGACCGAGCAGCGCCTTGGTGACATAGCCGGTCTGCAGCGTCAGGCCGAGATCGTCGCCTGCCGCCTCCTTGTTCATGGTGTAGAAGAGATCGCCGGTGCCGCCCTCGGCGACAGTCTTTGACGTCCAGAGCGCGGCGTTGAGCTTGGCCGAGAACGGGTTCGCCGCGTCTGCCGTCGTGCCCAACCCCAACAGCGCAAGACTCTGCAGCGTCGTGGGTGTGGTAGTGATCCAGCCGGAGCCGTTAAAGACCAGCAGCAGGCCCTCGTCCTCGACCCATGCCCGCCAGCCGGCGCCGGGTGGCAGGCGCAACCAGGCGCCGTCGGCCCAGAGGGCGATGTTGAGGTCCCAGGCGGCCCATGCACCGGTCGCGCCCGAGGCGACGATGTAGCGGTCGCCGTCGGCGGGGCTCGCGGGCGGCGTGGCCAGATTGCGATCCTTGACGGATAACTGCACGATGCCATCGAGCAGCCGCAGCGCCTCGTTGTGGGTGACATGCTTCTGGGCCTGCGCGGCCATGAGGAAGGGCAGCGCCAGATGCGCTGTGGTTTCGGGCATCGCAAAATCTCCTGCTCAGAACCAGAGAGTGGTGACGGACGGTACGCCTGCGCCAAAGGTCTGCCCGATCTGGGCAATGCGGACGGACAGGGAATCGCTCGGTCCGAGCAGCGCGCCCCAGTCGGCGGTCTGGTCGGCAGCGGTATAGACGACGCTGGTGGTGGCAGCTGCCAAGACCCGTTTGGCAACTGCACCGTCAAGGACCTCGACCGCCCATGTTTCGGATGCTTCGCTCATCGGGATTTCAGCAGCATTCCAGCTGTCGGCGGCAAGCGAGCGATCGCGGCGCACCCAGCTTATCGTCAGATCGCCGGGTGTACGAGCACTGCGCCATGGCTGCTCGACATGGACCGGAGCGAAAGGCCGGAGCCCGACGCCTTCCGGCGTGAAAACCCGCGCCACATAGGTCTCGTCGCTGACGGGTTTCGATGCCGGGCCGATGCGCCAGTTCCATGGGATGCCAATGTCCGCTTCGGCCACAGGCAGATCGGCGAGCATGTTGTCGAGCGCCACAACCCTCGCGCCGGCTGGCACCGGATTGCCCATCGCGCCCTCGGTGCCGCGCTGGCCACGCAACAGTCGCGTCAGCCGATAACGACCGGGCGCGATCAGTTCTGCTGATCCTGCCTGCAGGATTTCCCAGACGCCCGGCGCGCTTCCCACCGCCAGCGCATTGGCCCCACCGAAGAGCGTAATATCAGTGACGCTTTCGAGCGTGCCGGTGACGAGATCGACAATCATGACGTTGCCATGATCGAAGCGCGAGACCGGCCCAGAATATAGATCATTCACGAGCATGCCGATGCGAGCGCGCGTCCCGAAGGTGGTGACGAGTTCGAAGCCGTCAGTCTCCGGGCTGCGGAACACCGCCATCTGCCCCGGCCAGGGAACAGCGTGAGCGGCGATAACCGGATGGTGCGGTGCACGCGCTTCCGTCAGTTGCGGCAGATCGAGGATCACCACCTCCGGCGCGCCAAAGGAGACGATCTTCGATGGTGCCGCCGGCCGGGCGGCACCGGGTGGCAGATCATAATCCTGCCGATCCTGCCGGATGGCTTCGATATTGCGGGATTCGGCATCGGCAACCGAGACGAGGCGGAAACCGAGCTGACGACCGTCGTGATCGAGCCGGATCACATCGGCGGGATCGAGCGCCAGCCGCGATGGCGGCAGCCGGAATATGGCGCTCTCGCGTCCCGTCCACGCTTCCATCAGGGCGCGGCGGCAGCGGCGTTCGGCTTCTTCGGGTGGCACGGCAAAGGGGAAGGTCTCGGCGCTGATGCGAGATGCCTCGACGGTGATGCGCCGGGCCTCGACCACCGCCGCATCGTAATCCTCGTCGGCACGGGCCACCTGCCATTTGAGCGCCTGCGGCAGTTCGGTCTCCTGGCCACGGGTCAGTTCCAGCACCTCATCCTGACTGGCTGCCACCATGGCGTCGGCCGAGATACTGGCGACAGATGCCCGCCCGCGCATGACGAAACGGATATTGCCTTCGCTCTCGACGGCATCGAAGCCGAAGTGGCGGGCAAGGTTCGAAATTGACGCCCGCGGGCTTTCCAGAGCGCCGATGACATAGCCTTCGATCGCGCCCCAGAGGCCCGAGACATCGATCTGCGCTTCGGCCATGCCGGCGCGCAGGCAAAGATGCCGCACGAGGGCGGCGAGCGAGACTGCACCGAGGCGGCCACTCAGCCAGTGCCCGAGCCGCCAATTGGGGCCGTCGGTCCAGACGTCGGTCAGTCCCGGAAAGAACGGATAGGGCCGCGCGTCCCAGGTCCAGGCGGCGCATTCGGGAACATGCACCATCCGCCTTCCATCGACGCTCGAAGTCGGATTGTTCGCCGGATCGCCCCACCAGAGCCAGGTGGCTTCCAGATACGCCCGCTGGATCGCATCATCGCGCCAGCCGCGCGAGAAGTACGGGGTAAAACTTTCCGACGACTTCGGATCGAAGAAGACGTTCGGCTGGTTGGTGCCGCGATCGATGGCGGGGCAGCCGAGCTCGGTGAACCAGATCGGTTTTGACTGTGGAATCCATGTGGTTGGCGTGTCGCTTTCGATCCCACTGGGGCGGTCATAATGCGGATTTGACCACCAGGAACGCAGATCCTTGGAGCGGAACACCCAAGGCTTGCCGGCGGCGCCATCGGTGATCGAAGTGCGGGCCTGATACATCCGGTCGGCATCGGAGGCATAGAACCAGTCAAACCCTTCGCCGCCGGCGATGTTCGCCTGCAGATAGGCGCGGTCGTAAATGGCGGGCCAGCCGGCTTGGGCGTCGAGATGATCGAACCCGTCGCGCCAGTCGGAAAGCGGCATGTAGTTGTCGATGCCGATGAAGTCGATATTGGCGTCGGCCCAGAGCGGATCGAGGTGGAAGAACACATCGCCAGAGCCGTCCGGCGGCTGATGCCCGAAATACTCGCTCCAGTCGGCGGCATAGCCAATCTTCGTGCCCGCGCCGAGGATCGAGCGGACATCGGCCACGAGGCTCTTGAACGCCGCGACGGCAGGATAGGCGGATGCACCCGACCGGATTGTCGTGACCCCGCGCATTTCCGAGCCGATAATGAAGCCATCGACACCGCCCGCCGCCGCGCAGAGATGGGCATAGTGCAGCACCATGCGCCGCAGGCCCCAGTCGCTGGGTGAGCCGGTCCAGCTGACGGTCTCGCCCGAGACGGCAAAGTTGGCCGGGGTTGCGGCGCCGAAGAAGCTCGCGACCTGCGAAGCGGCAGCAGCGGCGGTCTTGTCGACGCTCCCGGCATACCCGGCCGCGGGCGAACAGGTGATGCGGCCACGCCATGGAAAGGCCGGCTGACCTGCTGCACCCGCGTTGTCGCTGTAGGGATCCGGCAGCGTGTTGCCGGGCGGCACGTCCATCAGGATGAACGGATAGAAGGTGACGCGAAGCCCGCGCGCCTTCATCTCCCGGATCGCCTGCACGACGGCGAAATCCGCCGGCGTGCCGCCATAGCCGGGCCGGTTCTCGGCATCACGACTGACGAGATGCGCGCTGGCGCGGCTGACACCGTTCACAACCCACGTCTTCGGGCTAGTGGTTTTGGAGGGAACCTCGACGCCCGGACGGATCGTGCAATTGCCAGCACGCAGATCGTTGCCAAACCAGGCGACGACGAGGCTGACGCTTTCGACCTTCGGCGCCATGGCCTGCAGCCGGTCGAGCGCCACTATCATGTCAGCGCTGTCGGAAAGAGCATTGAGGTTTTCCGCCACCTGGGCGCCACTGTCACCCTTGCGGATGGCCTGTGTCGCATAGGTGAACTCACCCGAAGCGGGAATCATGGTGACGGCCTGCGTCAGGCCTTCAGCAGTATCGGGATCGGCAAGCGGCCGGAATATCTCAAAGGAGAGCTGCGGTAGACGGTTGCCATAATCGGCCAGCAGCAGTTCCTCGAACACCACATAGGCCGTGCCGCGATAGGCCGGCGTGTTGGCAGCACCCATCTTTGCGGCAAGGAACGGATCGACGGTCTGGTTTTCGTCGCCGGGATACCAGCGCCAGACGATGCCGGCGGTGTCGAGTAGCTTGCCGTCAGCCCAGATGCGGCCGATGCCGGTAACCGGGCCTTCGCAGAGCGCGACGGCGAAGCTCGCGTAATAGAGATATTCCGTCGTTCGGACCTTGCCGCCACCGCCGCCCTTGCCACCACCCTGTGTGGTGGTGTTCGTCTCCTCACGGAAATCCGTCGCCCAGATGATGTTGCCGCCGATGCGCATGCGGCCGTAAAGCCTCGGAATTACCGCGCCTTCGGTCGATGAGGTGATGCGCAGGCTGTCCAGCCGCGGCCCTTCGATGCGCTGGGTGGGCGCCAACGAGGAGATGATCCAGCTGTCGACCACCGAGCCCACGGTCGAGCCGATGAAGCCGCCGATGGTTGCGGCGCTGACGCCAAGGATCGTGCCGCCGATGCTGCCGCCAATGGCAGCGCCGGCAACGCCGAGAACAAGGGTGGCCATGGATCAGGACCTTGTCTTGCGCCGGGCCTTCTTGCATCGGACAAGGGCCGGTCGTGGAAAAAGGAAGGCGAAGGCGATGCGCCGCCGCCAGGACAGAGTGAGCGGCTCTTCGATCACGCCGAGCCGCTCATAGGCATGGATGAACGTGCCGGTATCGGTCAGGATGCCGACATGCTTGGCGATGGCCCGGCGCTCCATGCGGAAGATCAGCAGCGCGCCGGAGCCGGCGTTGTCTGGCGCGATCTCGATCATCGCGCCGCGCGCACCTTCGGCCAGCACCTCGCGCGGGCCGGTTTCGCCCCAGTCACGGCTGTAGGGTGGGATGACAAATGGTTCGCCGCCTACCACCTCGCGCCAGACGCCGCGCGCGAGGCCGAGGCAATCGCAGCCGACGCCCTTGAGGCTCGCCTGGTCGTGGTAGGGCGTGCCAAGCCAGGAGCGGGCGACAACAATGACACACTTGGGATTGGCGGGCTTCACAGCACCGCTCCGTTGTGACCACCGTCGCGCGACGCATAACGCAGTATGGCGTCCTGCCCCGGAATGTGCGGAAAGCCGCGGAAATTGGCGACATTGCCAAACTTGCCCGAGCAGGTGGCCAGCCGCTTGTCGCAGCCGGCACGAATAATGAAGGTGTCGGTTTCGGCAATCGGCCGCACCGGCGCTTCCAGCAGGGTCAGGATGGCGATCCCGTCAACGAGATCATGCGACAACACCTCGGCCCGCCGTCCTGCATCGGCGCCGCTGGTCCATGTGATGGTGCCGAAGGCGAACCAGCTAGCCGCAAAGCCGCCAAGTCCCGATGCCGTGAATGCCCGGTCGCGCAACAGGTCGATCACCGCGCCGGTGCCCTTGAAGGCAGGTGCATCGAGATTGACCCGGCAGCGGGTGTCACCGAGCTCGGCGTCGCAATCCGCCTGGAACATGCGGCCGACGGTCTGGCCGAGCACATGCGCCATGCTGCGCATCTCGGCGACAAAGACGAGCCGGCCGCGCCGGATCTGGCCGATGGCGCCATGGCGTAGCAGGACGCACTGACTCGGGTCCTGCCAGTTCACCCGCCAGACCTCGACCTCCGCATTGTCCCAGCGGCCGTCGAGAATATCGGTTTCGGTAATGCGGCCAGATGACAGCACACCCTGCGCGTCCTGCGCATCGACCGACAGGTCCGAGCCGGCACGTACCGCCGACGCCGTCAGCCCGCTTTCCGGCTCGAACGCGGTGCCGTCGAAGCTGAGCGTCCGGTCGTGGTCGGTGAAGCCGAAGACGGCGCCATCGGCGCGGGTGATGCGCCAGCACCAGCTGAGCGTCGTCGTGCCTTCGTCGAGATGGGCCTGCAGTTCAGGGGAAAGGTTTTTCATTGTTGTTCACCGACCATCACGACCGCGCGGTCCATTTGACAGCCAGGTCCTTGAGCGTGTGGCCGCCCATGTAGAGGCCCATGAACCAGGCGGTCAGCGTCATCATGGTGGGCAGATCAACAGTTGCCGCAATGTCGGAACCGAGGGCCGCATCGGCGATCGGAACCAACACAAGCCGGAACAGGAAGAGAAAGCCGAGGAACCACATCCATGCCGGCCGCCACGCCCATGTCCACCAACTCTCGCCCTTGTCCAGCTCGGCCAGCATCAGCCTGTTGGTCTCACGCTGCTGGTCGACCCATACGGCGACGAGCTGCGGCGTCTCCACCTCGGTAGCGGCCACGGCCGCTTCGAGATCCTTCGACGGAACTGAAGGAAGATCGTCTGGCGCCACACCCGCCTTGCTGGCAATCGCGTCGATGACCACGCCGCCAATCTCGCTGGCGGTGCCACCGAGATATTTCTCGAGCAAGCCCTTGATGATCGGTGCGCCGATTTTCGCCGCGGCGTCGATCAGGATGGAAGCAATGACAGTGTTCACAACATGACCCTTTCTGCCTCGGCGGCATAGGCTGCAGCGCGCTGCCGGTGGACGATGGCGCGGACGATGAGTATTGCGGCCACAACCGCCCCGGCCGTCAGCAGACCGCCCAGCACCCAGCCGGCGATCTGGTCGGCATGCTGCGGATTGAGCAGCACATCGCCGCTGCCCGCCGTGGTCGCGGTGCCTGCTGTGCCGGCTCCAACGGTCTGCTTTTTCGAGGCGGTGGTGGCCGCCGCCGCTTCCTTCGCCAACTGCTCGCGGGTCTGGACAGGACCGACCGCGTTGGCGAGTGCCCACGCCACACCTTTGGCCTCGATTTCAGCCACACGCCGCGACCAGCCCTTGCCAAAAGTGGTCCAGATGGCGAGCGAACGCATGAAGCCGAGGCGCTTCGCGCAGAGTTTTTGAACTGTCTCGTGGTCGGGGCCTCCGATCGAGGCCATCAGCCATTTTCTGGCGCGTGTCGGGCCGGAGTTCACACCGGCATCGAAGGTGGCGAGATCGACCCCGGCGGCAAGCCGATCACCATTGACCGTGTCCCAGTAGCCGGCGCGGTAGATGGTCTCGACGTCCTTTGCCGGGATATTGCGCAACTGGGTCTTGGTCGCGCCCGTCCTGAAGCGGCGATAGGTGGCGAGCGTGATGCCCTTCATGGTGGCGCCGCCGGGATCGGAGGGATGATCCGACCAGCCGCCCTCGTAGCCTAGCGTCACCGCCAGGCAGTTCTCAAAATTCCCATGCATGGGATCACCTCAAAAGGATAACGATCAGGATGAAGACCGCGACCATGGTCCCGACGCGCAGACGGTGGACGAAGGTCTCGCGCGGATCGGGGCTGTCGCAGCGAAGCTGGCGGGCAAGCCGCAGGAGCTCACGCATCGGTGTCGCCTCCCTTGTTGCGCAGGCGCGCCAGCGTCACTTCGATGAAGGCGGGGCCGAAGACGCCGACGAGATAGGCGGCGGACCCTGCAGCGCCGCCCGCCGGAATGGCTTCTGACGGCAGGCCGAGCCAGTGGGTGACCAGCGCCATGGAAAAGCTGCCCATGCCGGCGGCGATGATCCCGCCGAGCAGGATGTGACGTAGCGCATCGCGCAAATGCATCTTCGTGGTCAGTGCATTGGTGGCGCCGCCAAGCGCGCCCCAGGCGGCAAGGATCACCGCTGTCGATGCCGCAAGATCGCGCAGCGCGTTAGCGATGAAGCCGGGTTCGTCGTTCATCTTCGGATTTCCACAAGGGGAATGGAGGTGATCGAGCCGAGGCGCTCGAGATCGAGGGTGATGTCGAGCGTGTCGGTGTCGAAACGGACCGCCACGTCGAACTCGAAACCGGCGGTGATGGCGACGCCGGAGAGAGGCGCGGTACTGAAGGTGACAAGGCCGGTGGCGGCATCGACCGACCAGCCGGAGGGTTTTGGCGTGCCGTTCAGCGCGATCTTGACGCTGCCGGCGACGAGCATGGTGATGGTCCGCACCCAGCTCTGGCTGCCCGATGGGTAACGCTTGACCAGCTGGAACACCTTGGTGCTGCCGTCGCCGGTGCCGATCGTCTGATCGGTGGCAGCCGGGATTACCGACGGCAGGCAGGATTTGTAATCCGCCCAGTCCTTGAAGCGGAACCCGTGCAGTCGCCCGTTGCGCGCCTCGAAGAAGGCGACGACCGCCGCCAGATCATCGGCGCGGCGGATGCCATAGGCGACGTCGTAACGACGACGAGAATTGGCCCAGCTGGCATTGCGCTCCTCGTCGCCCGAGGCCAGTTCGACGATCTGGGTGCGCCGTTCCGGCCCACCGCGCGCGCCACGCGAAATGTCATCCGGAAACCGGACCTCGTGGAATGCCATGATCGAAACCTCAAAGCCCGCGCCGACCCAGCGACACCGCGCGGGCGATGTCGGCGGCGACCTGCGTGCGCGATTGCCGGAAGCTTGCCGCATCGCGGGTCATGATGGTGACGTTGACGGTCGGAGCGGATGCACCATGTGCCGCCGCAGCCGTCTCACGACGGGAAAGCACCCGCTCGCCGCGTTGCAGGATCGCCGGCACCTCGTCCGGTCTGAGGCCGGCCCAGCCGCCCGAATGCATGCGGGGTGCTGTTGCGAAGGCCATGGCTGGCACCATGCGGCCGGGACCGGATGAGCCGACCACGCCACCGGCGTGCAGGATGTTGGCGAACAACCCTCCCGCACTGCCAAGAGCACCTGAAAGGACGTTGGCAATCGGGCCAAGGATGAAGCGCCGCGCGGCGAGCTTGGCCAGGTCGGCAATGAGCGAGGTGACCAGATCGCCAAACTTCAGCTTGCCGGTCTTGACGAACTCACCGATCGCATTCTCGGCACCCTGAAAGGCATTGACCAGTGCATTGCCGACATCGGCGCCAATGTCGCGTGCCTTTTCGGCATAGTCGGAGAGACTCTTGACCACCGCATCCCAACCGGTGACCGCTTCATCGGACGCATCCTTGTTCGCCTTGCCGGCCCTTTTGGCCGCCGCCGCCGAACTATCGAGCGCGTCGGTGACACGGCCAGCCGCTGCTGCGGCATCGTCGAGCGATACGGTACTGTCCGCCCCTTTGATGGCGTCGCCAAGCGCCTGCGCGGCTGGGCCGACAGCATCAAATGCATGGGCACGCGTGTCCGTTGCGCGCTGGCGATAGCGATCCGCCATGACACCGGCATTGCTGACGGCATGATCGAGCATCGAGGCGTAGGATTGCGCCCCGAACCAGTCGATCCGGGTATCGGCCCCGAGCGTCTCGGCAACGTTGTTGAAGGTCGGCCCGATTGTGCCGAGGAAGTCGGCCCACTTGTTCGACAGGAACGCCATCAGCTTGAGCCAGAGCTGCTCGACGCTGGCCTTGATCGAACGAAAATCGTCAACGAACGAGCCGGCAACAACCTTGATCCCGTCCCAGACGCCGCTGGCCAGATTGCCCATCAGTTCGAGCGCGTGCCCGAAACCGCCGGCACCCTTCACCAGTTGGCCGAACCAGTAAATGAGCTCACCCGCAGCAACGATCAGCGCCCCGATGCCGGTGCGGATGATGGCGCCGCGCAGCAGCGCCAGTGCGCCCGACAGGCTGAAGGTGGCAATTCGTGCCGCAACGAACGCCGCAACCCAGCGCCCAGCCATGAAACCGGCAAAAGCGACACCGATGGCGGCAAGGTGCTCGAGATTGTCGGCGAGCAGAATGATCGCGCCCGCAACCATGGATGATGCGCCTGCCATCGTGTCCCAACTGCCGACCAGTTGCAGGGCGGCATTGGAAAGCAGCGTGAAGGCATCGCCGATGGTGGCGGGCATGGAGTCGGCTTCCTCACGCAGGCGCTCGAGATTGCCGACCAGTGCGCGCCGGATCACATCGCCGGTGATTGTGCCTTCCGCCCCGAGGCTGCGCAACTGATTGACGTTGAGGCCCAGCTCCGCCGCCAGCAGCTCGGCCACCCGGCCGCCGCTGGCGATCACGGTGTTGAGGTTGTCGCCGGAGAGTTTTCCCAGCGCCATCGCCTTTGACAGCGCATTCTGTACCGAGGCGGCGCGTTCGGCCTTGGCGCCCGACACCACCATGGCGTTGTTCAAAGCCTCGGTGAAATCTAGACTCTCCTTCGTGGAGAGCCCCAGCTCCCTGAGCGCCGTGGCATTGGTGAGCCAGGATTCCGTCGTCTGCTCGATGCCGGAATAGGTCTGCCGCGCCATGGCGGCGAGCCGTTCCATGACGGCCGCACCTTTCTCTTGGCTGCCGGTGGCGAGATCGACCCGCGAGCGCAGGTCGGTCCAGGTGTTGGTGTAGGTGACAAGCTGCTGGACGCTGATCGCCGCACCGAGCACCCCCATGACCCGGCGCACGACCTTTCCGGTAATGTCGGCCTGTTTCTCGATGCGCTTGAAGCTCGCCTCGCCAGCCTCGCCAACACCCTGAAACTCGGACCTGACCAACCGGCCGCCCTCGGCAACGAGCCGGACGGAGACACGCTTTTCGGCCATAATTGAGTGAACCCCGTCGGATCAGCCGCGTTCGGCCGCCATCTGTTCGTTGAGCTTGCGCACCATCACCGCCTCGATCTCGGGTAGGCATTCGGCAGCAATGAGCGGATCAAGGCGAAGGGCCCGCGACATGGCGAGAGCCGCCGTCATGTCCCAGCCGATGACGACGCTGGCGCCCATGCCGCCGGCAATGCGCAATTGTCCGGTCAGGCGCAGCACCAGGTCCCAGACCTGCCAACCCTCGAGCGTTTCCGGACGGTTCAGCCGCGCCGGGCAGCCTTCGCACGAGGGCTCGCAGGCCGCGCAGTAGCTTTCGCCCCCGCCGAAGTGCCACTCGGCAAGGGCGATGAGACGTTTTTTTCCGATTCCAGCATCAGATGCGGCGCCAGACAGCGGGTCTGGAACGCCTCGAATACAGGCCAGATGTCGAGCAGCGCGTCGATGCCCTCCGGGGTAACGGGCACGGGCTTGCCGTCGGCATCGCCGACGCCCTCCCAATCCGTCACCACACGCCGCGCGACAGCCCTGGCCATGACGAGCGCTATTTGCTCCTGGCTGGCATCCTTGGGCAGCGCCTCGACGGCCGGATCGTTGCGGGCTGCAACCATGGTGGCCGTGGTGACCGGCAGGACATGCAGCCGCAAATCGTGGCCAAGATCGAGCCACTTCGGCTTAGCGGAAAGATCGAGACGGATCATGGTCAGTAGTCCTCCATATCATTGATGAGAACGGCAGTGCACATGCGCCCGAGCGTGCCATCACGCGCCGCCTGCCAGTCGAAGCTTGCCTGCACGCCCTGCGGCCCGGAAATCTCGATCCGGGGCTGCGGCAGATAGACGGCATGGACGGTGACGGTCAGGCTTTCGCCAGAACCGAGGTTGTAGGAGAATTCCAGCTCGCAGGGCGTGCCGTTGATGGCCTGTGTCACCAGCGTGCTGTCGGCAAAGCGGACCTCGGTGCGGCCAGTGAGTGCGGCAATGGATGGGTCGGCGCCATCGATCATGCCGTCGGCGCGGATGGTCTCGATCCGGTCGAGATTGTTGGCATAGGTGATCTCGGTCGAAATGACATTGCCGAGCGCGGTGCCGTTGCGTTTGATGGCGCCGTTGAAATGCCCGAAGCGGATGAGGTCGAGTTCGGCGGGCGTGCCGGCCTGCGTCGTGGTGCTGACCGTCTCGCCCTGTGCCACCAGCCGCGCGGTTGCGGTCAAGAGCCCGGAGCGCTGCATCTGCCAGGTCAGCTGATCGAGCACCACGCCGGAATACATGGCGTAGCGCGGCACCTCCGGCATTCCGGTCTCGATCGCCATCGATGGCAGCGTCCAGGACCCCGACTGGAAAGTGTGGGTGAAGGGCCCGGGCGCGGTGCCGGTCGTCGTGGGCGCACCAAAGGCCGCTTTCAGCCAGAAGCCGAAGCTTGAAGTATCGATCGGCACCACCACGTCGCCGTCGGCAGTGACGGCATCCTTGACCGGCGCCAGTGGATCGCGGCCATAGCCCAATAGCTCGGAATTGAGCAGCGGCTGCTCGGACCCGAGCGTCGTGCTGGCAAACGGCATGCGCGTGAAGCCGCTTGCCGGCGGCGTGCCATAAAGCGTCTCGAACGCGAGCGCCATCCGCGCTCGCGCCCCCTGGGCTCGTGCCATGATCTTGTCCTTGTCAGATGTTGTCGGGATCAGCCGAGCGGATCGACCGTCGAATAGTGCAGCACCACCGCAATAACGGCGGCCTTGAGAGCTGCGGCGCCCTCGACCGGCAAATCGACCGGCTTTGGCGCTTCCGCTTCCACCCAGTCGCACAAGCCCCCGAGCGTGTCGTCACCGGCAATCACCGTGCCGACGCTGGCGCAGAGCGCGTCAAATGCCGCATCCCGGCTTGCGCCTTGCACGATGGCCTCGATCTCGGACCTGTGCTGGTAATGGTAGGTGAGCGGCGACAGCGTCACCTCGGGGTCGCCCGGCTCGCCGTCGCGCAGGATCAGCAGCCCTGTGGCCGGTACGCGCTCAGGCAGCACGTCACCGCGCAAGACGGTGGCGGACAGTGCCGAAAGCCGCGTGTGCAACGCGGCGAGGATGGTTTCGCGGGTGGTGGGCATCTGATCCTGTCCAGAGACCCTTCTTGTAAAATTAGTGCTTTGAGGCTATATAGCTTCCAAGACATGAGGATCGAATGCCCTGGACGGTTTCCTTCGCCGACGAGTTTGAGCCGGAGTTCGACGAACTAGACGCGGAAGTTCAGGATGCGATCCTTGCGCGCGTGTTGCTGCTCGAGCGCGAGGGGCCGTCGCTCGGGCGACCGCATGCCGACACCCTGACCGGGTCGAAGCATGCAAACATGAAGGAGTTACGCTGCAACGCCGCCGACGGCGTCTGGCGCATCGCCTTCGCATTCGATCCCGACCGGCAGGCAATCCTGCTCGTCGGCGGGGACAAATCGGGTGGCAGCGAGAAGCGCTTCTACAAGCAACTGATCGCACGAGCCGATGAACGGTTCGACAGCCATCTGGCTAAACGGAAAGGATGACGACCATGGCACGCAGCCTTCAGGACAAGCTCGCCACGCTCGACCCGGCCCGCCGCGCAAGGATCGAGGCGGAAGCCGATCGCCTGCACACCGAATATCTGACGTTGCAGCAGCTGCGTAAAGCCAAGGAGCTGACGCAGGTTCAGCTGGCCGAGACGCTCGGCATTCAGCAGGCCACCGTTGCCAAATACGAGCGCCAGAGCGACCTCCTGCTTTCGACACTCCGCAGCTACGTCGGCGCCATGGGTGGCTCGCTGAAGCTGATGGTCGAATTTCCGGGCAAGGCGCCGGTCGCACTCGAAGGCTTGGGTGAGAGCGAAGAGCCGCGCCGCCGGCGTCGCACGGAACGGCGTGAGCATCCCGCGACCGCACATCGCTGAGCCTCACCGCGTCCCCCTCCAATGCGCCACGACGAGCCCCGGCAGGGCGTTCTCGACCGCGCGCGCATCCCGCGCCAGATCGAGGCGTTTCGGCAGTTTCACCTGCGGCACCAGCAGGAAGATCACGGCCGTGGCGCGACCTTTCAGCCGGCTCGAGACGCGACCATCCTTGTGCCGGGTGATGTTTTCGCGCACGCGACCAGACTTGCTGACGCGGACATTGTCGGCGACCAGCAGGCTCGGACCTGTGCGGCGATAAACGAAGCGCAGGCGCATGCCGGTGCGGCGCTCCCATTCACCCGGTGTGATCCTGCCGCCTCGCAAGGATTTTCCAGCAGTCGGCATCGGGATCGCCAGCCAGAAGCCGTCCTTGGAGCGGATCAGCGGGCCGGTGTCATGGGCGCCGACGATGACCGGCGCCTTCGACCAGACCAGCGCGGCCGCGTTGAGACTGGCTCTGCCTTTCGGATATTGCTCGGAGCGAATGGTACGGGCGAGCCGGGACCCGAGACCCGCACCAGTGATCTGCGCACGCCAGGCAGTCTTGATGCCGGTGCCGGCACTACGCATGGCAGCGGTAACCGCCTTTTCGCCGGCCTTCACCTCGGCGTCCATGATCCGGGCGATGTCACCGAGGATGCTGATGCCGAGCTTCATGCGGGGCGAAGATCCACGGTCCAGACGAGCCGCTCGCGATCACGCACGGGCTCGCCCTGAATAAGATATGCATCGCCAGCGATGTCGATCCGGTCGCCGGGACGCGGGTTCGGGACCTCGGCGGCCCGCAGGTCGATACGGGTGGTTTCTGACCAGAGCCGCGCCTCGCCAAAGCCGGTGACCTCGTCGGCACGTCGGGCAACGACGCGCACCGGCACCGGCGCACCGCCATCAACCGTATAGATCGCGTCCCTGCCGATATTCGGATCGGCAAAGAGCCGGTCGACGGCCGCCGTGAAAGCACTCATCAGAACGAGCCATTGAGCCGGGCCCGGCCGATCAAATCACCGGCGCCGGCGGCGACATCCGCGGCGGCAACACCGATCAAGGTGTTGGCAGGAGCAGAACCAACGGTCTTGGTCGCCTCCTTTGCGGTATTGTCCCAATAGATCTTGTCGCCGATGGACCATGCTTGGCTTGCGACCTTTTTCAGGTCGAACACACCGACGAGGGCGGCCTCTATTGTTTCGCCGATGGCGGCGTCGCCGGATGCGATGCCGAAGATGGAGCCGACGAGCAGACCGTCGCCGGACGTGACAGCATAGGGCGCGGTCAGCGTGATGGTGTTGCCAGTCTGGACGTAGTTTTTCATGGGGAATGGCCTTTCGGAAGGACGAAGGGCGGCCCGTCAGGACCGCCCGCACGCGTGGGTTCATGGAAGCAGTGTCCGGCTGTTACGCGCCGGGATTCTTGTAGAGGCCGCGCCAGTCGATGGCCTTGGCGCCGAAGTCGAGACGGCACTTGATCTCGACGCCATCGACGTCAAAACCGTTACGGGTTTCGACATAGGCACCCTGTTGGCCCTCGAGATACGCATATTCGATGGTGTCGATCTGGTTCGGGGACGCCGCCAGATACCAGCCGGTCTCGCTGGCAGCATCGAGCCGGGGCTCGCTGATCGGCGCCAACGTCCGGATCGATTGCGGCACGACGTTGCCGCTTGCAGCCGGTACGAGGTTCTGGGCCACCAGCTGCTCGGCCTTGAGCTCCAGCGCTGCGGGCACGATCAGGAAGGCAGGCCGGATGTTTAGCACCGTCTTCTTGTCGAGCCCGGTCTGTTTCGCCATGGCCGCACGCGACGCGCCGACGCTGGTGACGTCCAGTGCGGTACCCGAGCCCGCGAGGTTCTTGTGATTGGCGTGGAACAGCGCCGTACCGTCGGCCATGGCCGGGTTGGCGGTGATGATGCCCCAGACCACATCGCTTTCGAGCTGGGCGATGGAGTTGCCATACATGGCCGGGATCCGGGTGAAGGCGTCGAGATCGTCATTGATCAGCACCTGCCTGGTGATGGCGACGACGCGGCCATAGGTCTTGACGCGATAGCTTTCCTTGGACTCACCCAGCGTGCCGCGCTTGAACTCGCCGCTTTCGCCCACTTCCAGCAACTGCGGCGCTTCGCCGAGCTGGACCCGGTGCATGGTCTTGAAGTCGGTCGCCAGCACCTGACGGCAGAACAGCGCGAAGGTGCGTGGATAGGTGTCATAGGCCTGCCGGAGGGTCTTGTTGGTGACGGCCGACAGGATCTCGGGGAAGTCGGAGGTGGAATGCAACGCGCGCGTTGCCACCTCGTCACGCGACAAGCCGCGGGTGTTGACCCCAACATCGGCGAGGCTTTCGCGGGCCAGCTCCAGCAGCGTCATGCCGCGATACTGGCGCGCGGCGTCCTCTAGCTGGAACAGCGTCGGGCTGTAGCGGTGCAGCAGCGCATTGGCCACCGCGTCGCGGCGGGTGGTGCGCTCGTCGCGCCCGCCGAGCGACACCGAGACCTGGCTGAAGGTCCGGGTTTCCTCGGACTTGGCGGCGACCTGATCGAGGATCAGGCGGCGGGCCTCGTCGAGATCGGTGCCGCGTTTGACCAGATCCTCGGCGAAGCCGCGCTCAAGGTTCAGCCGCCCAGACAGATCGTAGATGGTGGAGACGCGGTCGCGCTCGGCCTCGCGGGCACGGGTGGCGATGGCCTCGGTGTCGGGTGCCTCCAGTTTTGGCGCGTTCGTCCGTACATGCGGTTCGACTCCTTCCGGTTTCGTCGGCGTGGGCGAAGGAGCCGGAATGGGCTGCGCGCGAGTTTCAATGATTGCGGGGTCATCTCCCGCTACGACAGTCGTGCTCTCGGGCATAAAGGCCTCCTTGTTCGAGCGGGTTTCGATGATTTCAACCGGATAGCTGGTCATGTCGGCGGCGCGCACCTGTGCGCGCGGGTCGGCGGGAACGGTGACGAAGCTGACCTCGAGCGGCGTCCAGCGCTCAACGATGCGCCGTTCGATTTCGCCCTTCTTCTCGGCTTCGACCACCTTCACCCGGTCAATGGAATAGCCGACCGAGACATTGCGGATGATGCCGTCGCCGATCAGCCCGAACATCCGGTCGGCGGCCTGGTCCAGCCCTTCGCGTGGAAAACGGATGGTGGCCTTGCCTTCCTTGCCCTCGATCCAGGCGCGCTCGACCACACCCACCTGCGACCAGGACGACCAGACCGAATGGCTGTCGAGCGCCGGCGCTCCGGCATTGAGCCGCGACAGATCAATCGCCGCAGCGCTGACCTCAAGGATTTCGTCGAAAGGAACCGAGCTGTCCCAGCCGGTCCAGCGCCGGCGGCGCACCGGCGCGCCGGTAGTAAAGACGACATCGACGGAGCGCGCCTCAGTGTCGACCGATGATGGCGCAATGGGTTCTCGCCGCGTCTGCATCGGCAGCGATGCCGGCCCAGAAATTGTCTGGTCGGCCATGATCATGTCGGGCATGGCGCTCAAGTCTCCTGTTCCTGGCCCGCGTCCTGCGTCGGGTCATTCGATTGCGCGATACCGGATTTGGTGACGCGGCGCGGGTCGCTGTCGAGCACCAGCCCCAGCGCGTCGAGCTTGGCGTTGGTCGCGGCGATCTCGGCCAGTACCGCGTCGGGATTGCGGCCCTGCTTGGCGATCACCTCGGCCAGCGTCATGGTGCCGGAGCGGATCGACAGCAGGTTGGCCATTGCGTCCTTCTGCGGATCGACCGCCTCGAACTTCGGCGGCGACCATTCGACCGGGACGTCCGGTGTGGGGATCTGGCCCGCCGCCCATGCCGCCTCGGTGAACCAGCGCCAGACCGGCATGCACAGCATCGGGATGAACAGTTGCCACTGCACGGCATCGATCATGCGACGGAACTCCACGAGCCCCGCCCGGATCGAGGAATAGTTGACCTGGGAAAGGTCCCCGGTCAGCAACTCGTAAGGCACCCGGAATCCGGCCGAGATGGTGTGCAGGCTGGCGCGTTTGTATTCGCCATATCCGCCGGTGGCGGCGGGCTGGTTGAAGCGGATGTCCTTGCCGCCGCGGGCATAGGCGATCAGGCCGGGTTCGAACTGCTCGACCCGATTGCCATCGGCATCGACCACGGCGGGCGCGATGCCCTGTTGCGCCTCGTCGTCCCCGAAGACGATGGCCGTGACGCAGGCTTCGGTCTTCTTGCGGACCAGTTCGGCAACCTCGTAATCGTCGAGATCGCGCAAGCTGCGGATCACCGGCACACCCCAGGGCACGCCACGTGCTTGCGTGCGCTGTTTTTCATAGATGTGAGCGATCTCCGTCGCCAGGATCGCGCGGCTCTGCAGGCCATTCTGCAATGCCCCATACGCGTCACCCGGATGCTCGGCATGCAGCCAGTAGGCGTGGCGTTTGCCGAGGGTGTCGAACTCAATCCCCTGTACGAGGCGACCGGACCCGGTTACGCCGGTCCTGGTGGCGTCGAGGAAATCGGCTTCCAGCACCTGCAATTGCAGCGGCACCGGCAGACCATCGGCAGATCGACGCGGGCGGCGGCGCACCAGCACCTCACCGGCCTCCACCATCTCGCGGCAGATCAGCGTCTGCAGCCCGTAGAAGTCGAGCTGGCCATCGGCGTCACAGGCCCCGGCCCAGCGCTCGAACAGCGCATCGACCTTGCGGTCCAGCGCGTCGTCGCCGCTGGCGGCGCGCGGCATGATGCCGGCGCCGACGATATTGTTGACCAGCACCGCCACCGCCTTGGCCGCATGCGGGTTGTTGCGCACCAGATCGCGCATCCGGTCACGCAGCAACGCCCCGGCCATGCCGATTTCGGTATCGGCCGAAGACCCCGGTGCGCGCCAGCCATCGGTGCGCCGCCCACGCGCGGCGCCATCGTAACCGCGCGTCAGGGTTTCAAAGGCCTGCCGGGCAAGCACCCGGCGTGCAGCCGCGCGCGGCGCAACGGTCCCAATGGCGCGGTCAAACCAACTGGCACTCATTACCGATCACCGCGCGAAAAGCCAGCGAGGCCGGCAATGGGCAGCGGCCGGCTGGTGCCGGCGATGGCGCGCTCGATGGTGCGGATGCGGGCGAGCAGATCCTCGGCCGTGCCGTAATCGACGGATTTTCCGTCATAGCTGACCCTTGTCGTGCCGCTGGCATAGGCGCGGCGCAGCGCCGAGAGCTCGCTTTCCGTCCAATCCGTCATTTCTCATTTCCCCGTCGGGCCGGAGCCTGTCCTCGGGCGGATCGTCGACCCGACCCGTGGGACCCTCACGCCTCTTGTTCAGAACCATCCTTCACGTCGCCCCAGCCAGTCGGAACGGCGCTTGCCTTGCGGCACTTGTCCGGGCCGATTGATCTGCCCAGCGGGGTTATCGTCGGTGCTGGCGACACCGAGTTGATCCTCGAGGTCGCGCCATTTTTCGTCGGTCCAGCGGTCCGCACCGGCGATCCAGGCAGCGGCACGGGCATAGACCCGGCAGTCCAGCGCCTCGTTGCGTTCGCGCAGCTTCTGCCATTCCAGCCGGGCGAAGCCGCGTTTCGTGCGGATCGTCACCAGTTGCTCGGCGACGAACTGCTTCAGCCATTCGTTCTCGACCCAACCCGGCAGGTGCACGGATCCCGGCGGAAACGCCACGCCGTCGGCCATGTCCTCTTCTGTCGGCCGATCCAGCCGCAGAAAGCGATAGGTCTCGGCCTTGAAGGTCGAGACCGCCACCGTCCAGAGCCGCGCCCCGCGACGGAGCCGCTTGCCGCCCTCGGTCGCGTCCACGAAGGTCGGCCCCGAGACCGGGCTCGAGCGATTGAACCCCTCGACACCCTTGACCGGCGCCACCTGCGCGAAGCCCTGCGCCCGCGACCAGGAATAGACCGCCGGAGCCTCGTAGCCGGTGTCGATGGCCAGCCGCGCAATCCGCAGATGCGCGCCGCGTTCGTGCGGCCAGGTCCGATCCAGCAACGCGGTCAGGTTGGACCAAGCATCATGCCGGTCCGGTCCACCCTCGATGACGACATGATCGACGAGCCAGCTTTCCAGCCCGCGGCCCCAGGCCCAGACATCGACCTCGATCCGGTCCTTCTGGACATCGGCCCCGGCGGTCAGAAACAACCCGCCCGCAGGCACCGTGCCGGATTTCCAGCCCTCGCGACGGTCGTAGAGCCGCTGCCAGTCCGGCGCTTCGCCGGTCTCGACCCAGGTCTCGCCGAGGATCGTGTTGCGGAACGCCTTGATCGCCTCGTCGCTCCCTTGTGCGGCTTCCCAGCTTCTGGCGATCTGCATCCAACTCATCCAGCCCACCGGCGAATAAAGCGCCGAGAGGTGATAGCCGACCGTCCGTGGATCGGCCGATGTAGCGGTCGCCCGCCACTCACCGGCTTCCAGCATCGCCGTCTTGTGGTGTTCCGCGATGGCGCTGTCGCAACCTTCGCAGTGATATTCCGCTGTTTCCGACTTGCCTTTGTCCCAGCGCAGACGCTCGAATTTCAGCCACTGCTGATGGTCGCAATGCGGGCACGCCACGAAGAACCGCCGCTGGTCGCTCGCCTCGTATTCCCGTTCGATCCGGCTCAATCCCCGGATCGTCGGCGTCGAGACCAGCAACACCTTGCGCCGATGGGCGAAGGTCAGCGACCGCGCTTCCGCCAGCGTGACCGGATCACCTTCCTCGTCGGCGGACGCCGGATAGGCATCGACCTCGTCGAGGAAGATGTAGCGGGCCGGTGTCGAGCGCAGCCCGACCGCCGAGTTTGCACCCGTCATGATCAGGATGCCGCTGGCGAACTCCTTCGACAGCATCGTGTTGCCGGCGTCGCGCGAGCGTGCCGGTTTGACCCGATCCCGAAGTTCGGGGCTTTCGTCGATCAGCGGATCGATGCGCTGGCGCGAATTGCGCTTGGCCAGCTCCACCGTCGGCTGGACCGCCAGCATCGGCCCCGGCGCCTGGTGGACGACAAAACCGATCCAGTTGTTGCCTGCCTCGGTCGCGCCGACCTGTGCGGCTTTCATGAACACGACCCGCTGTGTCGGATCGCCGGGCGACAGTCGGTCCATGATCTCGCGCATGTAGGGCGTGCGCATGGTGCGATAGCGCCCCGGCTCGGCCGAGGCGCGCGACGACAGCCGGCGATGCCGATCCGCCCATTCCGAGACGGTCAGGTCCGGATCGGGCGTGAGACCCGCGCTCCAGGCGCGCAGGATGTCCGCTGCGCCGTCGAATTCCGTTAGGTCAGCATCACCATCGCGATCCTTACCGGAATTCGGGCCGGACCTCGGCGAGTTCGTCGAGGTGGGCGCGTACATGTTTCTCCAGGGCCTTCTGCATCGTGGCCGGCTCCATGCCGAGTTCGGCCGCCATCAGCGCCGCCGCTCGTGCCGGCCAGTTCACCCATGCGTCCCGCTCCTCTCGCGCCAGCCGGAAGACCAGCAGGGTTGCCCGGCTGCGGTCGATCAATTCTCCCTTGAGCTGCTGAAGCTTCAGCCGCCGTTCCTGCGCCTTCAGCACCTCGTTGGCGGTCTTGGCCTGCAGGAAGGTGGTGCCGCCGCCAACGGCCGACGCGGTGAGACCCTGTTCGCGCAAGGTGTCACCAACGGCGGTCACGGCCGCCTCGGGCACCGGCTTCAGCTTCGGTTGGGACGGTTTCCTGGTCTTGGATGGGTCGGTCGTCTCTGCGCGGCGGACGTCGCTGGCCTCGGCATTGATGCTGCCGTCGGGATAGAGGACCAGCCGCTCGGCCGTCTTTGCCTTCTGGATCGCACCCCGCGATAGCCCGACATGCGCGGCGTACTGACGCTCGCTCAGCCCTTGCATGACGCAATCCTTCTCCAGCTCATCATCGGCATGAAAACAGAAATGAAATGATCGACTTATTCAGTTGATGAAGCCGTCGATCAGAGCATCACTGTGAGCACGAACAGAAAGGACCACACCATGGCGAATGCCAGAACTTCCATCGACGCCTTCATTGCTGCCAAGCTCGAGATCGACGACATGCTCGAACGCCTCAAGGCGCTGAGTGACGACCACTTCAATACCAACCCCGACGCAATCAACTGGGCCGATGTCGGCACGCTCGACCACTACCGTGCCAAACTGCGAGAGATCTGCGACAGCGCTTTCCACGAAGGCGAGTACGCCCAGTAGCACCGACATTTCCGGGTCCCGCCCGCCGACTGGCGGGCTTGGCCTCGTAGGAGGGTCCGCATCCTGCGCGCCCAAATACGGAGACCACCATGACCCAGCTTTCCGACACGCAAGCCATCATTCTCAGCGCCGCCGCCCAGCGCGACGACCGCATTGCCCTGCCATTACCTGCCAATCTGAAAGGCGGTGCCGCCACCAAAGTGGTCGACACCATGATTGCCAAGGGCCTCATCGAAGAGGTCGAGGCGCGACGCATCGCTCTTCAGCCGCATCTCAGCGACCCCGTCTGGCGTGAGACCGGCGACGGTCACGGCTCCACGCTGGTCATCACCGACGCCGGCCTTGCCGCCATCGGCATTGCACCCGACGAGCTCTCCGAACCGAACGCGCCACAGCCCACCACAGGTGGCGACACGGGCGCGTCCGCCGACGGCGCGGACCATGACGCCACAGCAACCGACAGCGCGCCCGCTGGCGCAAAGTCGCGAACGCCGCGCGATGGTACCAAACAGGCAACACTGATCGCCATGCTGCGCGCGCCGGAGGGAGCGACCATTGCCGAGATCGTTGCCGCCACCGGCTGGCAACCGCACACCGTGCGCGGCGCAATGGCCGGCGCACTGAAGAAGAAACTCGGGCTCGAGGTCACCTCGGAAAAGGTCGAGGGGCGCGGGCGGATCTACAAACTCCCGGCCGCCTGACGCCGCAGGGTCCGACCAGATCATGACCGCCGCCCCACCGGGGCGGCGGTTTCTCACTTCGCGCTCCGCATCCGGATCGCCTCGAATACGCGCCGCAGGGTGAACGAGCGCGCGATGCTAACGCTTGTGAACACGGCCCCCATCTTCAGGTTCTGTGCCAGCGTCGTGTGCAAACCGAACACCGGAAAGATCAAAATCTGCGTGACGACCGCGACGCCGTAGCCGACGGCGACATTGGCGACGGATTCCACTAGCGACATGACGCGCGACTGCTTCATGCTGCAGCCTCATCCATCGGCCAGCAGCTCAGCCGCGAGAGTTCGGAGCGCATGCGCTGCAACCAAGGGAACCACGCCGTTGCCACAGAGGCGAAGCCGGTCCACCCGGTGGGCCAGCCCATCAGCGCCTCGACGAACAGCGGGTTCAAGGTCCGGCGCTGTTCGCAGGTATCGCTGCCAGCCATCGGCGTCACCAGGACCTGGCGGCCAAGCAAACCGTTCACCGGCGTGTTCACCAAACTCGTTGCCCCGTCCTTGTGATCGCGCGCCGTCGGCGTCATCCACATTCCGGCTACATGGGTCAGGTCGGCCGTCTTGCGGTTGCCCGCACTCGGCTTGCAGCCGTCGTTGGCCATCGGCGTCGGCCAGTCCCGCGCGGCGCCTTCCAATCCGACCTGTTTCTTCGAGCCATCGGGGGCCTTCCCGGTGAGGGAAGTGCCTTTCGGGTTTACCCGTCCACCATTCGGCATCGTCGGGGTCGGCCAGAGCCGCAGCATCTCCGTCCGGTTCCCGCCACTCGACCGCATCCCCGAGCAGGCGCGCGGGGTCGGCCAGCTCGTCCCCCTCGCGGATGGCGAGGATGAACAGGCGCTCGCGCCGATGGGGCGCACCGACTTCCGCCGCCGTAAAAAGGCCTGCCGCAAGCCTGTAGCCCATGCCGACCAGTCCGCTGGCGACTTCGGGGAAACCGAGGCGCAGATGATGGGCGACGTTTTCGAGGAAGACGAAGGGTGGCTCGCATTCGCCGATGATACGGGCGACATGCGGCCAGAGATGGCGCGGATCCTCGGTGCCGAGCCGTCGGCCCGCGACCGAGAACGGCTGGCACGGATATCCCGCAGTGACGATGTCCACCGCGCCGCGCCACGGACGGCCGTCGAATGTGGCAACGTCGTCCCAGACAGGCGTGCGATCCAGGGCCGCGTCTTCCATCCGCGCCACGAGGATGGCTGCGGCGAAGGTTTCCCGTTCGACATGGCCCACAGCACGATATTCGGGACAGGCAATGGTGAGCCCGAGGTCGAGCCCGCCTGCGCCGGAACAGAGCGAGAGGCCAAAGAGGCATGCGTCTCCGGTTCCGGAAGCGCGTCTGGAGGGATGTATAGCCAGGTCATGCATGGCCTCAGGCTGCGAATTTTCGTTTGCCGGCGGGTTCGGGTTCGGCGTCGGTGTCGGGCGCATCGGCGGGCGCGTCAGCATTGTCGCCCAGCCGCTCAGCCCTGACCTGCGCGAAGGTCCAGCGATCGCCATCGAGGATCGCATCGCGGCCGGTCTCTGCCTGCCAGCGTTCGACGGCAACGTCGATGTAGGCCGGGCTGATCTCCATTGCGAAGACCCGCCTCCCATTGACTTCGCCCGCCATGATCTGGGAGCCCGAACCGCAGAACGGCTCGTAGCAGAGGCCGCCGCGCGCGACGTGCTGGCGCATCGGGATCCCGAAGGCGTCGAGGGGCTTCGGCGTCGGATGGTCGGGCCGGTCGTCCTTGGCGAAGCTGGGCAGCGCCCATGTGGACGCCAGCGTTTCCTCGGCCACCTTCGGCGGGCGCTTGCCTTTCACCCAGCCCATGAAGCAGGGCTCGTGCTTCCAGAGGTAAAGCGACCGGGTCAGAACCCCGCGGTCCTTCACCCAGATGATCTGCTGATGGACAAAGGCTCCGGCCTTCTCCCAACAAGCCTCCAGCATCGCCTGGCGGCGCGAGGCGTGCCAGCAATACCAGGCCGCATCCTCGGCGATCGCCTCGGCCACGGCAGCGGCGATAAAATTGTCGTAAAGCTCGGCGCCCTGCGAGCTGTCGTCCCAGGTGACACCGTAGGACGGTGACCAATCCTTGTTCTGCGTCGGATGGTTGGTGCCGTCGTAATCAACGAGATATGGCGGATCAGTGGCGAACAGGATAGCGCGCTCGCCGTTCATCAGACGGCGCACATCGGCGTGGTTCGTGCTGTCGCCGCAGAGCAGGCGATGATCGCCGAGGATCCACAGATCGCCGGTGCGCGAGGCTGGATTGCGCGGCGGCTCCGGGATTGTGACCGGCGGCGCGTTGGAACCGCCACCATCCTCGCCGTCGGGATCGAAAGCCAGCAGCTTGTCCAGCTCGCCATCGGAAAAACCGACCAGTGACAGGTCGAAATCCTCGGCCAGCAATTCGTTCAGCTCGGCTGATAGCAGCGCCTCGTCCCAGGTGCCGAGTTCGGTCAGCTTATTGTCGGCAATGCGATAGGCCCGCCGCTGCGCTTCGGTCAGATGGCCGAGCACGATCACCGGCGCCTCGGTGAGCCCGAGCTGCGTGGCGGCCAACACCCGGCCATGGCCCGCGATCAGTTCGCCGTCGTCGCCGACGAGGCAGGGGACGGTCCAGCCGAACTCGGCCATGCTGGCGGCGATCTTCGCAACCTGGTCGGCGCCATGCACCTTCGCGTTCTTCGCGTAGGGTTGCAGGCGCGCAAGCGGCCAGGTCTCGATCCGCTCGGGAGCGAAGGCGAGGGTCATGAACGATCCTGTCGTTGGCGGTGTTGTGGTGATAGGTGGCTTCTGCGCGGTGGAATCCGCCTGACGGAGTCCACCGCTTCCGACTGGATTCCGGAGTCCAGGAAATCCGCACCGGAATCCACCTGCCAAGGGTTTGTTATTGCGTCGTTATTTCTGGTTCTCGGGTGGCTTCCGGCCGGGGTGGCTTCCCAAAATTTTAGGCCTGTCGCTGGCGATGTGCCGCGCTTCGCCCGCCAGCATACGAATATCGCCAGGAAGGACCCTGAATTCGCCCGGAGGCGGGAGCGAACTGCGATATGCGCGCTTCTCCCGAGGATAGCCCAAAATGTAGTTTGATCCGGCGTTTCTGTCCGTTCGAAAACTGTCCGGCGGACATCTTTTGATGGGCTACTCATCGCTGCGCCGACCCAGCCATCTCGATTACCTTGCGCTTCGAGTGGTTGCGATTGAGCCGCCGACCGCTAAGCCGAAAAGCGATCACGCACAGAGCGTAGAGCCAGCGTTCGTTGGCAGCCGAGCGCTGCAGGCCAACCGTCCAGCAAATCGTTTTCCAGCGCTCGCCGTGCGCACGCAGCCAGATGATCTTGCCATCGATCGGATCGAGCCCCACCGTCCAGCTGAGGGTCTCCTCCATCCGGCTGATGGCGGCAGGCGAGGGCAGCACGCGCATCGGTTTCGGTTCCTGTCCGACCTTGTCCGCGAAGCTATGGATAACCTCGGGCCAGGTGTTGAAATATCCCTGCCGGCGTGGCTCCGGCAGGCGCTTGAGCACGTAGGCCGCTTCGGCCAGACGTTCCTCGACAAGGCTCGGTGTCCACTGGGTCATCGGCGGGCCTCCTTCACCTGATCGCGATCGCCATAAAGCTTCTCGCCGAGTTGGCGGATCAGTTCGCGTTCGGGCCAGGTCAGGCGGTCGTCATCGAGCGACACCGCGAGAACGCGCTGCTCGCGCCAGCCATCGCGCTTGACCTCATCGGCGTTGCGGCGCTGACCGCCATATCCCCGCGGAGCCCACCTCACAGCACACCGCCGCGGGTCTGCATCGCCCAGAGGAGGATGGCGATCGCATCGGCCTCGTTGTCGTCAGCGGGCCGAAACCCGCGCTGGCGCATCGCGGCGACAACGGCGTCCTTGCCGGCATTGCCTTTGCCCGTGGCGAACCGCTTGATGGTTCCGACCGGCACGCCCTGATAGGCGACGCCCTGCCGTTCGCACCACGCGGTCAGCGTCGCGAGAAACCCGCCATAAAGGTGCGCGGCGTCGGTGCCGATATGGCGACGGACCTCCTCAAAATAGATTGCGGCCAGCCCGCCGCTATCGTCATCCAGTTGGTCGAGCCAGTGCTGGAAGCGCAGATACCGCATGCCGCCGCCGTCATAACGCCCGGCCCGGAATGTTGCCGCGCCGCTGTGAATGATCCCATCAACCTGGCTGGCCCAGCCGGTGGTGGTGCCCAGATCGAGCGCCAAAATGGCGCTGCCTGCAGACGCTGAAGCAACGGGCGCCGTCTGGAGGTCGGCTATGGGGATGGGTGACGGATACATGATCATGCTGCTCGATCCTTCTGTTGGGCTGTCCGGGAGGAGAGGTCCTGCACGCCTTGCGCGCACGAAGCCCCTGGGGGTGGGAGTGGGAGAACCCGCCTGTGGCGTTCTCCCCCACCCCCGTAGGGGTGGGTTTTCACCCCCAGTATTTGTGACCAGCATCAACGCATTGATACGGCTGGCGAATTTCCAGTTTCGGGAGTTTAGGACGGCGCATCCGACCCAATCTGGTTGCAGCGAAGCCGATCTGGTCTGCGCGCAATCCTGCAGGGGCAGTTTCGGCGACGGGCCTAATCTGGTCACAACTGCGCGGAGCGTAGTTCTGCGTGGTGATGACGGGGCAGTTTCGGAATTGCGCCCAATCTGGTTCAAACTGGTCGGCGCGTAATTTTTCGGGAGGCGATCTGCCTGAACGATCATGGCCGTTCGTCCTCCGGATAGACCCAGACAAGGGGGTTCTCGACCTCGAGCAGCGCGCCGGTCTGCGGCGATTTGTAGTGGGTGGGCAGCACGGTGATGCTGACGCTCGATACCTCGCCGGTGATGGGATCGACCTCCTCGCTATCGCCGGGAATGGCCATCCCTTCGACGCACAGGAAACCGAAGCGGGACCGCGACGCCCCAAGCCCATAGGGTGCGCCGTCGCGTACGAATTTGATGAAACCCTTGGTCGCCTGCACGCTGATCCGTTCACGGATTCCGTCCTTGCCTCCAAGACCGGCCTTGTTCTCAAACGCCTCGGCAAACTGGTTGATCGTGTAAAGCCGTCCCTCGGCCGCTTCATCGAGGAGAATGCCGAGGATGACATCCTGCTTGCGCACACGCTCGGCATCGTGCCTGGCGCCGACCTCGGCACGAACCAGCCGCTCGTTCATCGGGTTGAGCTCGGCCCATCGGCCGCCCACCTTGTCGACGAGTTTTGCCGGCAACGCCGGACCGTTGCGCAGTTCGATTTCGAGGCGGCGTTGCGATGAATCTTCGTCAGGTCGGTGCAGGATCAGCCCGGTCGTATAGAAGCCGCGTAGAGCGCTGGCGCCGGAGAGCGCGAGGAACGGGTCGTCCTTGACCTGTTGTTTCGAGAGCTTCTTGGTGTGATGGACGAGGATGACACCGCAATCAGGATCGATATGATCGCACAGGACCTCGACCCGGTCTTTGAGGAAGAACATCATGGCGGCGTTGTCATTCTCGCCGCCGCCATCCGGGCCGCCATCGAAGAGATTGCGGATCGGGTCGATGCAGATGATGTCGACGGGCTTGGCCGGGAAAGCGCGGCGGATCGCCTCGGCGACATGCACGCTGCCTTCCGCATCGAGCAGCATCTGGAGCTTCGGCGTAGCGACGAGATTGTCGCGTGCAGCAGCGAGAATTTCCGGCGGCAGACCGATCTGCTGCACGCGTTCGCGCAGATAGTGGTACTGGATCTCGGCCTGCAGATAGAAGATCCGTAGTGGCTGCGGTGGCGTGAAGCCGAGGAAAGGCACACCCGCCGCCATATGCACGAGCCAGGTGATCAACAGGTCGCTCTTGCCGACCTTCGGCGCGCCGCCGAGCACGAGCAACCCACCCGGCGTCAGGACGCGCGGCGCAATGATGTCTGCCGGCATCGGGCTGATATCGTCGAGCAGCGCGCCGAGGGTGAAGGTAGGAAGCTCGTTCGGCGCCGGCGCTGCACTGTCGAGGCGAATGAGCGGCGCTCCGTGCTTTTCGACATGGATGGCCCAGAGCCGCTCGGACTCGCGCTTGAGCCGCTCCACAGGCCAGGCCGGGCGCAGCATGGCGGCGTTGTATTCGCAGATCGCCTGCCAGCCTTCGTCCTTCGACAGCCGACCATCGTGCACCATGCGGATGTAATGGCCGATGGCGGCCGAGGCGCCCTCGAAGCGTGACCAGTCATCCTGCGCGCCCTCCCGCACTGGTGTGACCAGCACATCGGCGACGGTGGGCTTGTCGGGCGTCGAGAAATCGGGCTGGAGCGAAATGCCCGGTGCGGGCGGCATGTCGGTGACCGCCTCGATGAATTCCTCGAGGTCGCGCTCAAGGCGAGCGTTCAGCTCGACGATCCGCACCTGCGTCTTGAGGCTGTTCTTGTAGTAAACCGAGCCCGCCACCCGGATCGGCTGATGCGCCGAGCGGAAATGCGTGTCACCGCCGACCTTGGCGGCAATGTCACCGCGCAGACGACAGATACGGGCGATGTCGTCACCATCGACGGGTTCGTTCAGCTTCCACCAGATATGGGCCTTGCGCTGGCCTTCGGGTGTCACGCCACCGCTTTCCACCACCATGGTGGGTGGACCGAGATGGCGCTCGAGGTGGGCGCGCTTGGCGGCAATGTCACCGGTGTCGACATCGACCACTACCGTCTGCATCTGCAGGATGTCGGCGGCCTTGGCCTGGCCCTTGGCGGCGACGGTACCGGGGATGACATAGACGGCGGCACCCTCACGGCCTGCCCAGTTGGCGAAGGTCGCCATCTTGTCGGCAACCGTGCGGTCGGCATCGATCCAGATGTTGTGGGGGCGCCCGTTGAAGCCCTGACCCTTGTCGATGAAGCTGCGCACCGGGATCAGGCCGTCGCAGTAACCGAACACCACCTCCATGAACTGCGTGATCTGATCGGGATCGGGCTCGTCGCCGAACACGTCGAGCTGGCAAGGCGCATCGTTGAAATCGCGCCAGGGATTGAAGTGGACGATCTCGCCAGTGACGTGCTGCTCGGTGGTGTCGGCCGTGTCGTCGTGCTCCTTGCTCATGAAGGCCGCTCCCAGCAGCGGTCGGCCCATGGACAGAAGCGGCACTCGAAGAAATCGCGATTGGTGGCGATGCGGGGCAGAAGCTCGCCGGCATCGGTTGCCTGCAAGATGCGCACACCCCGGTCCGACATGCGCTGCGCCAGATCGACATCGAAGGGGACGAACTCGTGGTGGAGCTCGGCGGTGTCCTTGTTGATCGCGGTGAACAGCGCCGGCGCGGCCGAGATGCCGGGCACCGTGCTTTCCATATAGGCCTGGTAGAGCGCGATCTGGGCAGCGTAGACGGGCTTGGACTTCGTCACACCGTCCTTGATGCAGGCGCGCCAGTTCTTCGCGTTCATGGTCTTGCATTCCCACAGCGCGGGAACGGCAAGATCAAAACCTTTCGGGCCAGCGGCGATGATACCGTCGACATGACCACGGATGCGTCCGTCCGCGACCGAGAAACCGAACTGGTCGCCGTCGGGCCGGTTGCCCTTGCCCGTATAGAGATCGAAGCCGGCGGCGCGCAGCCAGCGAATGGCGAGGTCTTCGAGCGCATGACCGATGGCGAAGATGCGCAGCGTCTGGCCGGAAAAGCCGGCGCCATCATCCTTGGGTGTTGCCGTGAACTCGAATTGCAGGGCGCGCTGGCAGGCGTGCCCGAGGCGCGAACCGCCGAGATAGTCGCGTGGCGGCGTGGCGGTCTGTTCAGCCTCGAGCGAGGTGTCGATCATGGTGGTGATCTGCTCGCCGGGCTTGGGTTGGTGATTGAAATCCAGCATTAGAACGGCACCTCGGGATCGGCGGCGCGATTGGCCGCTGCGTATTCGCGCAAGGCGTCCTGGAAGCCGGTGACGGTGACCTCGATCAGCGTGAGCACCTGTTGTTCGGAGAGATCGGCAAGCCGGGTCTGCCAGCCGATTTCCTCCATGATCTCGGCGACAGGCTTCATGGCGCTGCGGATCGCTGCCTGTTCGGCCAGGGTCGGATCAACCATCACGCCGCCCTCGCCAGATCTTGTCCGTCCGCGCCGAAGACGAGGCCGCGGATGGCGGCACGGTTGAACTGGAAGGAAAGCAATGCCGAAGCCTGATAGCGGGTCAGCCCGAAATCTTGCCGGTAGTTGGCCGGGAGATACGCAAGTTGCTTGTCCGTCGGCGGCTGCGATAGCCAGTGCCGGGTCTTGTGTGCGCTCTCGTCGGATTCGTGCTCGTTTAGCCAGTCATCGGCGGCAGCAAGGCACACCATGCGCTCGCCGATCGACAACAGGCGCGGCTCGCTCCCCTTCGCTGCGCCCACCGCATACCAGCGGCCATTGAGAAAGAAGGCGCCGGACCATGCGGAAAACCCGTTCGCCATCAGCGCGGCGTCGTCACCAAAGAGATCGCACCAGCGGAAGCTGGAGCGCTTCAGGAGGTCGATCTCCGACATCATGAAATCGTTGAGCGGAATGTCGCCACCGTCGTCATCGATGCTGTCGAAGACAAAGCCGCAGAGCGGGCATTCCTGGCAGCCGAGAGGGATGTCGGCCTCGCATTGCGGGCAGCATTTTGTGGGCGCATCGCCGGAGGCCTCGTGTCCGACGAGATCGACCTCTTGTTCGAGCGAACCATGCATCAGGCTGGAGGTGCCGAAGTCGAGCACCACGCAGTCGGTTTTGACGATGCTCGGATGTTCGTTGGGATCGATAGTGCGCAAGCCGCGCCCGACCATCTGGATCATGGTCGACTTCCAGGAACTGGGGCGCAGCAGCACGACGCAGGAGGTCGGCGGGTGATCCCAACCCTCGGTCAGGACGGCGACATTGACTACGACCTGCATTTTGCCGGCGGCATATTCGGCAAGCACCGCCTTGCGTTCGCCATCCCCCATCTCGCCGTGAATGAGCGCAGCGGCGATACCCGCTGCGTTGAAGGCATCGGTGACGCTGCGGGCATGATCGACCGTGGAGCAGAACACCACGGTCCGCCTTTGGGCTGCCTTCTCCTTCCAATGCCGGATGACCGCATCGGTGATCGGCGCGCGGTTCATGATGCGCTCGACTTCGCCCATGTCGAAATCGCTGGCGGTCTTTTTGACCCTGACCAGCTCGTCCTTGACGCCGACGTCGATGACGAAGGTGCGCGGCGGCACCAGATGGCCGGAGCGGATCAGGTCACAGATGCGAATCTGGTCGGAGACATTGGAGAACACCGTCCGCAATCCCTTGCGGTCGCCGCGATTGGGCGTGGCCGTGACGCCGAAGATGCGGCAGGACGGATTGCGCTTCAGCGCCTCGTCGATGATGCGCCGGTAGCTGTCGGCGGTGGCGTGGTGCGCCTCGTCGATCACCAGCAGGTCGAGCGCCGGCATACTGGTGAGGTTGGTGCTGCGGGCAAGCGTCGGAACCATGGCGAAGGTGACCCGGCCGCCCCAGGACTTTTCGCCCGCATCGATCACGGAGGTGGTGATGGCCGGATTGACGCGGGCGAACTTCTCCCTGTTCTGAGCGGTCAGTTCGTCGCGATGGGCGAGCACAGCGGCCTTCGCATCGGTATCGCCGATCATCCGGCCAGCAACGGCCGACAGCATGATGGTCTTGCCGGCACCTGTCGGGGCCACACCCAACGTGTTGGCGTGGGTATCGAGCGCAGCGACACTGCGCTCGACAAAGAGTTTCTGGCGGGGACGAAGCAGCATGATCGGCGCCTCGCTCTACTGCGCCCATGACGGGCGCGCCGACGGTGTGGCGCCCGGCTGTCTGGCAGTGGCATAGGCATTGCCCTGCGGCGCGCTCGCCGGTGCGACGCTGGCCTGCGGCGTTGCCGTGACCAGGCCCATGATGGCGGCATAGTCCTTGTGGTTGGCGGTGACGGCGGCGCGGACCTCGTTCTTGTCGTCGCCATTGGTGTCGGTGCCAATGTCGATGCGGGCGACGAACTCCAGCCCGTCAAGATCGGCAAAGCCGCTGATGCGCCGCGCGGCCTGCGCGGCTTCGCTCAGGTCCTTGTCGGAGAGGCCGCGGGCCGAGTTCAACATGCCGCGGATCAGCCCACGCCCCATATTGGCCCATTCCGGGCCCTTGGG
>DDFA01000131.1 GCA_002336975.1 Phyllobacteriaceae bacterium UBA1940
GTCTCGGCGCGCGGCGCGGGCCGGCCGCCGCCTTGCGGCGCCTCGAATTCCGCAGCCATCGACTGCAGCGCGGCGACGCGGTTTTCGGTGTTCGGATGTGTCGAGAACAGCCCGTCCATGCGCGCGCCCGACAGCGGGTTGATGATGAACATATGCGCCATCGCCGGGTCGCGCTCGGCGGCCGGATATTCGATCCGCTTGGCGGCGTTGGCGATTTTGTTCAGCGCCGACGCCAGCCACAGCGGATGGCCGCAGATTTCNNGTGCGGCTGATCGCCATCTGCACCATCATCGCCGCCAGCGGCGCGACGATGATCGCCACCAGCGTGCCGATGATCCCCATGCCGTTATTGTTGTTGCGGTTGCCGCCGAAGAACATGGCGAAATTTCCGAGCATCGAGATCGCGCCGGCCAGCGTCGCGGTGATCGTCATGGTCAGCGTGTCGCGGTTCTGGATATGCGCCAGCTCGTGCGCCATCACCCCGGCCACCTCTTCATAGGACAGCCGCTGCAACAGGCCGGTGGTGGCCGCCACCGCCGCGTTCTGCGGGTTGCGGCCGGTGGCGAACGCATTCGGCTGGTCGGAGTTGATCAGGTAGACCTTCGGCATCGGCAGGCCGGCATTGTGCGACAGGCCGCGTACGATCTCGAACAGTTCCGGCGCATTGCGCTCGTCAGCCTCGACGGCGTTGTTCATGCGCAGCACCATCTTGTCCGAGTTCCAGTAGCTGAACAGGTTCATGCCGGCGGCGATGATCAACGCGATTGTCATGCCGCTCGAACCGCCGATGGCGTAGCCCACCGCCATGAACAGCGCGGTCATGACGGCCAGCAGCGCCGCCGTGCGGATAGTGTTCATCCAGCTCTCCTCGTCGCAGCGGGTTTTGTCGGCCGCCGCCACATACTATATTGCAGCCAATATGATGGTGGACCCGACGGTCCAATTCAATAAGCGGTCACGATCCATGCCCGAAAACCACGACCCGAACACGCCCGCCGGGACCGCGCCGGCGCGGCAATTGCCACCCGCCGCCCAAAGGGCGCTGGCCGAAGCCGACGCCCGCCGCGCCGCGGCGAAACGCAAGCCCGCGCCGCCGAAGGAAATCGGCGGCCGCGACGGACCCGACCCCGCCCGCTACGGCGACTGGGAGGTCAAGGGCATCGCCAGCGATTTCTGAAATCCGGGTTCCGCGTTGGAACCTTGCGTCCGCCGCCGCATCGCCAGCCGCCGCTTGTCGCAATATGGGACGCAGGGCGACCGCCGCGCCGGCCCGTCCCGGAGCACCGGCCGCCACAGCCCGCCGCGTTAACGGTCCGTTCACCTAGATTTCCGCGAAAACCAAGACAAATCAACAACCTGGCCGGGGCTTGCCGCCCTACCGGCGATTGTGGCCAGCTTCCTGCACCTGTCTCCCTATCGGCCCCACCGATCGACCAAAAGGAGACAGTCATGGCCCAGTCGAGCTTCAGCGGCGTCGCGGCGCGGTTCACCCGCAATGAGTCCGGCAATTTCGCGCTCGTGTTCGCCGCCACCTCAACCGTTCTGGCCATGGCGGTCGGCATGGCGGTCAACTTCGCGCAGCTGTCGGCCGCCCGATCCAACCTGCTGAACGCCCTCGATTCAGCGGTCGTCTCCACCGCCCGCGACATCACCACCGGCCTGATCAAGGAAAAGGACGCCCCGAAATCGGTCCTGGCGTTCCTCAAGGCCAACACCCGCGACGGCATCGCCTTCGCCGATTCGCTCAACCTCGACGACATCCGGCTCGACAAGATCGCCCGGCAGGTCCTGGCGACCGCAAGCGTCGACGTCCCGCTCGCCTTCCCGGTGTTCACCACCGCTTCGACCCAGCGCGTCACCGTCGATTCCGCCGCCGTCTATTCCGATCGCACCATCGAGGTCGCGATGATGCTCGACATCACCGGCTCGATGTCCGGCCAGAAGATCAAGGATCTCAAATCCGCCGCCAGCAATGCGGTCGAGACTTTCCTGGCGGGCAATGCCGGCGTCGTGCCGCGCGTGCGCGTCGCCATCGTGCCCTATGCCGACTCGGTCAATGTCGGCGACCTGTCGCGCGGCGTCTACGACGAGACCGGTTACACCACCGGCAATCCTCCGGCGCTCGATCCGGTAGTCCTCGCCTCCAGCTTCGCGTCTGCCAACCGCGACACCTGCGCCACCGACCGCAAGGGATCGGAGGCCTTCACCGACGCCTCGCCGCTGGTCGCCATGGTCAATCGCGACTTCCGGCTGAACTATTGCCCGGCTGCGGAACTGCAGCCTCTGACCACCGACAAGGCCAAGCTTCTGGACACCATCGCAAACTTCCGGGCCAGCGGCTACACCGGCGGCGGCATCGGCGTGCAGTGGACCCGCTACATGCTGTCGCCGAAATGGGCGCCGGTGTTGCCGGCCTCGTCCGCCCCGTCCGCCTACAAGTCGAAGAAAGCCGCCAAATACGCGATCCTGATGACCGACGGCGAGTTCAACACCGCATTCGCCAATATCGGCCCCAACGGCAGGCCGAACAGCCAGCCGGCCAGATCGCGCAGCGCCGCCGAAACGCATTGCGCCGCGATGAAGAAGGACGGCATCGAGATCTTCACCATCGGCTTCCAGCTTGATGAGGCCGCCGCCAAGCAGGTCCTCAAGGACTGCTCGTCGCCCGACGTGTCCGCCATCACCCATTATTACGAAGTCTCTTCCGGCGCGGCGCTCGACCAGGCGTTCAAGGAAATCGCCGCCAACATCGAACGGCTGGCGATCGTCAAGTAAATCGTTTCCAACGAAAAAGGCCGCCGATCTGGTGATCGGCGGCCTTTCCGTGCTTCGTTCCGGGTGCGGCTCTCGTCTGGCGTGAGCCGCCCGGCGCATCATGCGGAGGTCAGGAAGTTTGCTCCCTGCCACGGCAATCCGCCGAGAACGCACCCTGGAAACCGAAATCACTCGACATCGGATCACCTCCTTTCATCTGTTGGACACAGCCGCAATGTGGCGATCCTGAACGATCTGCGCAAGACGTCTTCGCTTTACGGTGCGAGATGCCTGAACTCGGCCACCACCGCTTCATAGGTCTTGCGCTTGAACGGCACGATCAGCGCCGGCAGTTCGGCCATCGGCTTCCAGCCCCAGGCGTCGAATTCGGCCGAATGGCCGCCCGGCGGCGGATTGATGGCGATCTCGCTCTCGTCGCCCTCGAAGCGGAAGGCGAACCAGCGTTGCGTCTGGCCGCGATATTTGCCCTTCAGCGCCTTGCCCAGCACGTTGTCGGGCAGGTCGTAGTCGATCCAGCGCGACGCCTCGGCCAGCAAGGTGACGCTCGTCATGCCGGTTTCCTCGTAAAGTTCGCGATAGGCGGCCGGCAACGGCTCCTCGCCCTTGTCGATGCCGCCTTGCGGCATCTGCCACAATTGCGGCTCCGCCTCGTCGAGTTCGCTGTCGGAAGAGCGGATGCGGCGACCGGCCCACACCAGGCCGGCCCGGTTCAGCACCATCACGCCGACGCAGCGCCGGTAGGGCATCTCGTCCCTGTCAGGCTTGTTGCCGTCCATCTACCGTCCCCTTTCGGGATCGTTCGCCAGCGCCGACACCGGCACGATCTCGATGCCGCGCTTCTTCGCCTCGGCGACCCACGACCTGACCGCATCGACGGTTTCGTCGAAGGCCGAGCCGGTGCCGATCGCCGAACCCCTGGCGCGGGCGGTCGCTTCCAGCTCGTCGAGCTTCTTCAGAATGGCTCCGCGCTCGCGCTCGCCATCGATGACGCCGTCGCCGACCGCCAGCGGCACCGAATTGGCCAGCGACATTTCCGGCGCCAGCGAACGGGCGGTCGAGCCGTCGTCGAGATACATCAGCCCGCGCTTACCCAGTTCCGCCATCAGCGGCGTCATCGCCTGCTGGTCGGTGACGAAACGCCCGCCCATATAGTTCATCACCCCGACATAATTGGTCATCCGCCCCAGCGCCCAGTAGAGGTTCTGCAGATTGTCGGCGGCCGAGGCGTCGACCGTCAGGGTGTTGCGCCCGGGATCGACGCGCGGATAGTCGAACGGCTCCATCGGCACCTGCAACACGATCTCGTGGCCGGCCTGGCGGCCGGCCTGCATCCAGCGAGACAGCGAGTTTCCGGCGGACGCAAATCCCAGCGTCACCTCCGCCGGCAGCGCCTTGATCGCGGCCTGCGTGCCGGTCTGCGACAGGCCGAGCCCGCCGATCACGATCGCCACCTTGGCGCCGCGCGACCCCGACCAGGGCATCGAATAGACGTCGAAGGGACGCCGTCCGTCGGCGGCGCGCACCGGCAGCGGGCCGGCCTCGGTCTGCTCGAGCAGATCCTTGTCGGGCAGGTGCGCCGTGCGCGGGTTGCGCGCCAGCGACGACGGATCGCGGATGATGACGACGCCGCTCGACGGCAGGTCGGGCTCCGGATTGACCTTGATGATGGCGGGGCCGCTCGACGGCGCGGCCGGCTGCGGCGTCGCCTGTTGCGCCTGCGCCGGCGGCTGCGGCGCGG
>DDFA01000136.1:0-1230 GCA_002336975.1 Phyllobacteriaceae bacterium UBA1940
AGACCGGCGGCGGCTTCGCGCCGGGTGGCGCGTCGCTGCACAATATGATGCTACCGCACGGACCTGACCTGGACGCATTCGAGAAGGCGTCGAACGCCGAGCTTGCGCCCCAGCGGCTGACCGGCACGATGGCGTTCATGTTCGAGACCCGGTTCCCTCAGAAGATCAGCAAGTTCGCCGCCGAGACCCCTGCCTTCCAGAAGGATTACGCCGGCTATGGCAAGAAACTGACCAGGCATTTCGACCCCGGACGCCCGTGAGGGTAAGCGCCGGGTCCGGTTCGCGCTGAACGGCGTTTGGCAGCGCCTGCTCAGGCTGTTACACCGTTCAGACCTGATTCGCGCAGCCTGGAAAAATTGATGGAGCGACTGGCCGGAAAGGTCATTCTGCTGTGGGGTGTCCGCCGCGCGGCGCTGGCGTTCGCCGCCGGCGCCCTGGCGGTCCTTGCGCAAGCCCCGTTCGATTTTCCGGCGGCCGGCTTTGTCGCGTTTCCGCTGCTCGTGTGGCTTCTGGACGGCTCGGTCGCCGAACGCGGCCGCGGCTTTGTCCGCCGCCTGGGCCCCGCCTTCGTGACGGGCTGGTGGTTCGGCTTCGGCTATTNNCCGACAGTTTTGCCTGGGCGCTGCCGCTGGCGATTCTTGGCCTGCCTGCCCTGCTCGCCTTCTTCTACGGCTTCGCCGCCGCGATCGCCCGCGTCCTATGGGCGGATGGACTGGGGCGCATCTTCGCGCTCGCCTTCGGCTTTGGGCTGGCGGAATGGCTGCGCGGCTTTCTGTTCACCGGCTTCCCCTGGAACTCGATCGGCTATGCGGCGATGCCGACGCCGATGTTGATGCAGTCGGTTTCGCTCGTCGGCCTCGCGGGCATGAACGCACTGGCCGTCTTTGTCTTCGCCTCGCCCGCTTTGCTGGCCTCGGCGCGCGACCGGCGCTTCGGCGCCGTGCTCGCCACCCTGGTTGTGGCGGCGCATGTCGGGTTCGGCCTGTGGCGTCAGCCGCCGGCCGCTGAAAAAACCCTCGCCATTCGCGCCGTCCAGCCGTCGATCGACCAGACCGAGAAATGGGACGCGGACGTCCGCGATCGCATCTTCAAGACTTATCTCGACATGACCACTGCGAAGCCGGAGGACGGCAAGCCCCGTCCCGATCTGATCGTCTGGCCCGAAACGGCGGTTCCGTTCCTGTTTACCGAGCGCCCCGAAGCTCTGGCCGAACTTGGCGACGCCCTGCA
>DDFA01000136.1:1246-2659 GCA_002336975.1 Phyllobacteriaceae bacterium UBA1940
ATCGTCGCCATCGACGACAAGGGCGAGATCGCGTCGGCGTTCGACAAGATCCACCTCGTGCCGTTCGGGGAATATCTGCCCTTCGAGGATATCTTGTCACGCCTCGGCCTGACCAAGATCGTCGCCACGCCGGTCAGCTTTTCCGCCGGCGGCTCGCGCGAACCGATCGCCGTGCCCGGCGGCTACAAGGCGATCCCTCTCATCTGCTACGAGGTGATCTTTCCCTACGAGGTCGCCGCCATCGCGGACGAGGGCGACTTCATTCTCAACATCACCAATGACGCATGGTTCGGCGACACGCCGGGCCCCTACCAACACTTCCGCCAGGCCCAGGTTCGGGCCGTCGAGACGGGGCTGCCGCTGTTGAGGGTCGCCAACAACGGGATCACAGCAGCCATCAGCGCTGACGGGCGCATCGTCGACGGCCTGGCGCTGAACGCAACCGGAAACCTCGACGTTCAGCTGCCGATTGTACGGGCGCAACTTCTGGCCGGTTCGCCAGGCCGAAACGGCCTTGCGGTGATTTTCTTCTTTTTCGCGTTGGCGTGTGCTATCAGGGCGCTCCGGCGGCCAAGTTGAATTGACAGCCGTTCATTTTGACTAACATAGTGATCTTTCCACATCCTACCCGGCCCGCGCCAACCTGCGTCACTCCGGGAAATTTCGAGATTTTTTAGCTACTATTATTTCCCGCGCTGGTCACAAATTGAGATGGCAGAGAACAAGAAAAAACCAAATCCTATTGATATTCATGTCGGAAGCCGTGTCCGGCTTCGTCGAAACATGCTTGGCATGAGCCAAGAAAAACTCGGCGAGAACTTGGGCATCACTTTCCAGCAAATCCAGAAATACGAAAAAGGGACCAATCGGGTCGGCGCAAGCCGGTTGCAGGCTATTGCCTCGATTCTCGGAGTTCCGGTTTCCTTCTTTTTCGAAAATGCACCCGGCGGAAATTCAGGCGGATTTGCTGAAGACGACTCAGCCCAGTTCGTCGTCGACTTCATGAACAGTTCCGAAGGCCTTCAACTCAACCGCTCCTTTGTCCGCATCTCCGATCCCAAGGTTCGTCGCAAGATCGTCGATCTGGTGCGCGCGCTGGCTGACGACCGCGAAACCGAGTGAGCCGCGTTCTTTGGCCGATATGCCGGCATTCATGGTAAAGATCGCATTTGCTTGACTGCGACACCTCCTCTTCATATCAGGTCGCCGGTTCTTACGGCTTTCTGAAGGTATCCCCCGTGGCGCGCAGCAACTATTCGTTTACGTCTGAATCCGTGTCCGAGGGGCATCCCGACAAGGTGTGCGATCGCATCTCGGACGAGATTGTCGACCTGGTCTATCGTGAGGCCAAGAAGACCGGCATGAGCCCATGGCAGGTCCGCGTGGCGTGCGAGACGCTGGCGACCACCAATC
>DDFA01000021.1 GCA_002336975.1 Phyllobacteriaceae bacterium UBA1940
CGCGCGCAGCCCGCTCGCCGCGCCGACGCCCGATCTGGCGCCGGACGCGCCCGACCCGGCCGCCGCGACGGCGCTCAACCGGCATCTCGACGCGGTTCAGGATCTGCTCACCGACCAGGAGAACGTCCGTCCCGACATGGTCGAGCAGGGCGAAAAGCTCGCATGGGGACAGATGGATCAGGCGATCGAGGACGGCGACTTCGCCGACGCCAACAGCGCCGAGAAGCAGATCGGCTGGGTCGCCAGGGGCAGGAACGGCGACAGGCCGAAACTGCGCCGGCCGAAGGTCGATCTGAAAGCCATGACCCGGCTCAGGCTCAACGAGAACGGCTCGACAGTGCTCGACATCGCCAAGGGCGCCATCGTCACCAGATTCTAAAGCACGCCGCGTCTTGCCTGACGCGAGCTCTCAAAGGCCGTGGCGTCGCGCCGCGTCGCGGAGGTTTTCGCGCGGCCTTGGCCCGATCTGCTGGATGACCAGGCCGGCGGCGAGCGAGCCGAGCCGGCCGCATTCGCCGAGCGGACGCCCGGTGGTGTAGCCGTGCAGGAAACCCGAGGCGTAGAGATCGCCCGCCCCGGTGGTGTCCACGAGTTGATCGATCCTGATCGCGTCGACGTCGACGGTCTCGTCGCCGCGCACGATCACCGATCCTTTTTCCGACCGCGTCACCGCGGCCAGCCGGCAGTCCCGGCGGATCGCCGCCAGACCGTCCTCGAAGGACGAGGTCTGGTACAGCGCCTTGAGCTCGCTCTCGTTGGCGAAGACGATGTCCACCGTGGCGGAGCGCATCAGCTCGAGGAATTCGGCGCGATAGCGGTCGACGCAGAAGGAATCGGACAGCGTCATCGACACTTCGCGACCCGCGCCATGAGCATAACCGGCGGTGAGGCGGATCGCCTCCTTGGCCCGCGGCGGATCCCACAGATAGCCTTCGAAATAGGTGACCCTGGCGGCCTCGGCCTTGTCCTTCTCGACGTCTTCGGGGCCAAGCTCGACGCAGGCGCCGAGATAGGTGTTCATCGAGCGTTCGCCGTCGGGGGTGACGAAGATCATCGAACGGGCGGTCGGCGGCTGGCCGGCAAGCGGCTTCGTGTCGAAGGCGACGCCCTGGGCGCGGATGTCGTGGCGGAAGATGTCGCCGAGCTGGTCGCGGGCGATCTTGCCGAAATAGGCGGCCTTGCCGCCGAGGCTGGCGATGCCGGCGGCGGTGTTGCCGGCGCTGCCGCCCGAGGTTTCGATCGCCGGGCCCATGCGCGAATAGAGAAGTTCGGCGCGTTCGGCGTCGATCAGGTTCATCGCGCCCTTGATGATGGCGTTGTCGCGCAGGAACGTCTCGTCGCAGCGCGCGATGATGTCGACAATCGCGTTGCCGATGCACAGGACGTCATATTGGCTCATCGATACCGCTTCCTTCACCGAGCGCCGCGCGCTTCGCCGCCGTCGGGTTATGCGGCGGCGGCGCGCTTTGCAAGTCTATGGCGGTGGAGACGCCGACGGGGGTTGACGCGGCGCTGGGTATTTCCTCATCTGGCGGACGACGCGCCCGGCGACGCCGGGCACAAAGCTGGGAGCAAATCATGGCCAGGAAACCGGGTCGGGGACGCATCTACAACTCGATCACCGAAACCGTCGGCGACACGCCGCTGGTCAGGCTGGACAAGTTCGCCCGCGAGAAGGGCGTCAAGGCGACGCTGCTCGGCAAGCTCGAATTCTTCAATCCGATCGCCTCCGTCAAGGACCGCATCGGCGTGGCGATGATCGACGCGATGGAGAAGGACGGGCGGATCGCTCCGGGCAAGACGACGCTAGTCGAGCCGACGTCGGGCAATACCGGCATCGCGCTGGCGTTCACGGCCGCAGCCAAGGGCTACCGCCTGATCCTGACGATGCCGGAAACCATGTCGGTCGAACGGCGCAAGATGCTGGCGCTTCTGGGGGCGGAACTGGTGCTGACCGAAGGCGCCAAGGGCATGAAGGGGGCGATCGCCAAGGCGGAGGAACTGGTGGCGACGATTCCCGGCGCGATCATTCCGCAGCAGTTCGAGAACCCGGCCAACCCCGAGATCCATCGCCAGACCACGGCGGAAGAAATCTGGAACGACACCGACGGCAAGGTGGACATCGTCGTCTCCGGCATCGGCACCGGCGGCACGATCACCGGCGTCGGCCAGGTGCTGAAAGCGCGCAAGCCGGGCCTGCGCATGGTCGCGGTCGAGCCCGAGGCCTCGCCGATCCTGTCGGGCGGTCAGCCCGGCCCGCACAAGATCCAGGGCATCGGCGCCGGATTTGCGCCGAAGGTTCTCGACACCTCGATCTATGACGAGATCGTCACAGTGTCGAACGACGACGCCTTCGCCAACGCCCGGCTGCTGGCCAGGCTCGAAGGCGTGCCGGTCGGCATTTCGTCGGGCGCGGCGCTTCAGGCGGCGGTCGTCGTCGGCGCCCGCAAGGAAAACGAGGGCAAGACGATCGTGGTGATCATCCCGTCCTTCGCCGAGCGCTACCTGTCGACTGCGCTGTTCGACGGGCTGGGCTGAGGCCTCCCGTTCGACCGGAAGCTTGCGTCAGCGCGCCGTAACCACCGGCGCGTTTGCCGCAGTGACGCGCAGAGATAGCGACGCACAGACCGCAATATGAATGCTCTCGCCACTTGCGTTCAAACGCGCCGATGTCAGGCAGGCGCGCCGAGAATCTTGCGAACCGTCTGAATGCTCTTGTCGCGGTCCTTCTTGAGCTTGCTGCGAAAATACCGGTAGGCGCCCCAGAGCAGTAATATCAGGATCAGATTCTGGACGGCGACCACACCAAGATCCGTCGGCGTCATGCTGGCGGCAGACTCCCTATTCAGCATGATCAGGAGATGGAAGAACCAGACAAGGCCGGAAAAGATCCAGACGGCAATGAGATCAAACTTGCGACCCGGCGCCAATGTCAGATTGCAGGCAACCCGGGAACCGGTGTTCAACGGCCACCATTCGACGTTCAGCAGGCCCACCTGATGTTGGATCGTGCTGTGCGCTACCAATGCGCCATCGTCACGGACCTGGCCCTGCAGCAGCTTCGACGTCGAAATCTGCGGAAACATCGACTTGCCGGATGCCGTTTCGTGTTCAAGCAGTTCCCGGCATCGCTGCGGTGAATGGGCAACGTTGAAGACATCGGTCCGAGCTAGGATGTCGCCGTATTGCTTGTCGATCAGGCGGTCAATCATGGCGACCAGACAGACATTATTCTTGGCGGCTGTTCAATATCTGCCGGCGCGCCGACCCTTTCCGTTGCGACCGCAGGCTCGTTCGGCGAAACGGCCAGGGCGCTCCCGCCTCTGGCTTGACTACGCCGCCAGCGCCAGGCGCTCCGACGCCATTCGATAGGAAATCGCTTCCGCCAGATGGATGCGCGCCACCCCGTCGACGCCGTCGAGATCGGCGAGGGTACGCGCCACCCGCAGCACCCGGTGATAGGCGCGGGCGGAAAAGCCGAGCTTGTCCGACGCGTCGCGCATCAGCGCCTGGCCGCCGGCGTCGGCGACGGCGATCTTCTCGATCACCGCCGATGAACAATGAGCATTGGTGACGCCGGGGCCAAGCCCCAGCGCCTCGAACCGCCGGTGCTGGATGTCGCGGGCCCGCGCGACGCGTCTGGCGACCGACGCGCTCGGCTCCGACGCGCCGGGCGCGATCAGGTCGCTGGCGGCGACGGCCGGCACGTCGACGCGCAGGTCGATGCGGTCGAGCATCGGACCCGAGATCCGTCCCAGATAGTCGCTCTGGCAGCGCGGGCCGCGCAGGCAGCGGTAGCCGGGCGTGCCTGCCATGCCGCAACGGCACGGATTCATCGCGGCGACCAGCTGCACCCGGGCCGGATAGCTGACGCGGTGGTTGGCGCGGGCGATGACGCATTCGCCCGATTCGAGCGGCTGGCGCAACGCGTCGATCACCGGCGGCGCAAACTCCGGCAGTTCGTCGAGGAACAGCACGCCATTGTGCGCCAGCGACGCCTCGCCCGGCCTGACCCGCAGCCCGCCGCCGACCATCGCGGCCATCGAGGCGGAATGGTGCGGCGAGCGGAACGGCCGCCGGTCGGTCAGCTTGCCGCCGGCAATCTCGCCGGCGATCGACGCGATCATCGACGCTTCCAGCAGTTCGCGCGCGCCCAGCGGCGGCAGGATCGACGGCAGGCGCTGCGCCAGCATCGACTTGCCGGAACCCGGCGGGCCGATCATCAGCAGATTGTGGCCGCCGGCGGCCGCCACCTCCAGCGCCCGGCGCGCCGATTCCTGCCCCTTGATGTCGGCAAGGTCGGGCAGGTCGGACGCGGCGCGGTGGATGCTCGCCTCGGGCCGCGTCAGGACCTGCGCGCCGCGAAAATGATTGGCGATGGCGATCAGGCTGCGCGGCGCGAGAATGTCGATCTCGGCGCCCGCCCAGGCGGCTTCGGGACCCGACGCATGCGGGCAGATCAGGCCCTTGCCGATGGCGTTGGCGCCGACCGCCGCCGGCAGCGCGCCGGCGACAGGCGCAATGGTTCCGTCGAGCGACAGTTCGCCGAGCACGACATAGCCGGCGATCGCGTCGCCCGGAATCGCGCCCAGCGCCGCCATCAGGCACAGCGCGATCGGCAGGTCGTAGTGGCTGCCCTCCTTGGGCAGGTCGGCCGGCGCGAGGTTTATCGTCACCTTTTTGACCGGCAGCGACAGGCCCGAGGCGTGCAGCGCCGCCTGCACCCGCTCGCGGCTTTCGGCCACCGCCTTGTCGGGCAGGCCGACGATGTGAATGTTCATCTTGCCCGGCGCGATCATCACCTGGACGTCGACCGGGACGGCCTCAATGCCCTCGAACGCGACAGTGCTGACACGCGAAACCATGGCGTTCCCCGATGGCGACAGGTTCTGCAAACGATACGCAATCGAAGCATATTGATGACGTTGCGTCAAGAACGTTTCAGGAACGAAAAGGAAATGACTCCGGAATAACTTGCCGGACCTGCGGGCGACAGACCTATCTTCGCCTCATCAACGTCCCCGCCGGCGCTTCAGGGGCGGCGAGACTCAGGCCCGCTTGGCCTCGACCGCGTCCCAGAACAGCGCCGCAATGTCGGCGCCGCCGAACCGTTTCACCTCGCGCACGCCTGTCGGCGATGTGACGTTGATCTCGGTCATCCAGTCGCCGATGACGTCGATGCCGACGAGGATGAAGCCGCGTTGTTTCAGCGACGGACCGATGCGTTCGCATATCTCGCGCTCGCGCGCGGTCAGTTCGGTGGCTTCGGCGCGGCCGCCGACATGCATGTTGGAGCGGCTGTCATGTTCGGCCGGCACGCGGTTGATCGCGCCGACCGCTTCGCCGTCGATCAGGATGATGCGCTTGTCGCCCTTGCGCACCGCCTTGAGATATTGCTGCACGATGAACGGTTCGCGGAACATCTGCGTAAACATTTCGAGCAGCGAGGCGAGATTGCGGTCGTCGTCCTTGAGGTGAAAGATGCCCGCGCCGCCATTGCCGTAGAGCGGCTTGACGATGATGTCGCCGTGCTCCCTGCGGAAGGCCGCGACCTCGGCGGGATCGCGGGTGATCAGCGTCGCCGGCATCAGGTCGGGAAATTCGGTGACAAAGATCTTTTCCGGCGAATTGCGCACCCAGGCGGGATCGTTGACCACCAGCGTCTTCGGATGGATGCGCTCCAGCATATGGGTCGTGGTGATGTAGTTCATGTCGAAGGGCGGGTCCTGGCGCAGCAGCACCACGTCCATCTCCGACAGGTCGGTGCGCACCGGGTCGCCAAGGGTGAAATGATCGCCCCTGACGTCGCGGACCGTCATCTCCTCGACCCGGGCGAAGACGCGCCCGTCGCACTGCGACAGGCGGTCGGGCGTATAGTGGAACAGTTTATGGCCGCGCCGCTGCGCCTCGAGCGACAGGGCGAAGGTGGTGTCGCCGGCAATGTTGACGGTGCGGACATGGTCCATCTGGACGGCGACGGACAGCGGCATGCGACTACTCCAGGATCAGCGTCCGACGATGTAGCGTGTCGGCGCAGACGGGTCCAGCGTCCGCGGCAAGCAATCGGCTGAAGGCGGGTACAATCGGATTGATCCGGATCGCGGCGCTAACGGTCGAAGACCAGCCGGGAATAGCCGAGATAGGAAAACAACATCGCCACCAGCGAACCGAAGGCGAGCGCCGCGAGCGGCGGCAGCGCCGGAACCGCCCAGACAAGCAGCGCATAGGCGCAATAATTGACCACCGACGTGGTGATCCCGACGCCGCCATAGCGCGCGCCCTCGACCGCGACGGGCCGCGACGAGGCGCCGAAGGTGAGATGGCGGTTCAACTGCCAGGTGGCGACGAGCGCCACGGCGATGGAACACAGCCGCGCGGTGAACGGGTCGATCGGCGTGACGTGAAGCAGTATTGCGAGCACGCCGGCGTCGACAAGGAACCCCGCGCCGCCGACGGCGACGAAGCGGGCGATCCGGTTCATGCGGCGCGCGCCGCCTGGCCGCGCGCGGGGACGCCGGCGCGGCGGATGTCGACGGTTTCGCCGCGGATCGAGCCGTAGGACAGGTAAGCCATGCGCTTCTGCTCGGCGCGGCCGCGCGCCACCGAATCCAGGATCAGGCCGGTCATCGAGAACAGCATCGACAGCACCAGCAGTCCAACCGACAGCATCCAGGTGGGCATGCGCGGCACCAGGCCGGTGGCGAAATACTCGATCAGCACCGGAATCATCAGCGCCATGCTGACGCCGAGCGTCGCCAGCGAGATCGCGCCGAAGAAGCGAAAGGGCCTGGTCTCCTTCAGCAGCATCGCGAACATCCACAGGATCTTGGCGCCGTCCTTGTAGGTGGACAGTTTGGAACTGGAGCCTTCGGGACGACGGCCGTAGTCGAGCGCGATCTCGACCACCGGCAGTTTCAGCATCGAGGCGTGGACCGACATTTCGGTCTCGATCTCGAAGCCGCCCGACACGGCCGGGAAACTCTTCACATAGCGACGGGTGAAGGCGCGATAACCCGAGAAGATGTCGGTGAAATCGCGGCCGAACAAAGCGTGGTAGAGACGGTTGAAGATGCGGTTGCCAAAGGCATGGCCGGACCGGCCGGCGTCTTCCTCGACGCCGCGGCGCGTGCCGACCGCCATGTCGGCGTGTTCGGTCAACAGCGTGGTGATCAGCAGCGGGGCGTCTTCGGGCGCATAGGTGCCGTCGCCGTCGGCCATGACATAGATGTCGGCGTCGACGTCGGAGAACATGCGGCGCACCACATTGCCCTTGCCCTGGCGCGGCTCGCGGATGACGGTCGCGCCGGCGGTGCGGGCGCGCAAGGCGGTCAGGTCCTTGGAATTGTTGTCGAAGACGAGGATGCGGGCGTTCGGCAGCACCGCGCGGAACCGCGTCACCACATCGGCGATGGTCGCCTCCTCATTGTAGCAAGGCAGCAGCACGGCAATCGAGAGATTGTTGAGGGCAGGTCCGGTCATCGCAGGCTCCGTCGGGCGCGTCGAACCCGTCGACGGCCGCGCTTTACTATTTATTGAACGGGTTAAGGCTAGGTTTAGCCGGAGATGCCGGAGGCCCAGTTGAGCGATATTTCTTTGAATTCCGGCATGGCCGGAAAAAGGCGACTGCCGGCGTCGCCCGAATTGCTCGCCGCGCTGGCCACGATGGCCATGATGCTCGCCATGTCGGCCGCCAACGGCTTCGCGGCGCTCGTCAACGCCGGCGGCGACAATGACAGCGTGCTGCGGCTGACCCAGGTGCGCGACCTGCTGGCCGGACAGGCCTGGTTCGACCTGACGCAATACCGGCTCGGCCTGGAAGGCGGGGTCGTCATGCACTGGTCGCGGATTGTCGACGCGCCCATCGCCGCGCTGATCGTGATCGCGAAATGGTTGGGCGCGACGCCGTCGCTGGCGGAAATGATCGCAATGACCGTGTGGCCCTGCCTTTTGCTGGGCGCAGCGACCTGGCTTGCGGTGCGCATCGCGACCAGGATCTACGGTTCCCGGAGCGCCCTGCCCGCAACGGTGCTGGCGGCGCTGGCGCTGGTGTGGATCGGCCATTTCGGGCCCGGCCGGATCGACCATCACAATCTGCAGCTGGCACTGTCGCTTGGGGTAGTCCTCGGGCTCGTCGCCGGCAGCCGCTTCAGCGGCTTCGCGGCAGGCTGCTGCGCCGCGGTCAGCCTGGCGGTCGGCATGGAGACGCTGCCTGTCGTTGCGATCGGCGGCGCGACCTCGGCGATCCTGTTCCTGGCGCGCGGAGACAAAGAGGCGGCGACCGCAGCCGGCTTCGGGCTCGGTTTCGCCGCGGCCGGCGCGGCCTGTTTTGTCGCGACGGTTCCCGCCACGGCCTGGACGAGCGTCGCCTGCGACGCCTATTCGTCGGCACAGACAAGTGTGGCGGTTCTCGCCGGCCTGGGGCTATTCGCCGTCGCCAGCTCGCGCGCGGTGTCGAAGGACGTGCGGCGGCGCGCCGCCGCGCTGGCGGTTGTCGGCGTAGCAATCGGCACGCTCGTCCTCAGCCAGTTCCCGCAATGCCTCGCCGACCCCTACGCCAACCTTGATCCGCGTCTGAAGACCTATTGGCTCGACTATATTGTCGAGGCGCAATCGATGTTCGACATCTTGAAGAACGAGCCGGAAAAGGTCCTAGCCTGGTACGTCACGCCGCTGATCGCGCTGGCGATCCTCGCTTTCAGGGCGATCCGGACCGGACTGTCGCGCGGCGAAACCATCCTGGCGCTGGCGCTCGTCGGTGCGTTCGCCACCAGCGTGTGGCAGTTGAGGGGCGGGACGTTCGCGGTGCCGCTCGCCACGGCCGCGCTTGCCGGATGGGTCACCAGACACCGCACGACAAACGGATCGATCCGGGCCAATCTGATCAGCGTCTCAACCTGGCTGCTGTCGATCAACGTGGTATGGGTTGGCCTCGCCATGGCTTTCACCCCCGACGCCGCCGACAAATCCCAAGCCAACGGCGCGCAAGGCGCTGTTACAGCGCCAAGCGAATGCTATGCCGTGGCCGACTATGCGCAGCTGGCCGCGCTGCCCGCCGGCACGGTGCTTGGGGTCTCAAATCTCGGCTCGGGCGTCATCACCTACACGCATCACCGGGCGCTGGCCGGCCCCTACCATCGAAACGTCGCCGGCAATCTGGCTGTGCTCGACACGTTGCTCGCCGAGCCTCAGGCCGCCAGACAGGCGGCGATCCGGTCCGGGGCGACGCTGCTGGCGGTGTGCAGGGGCAACCCCGAGACCGCCATTCTGGCAAAGCACGCGCCGGGCAGCCTGATCGCCGGGCTTGCAAAGGGCGACGCGCCCTACTGGCTTCGACGGGTCGCCGGAAGCGCGGACGGTATGGAGATCTATGAAATTTCGCCGCAGCCGGGCCCTTGAGGCATGTTGATTGGTCCTAGCGTCACCCGCATTTGAGCCGCCGGAGACACCTTTCCTCAACTCTTTTGGCTCAAATTGGTATGACTACTTCTCGTTTGGATCCTTTGATGTCCGGATTCTCCGGCTCCATACCCAGCGTGACGTCCGAAGCGGGTCTGACCGACCCATTGACCGGCCTCGGCAATCATCGCCGGCTCCTCGACAGAATCGCCCGCCTGCAGGCCGAGCGATCCCACGATCCTGCGCCATTCGCCATCGGCATTATCGATCTCGACGGGTTCAAGCCGATCAACGACCTGTTCGGCCGCGCCGCCGGCGACGAAATCCTCAACCAGGTCGGACTGAGGCTGCGCGCTTCGGTGGACGGCGATTCCGAGGTGACCCGACTTGGCGCCGATGAGTTCGCCGTACTGTTGCCGGCGACGTTTTCGGTCCAGCAGGCCCAGATCCAGGCCGGCCAGTTGATCGAAATCCTCGCGGCGCCCTATGATGCGTCCGGCCGCACGGTCCAGCTCTCTGCGTCGGTCGGATGCGCGATCTGCAATGGAGACATGACGGCGGAAATGCTGATCTCGAAGGCCGAGACCGCACTCTACCACGCCAAACGCTCGGGCCGCGGCAGGGTCGCCGTCTATTCGCAGCAGATGGAGGACGCGGCCAAACGCGTCACGCGGCTCGAGCAGGCGCTGCGCGAAGCGGTGGCCCGCGGCGAGGTCGAACCCCACTTCCAGCCGATCGTCTCGCTGGCGTCGCGCAGGACGGTCGGGTTCGAGGCGCTGGCGCGCTGGACCAGCGCCGAGCTCGGCAATGTCGCGCCCAGCGTTTTCATCGCCATTGCCGAGGAACGCGGCATCATCGGCCCGCTGTCGCAGCTTGTGTTGAAGAAGGCGATCGTCGCGGCGACGCAATGGCCGGGCGACCAGTTCCTGTCCTTCAATCTGTCGCCGTCGCAACTGGTCGACCAGAACACCGGCCTGCACATCCGCTCGATCCTGGATGCGACCGAGTTCGACCCGTGCCGGCTCGAGATCGAGATCACCGAAACCGGCATCATGAGCGACCCGGTGTCGGCGCTGAAAATCATCTCCGACCTGCGCGATGCGGGCATCCGCGTGGCGCTGGACGATTTCGGAACCGGCCAGTCATCGCTTGGCCGGCTGCGGGAATTCCCGTTCGACAAGCTGAAGATCGACCGCTCCTTCGTGGCTTCGATGTTCGACGATCGGGCGTCGGAACACATCATCCGCGCCATCCTTGCAATGTGCGAAGGCATCGGGCTGTCGGTGGTGGCGGAAGGCATCGAGCTGGAATCGCAGGCCCGCCGCCTGCTGCAGCTTGGCTGCGTCGACGGACAGGGCTACCTGTTCGGCAAGCCGGTGGACGCATTCTCGACGCTGAACTTGCTGCGTAACGGACCGGATCTCGCCGGGACCAGGCTGGCGAGCTAGACCGTTTGCGCAAAGCGCCCCCTTGAGCGCCGTCACAGGTCCCGGTACCATCAAACCGGGGGAACTGATGATTGACACAGCGCGATATCCCGACCTCGACGGCAAGGCTGTCCTGATCACCGGCGGCGGCTCCGGCATCGGGGCGGCGCTGACCGAAGGCTTTGTGCGGCAGGGCTCGCGGGTGGCCTTCATCGACATCGACGCAGCGTCGAGCGAGGCCTTGTGCGACCGGCTGGCCCGGGAAGCCGGATCGCGGCCGCTTTTCCTCAACGCCGACCTGCGCGATATCGACGCGCTGCGCGCCGCGGTCGCTGCGGCGGAAGCGCGGCACGGCCCGGCGCTGGCGCTGGTCAACAACGCCGCGCGCGACGACCGGCACGACATGATGGAGGTGACGCCGGACTATTGGGACGCCAACCAGGCGGTCAATCTCAGGCCGCAATTCTTCGCCGCCCAGGCGGTCGCCGACGGGATGAAACGGAACCGGACCGGATCGATCATCAACTTCACCTCGACGTCCTTTATGCTCAATCTCGGCAACATGCCGTCCTACACCACGGCGAAGGCGGGCGTTATCGGCCTGACCAAGGGGCTGGCCGGGGCGCTTGGGCCGCACGGGATCCGCGTCAACGCCATTGCGCCCGGCTGGGTGATCACCGAACGCCAGCAACAGTTGTGGGTGACCCCCGAAGGCCTGGCGGCCTTCATCGAGAGACAGTGCATCCGCGAGAAAATGGTCGCCGCGGATATTGTCGGGCCATGCCTGTTCCTGGCGTCGGACGCCTCGCGGATGATGACGGCGCAGACCATGATCGTCGACGGCGGGGTGATGTGACGGCGGCGCGCATCCTCAACGAGCATCGCTGCCTGCTCGGCGAGGGTCCGACCTATGATGTCGCGGCCGGCGCGCTCTACTGGTTCGACATTCTCGACCGTCAACTGCTGGAGCAGGATCTCGACACCGGGCGCTTCGTCCGCCACGACCTGCCGGTGATGGCGAGCGCGCTGTTTGCGGTCGATCCGCAGCGGCAATTGCTGTTTGCAGACGACGGTTTCTACCTGCGCGACCGGGCCAGCGGCGCGCTGAAACTGCACACCGCGCTGGAACAGGACCGACCCGGCAACCGCTGCAACGACGCCCGCTCCCACCCCAGCGGTTCGTTGTGGGCCGGCACGATGGGCCGCAAGGCCGAACCAAATGCCGGCGCGATCTACTGGTTCCGGGCGGGGGCGGTGCGGCGGCTCTATGACGGCGTCACCATCCCGAATTCGATCAGCTTCTCGCCGGACGGGACGATCGGCTATTTCACCGACACCGTAGTCGGGATCCTCTACCGGGTCGACCTCGACCCGGCCACCGGCCTGCCGACCGGCGACCCGAAAATCTATGTCGACCATCGCGGCCATCCGGGCGGGCTGGACGGATCGGTGGTCGACCTCGACGGCGTGTTGTGGAACGCCCGATGGGGCGCTGGCTGCGTCGACGCCTATTCAAGCGACGGCGTGCGATTGGAAAGCATCGCGCTTCCGGCGGCGCAGACCTCGTGCCCGGCCTTTGCGGGCAAGGACCTGACGCAGATGGTGGTCACCTCCGCGACCGAAGGCATGGACGACGCGGCGATGACGGGCGACCCCCATGCCGGCAAGACCTTTGTGCTCGACCGGCCGATGCGCGGGCAAGCCGACGCGGCGGTTGCGATCTGACGATGGCGGACCGGGCGCAACTCGTCCTCGTCCACGAACCGGAAGCCGCCTGCCGAAAGCGGCTGCTCGCCGGCGGCATCGGGGCGCGGCAGGCGCTGGAAATATCCTCCTACCTGGCCCAGTCGACCGACCTCGCGCCGGAATTCGGCGCCATCGCCGACGCCTGCGCGGCGCGCGGCGTCGGCTTCCTGCCGGTTGAGCTGGACGACGCGCCGGCGCTGCTGCCGTCGCTGCACGGCGCAGAGGCGGTCGTGTGGACGCTGACCGACGGCATCGCCTATTTCCGCGGCAGCGCGGCCCCGGCGCTGGCGCGGCTGACGGACCTTGCCGTGTTCGGCAGCGACGACAGCCTGTTCGGCCTGTGCCAGGACAAGTTCAGGTCGGGCGCGGTTTGCCGAGCGCTTGGACTGCCGATCCCGGAAGCCGGACTGGCGCGCGACGGCGCGTGGATCGTCACGCCGCCGCCATCGCCGACGGGCTGGTTCGTCAAGCCGAACCGGCTCGGCGCCAAGGTCGGCATCTGGCCCGATTCTCGGGTAAGCGACGAATTTGCGGTGCTGGAACTGAGCCGGCGGATTTTCGAGAACTATCGCGACGACGCGATCGTGCAGCCCTATGTCGCCGGGCGCAATGTGCGCGCCAGCTTTCTGGCCGTCACGCCGGACGCGGGCGCAAGCGACATCGGCGTCGCATTCGTCGACGCCGGCGGCGATTTCCAGACCATGGCCGACAGCATGGCGCTCTATGGCGACACCGGCGCAGCGGCGCGAGGCGACGGCAGCTACCGCGAGCCGGTTCTGGTCCCGGTCGCCGACAGCCAGCCGGCAGCCGACAAGGCAATCCGCGAGATCCTGGCCCGGATGATGCAGGGACTGGGCCTGCGCGACGTGTTCTCGGCCGACTTCAGGGTCGAGGCGAACGACATCGTGCACCTGATCGAATTCGAGGTCTGCCCGGGCCTGCCGTGCTTCGACTTTCGCGCCTATTGCGCCGCGCGGTGGACGCTTGGCCTGCCCGAGGCGATGGCGGCCGCGGCCGCGGCGCGCCTCAGACCCTGATCAGACCTTGGCCATGCAGATCGAGGTGTGACCGTGGCCGATGAAGCCGAGCCGGCCGGCCGCGGCCTTCGACAGGTCGATGACGCGTCCCTTGATGAACGGGCCGCGGTCGTTGATGCGAACGACGACGCTCTTGCCATTCTGCTTGTTGGTGACGCGCACCTTGGTGCCGAAGGGCAGGCTGCGGTGGGCGGCAGTCATCGCCGATGGGTTCATGCGTTCGCCGGAGGCCGTTTTCGACGTCAGCGCGTACCAGGATGCCTTGCCGCACTGGGCCGCGGCCATGCCGGAGGAGAGAGAGAGCATGGCGAGCGACGCCGCCGCGATGGTGAGTTTCCGCATTCGGTTGGCATCCCTTGCCGTTGATCCGGCAGGGGCATTAGGGGCAGAAGGCGGGCTCAATGTGGTGCGAATGCGGCTCCGGCAAGGCGGGACCGCCGGTTCCATAAACTTTGGAGTCGCGCCGCAACAGTTTGTCAGCCCGGCCGACGCGGCGGGAGCGCGGCGCGGCCGGCGCCGCCGAAACGCTATTCGTCGGTGAAATATTCCCGGTTCATGTCGCGGATCCGGTGAATCTTGGTGTCGATCTTGTGCAGGTGGTCGCGCATGCGGCGCTCGGCCAGATCGGCGTCGCCGGCGAGGATGGCGGCGGCGATGCCGCGATGCTCGTCGATGGTCACCGGCATGCCCAGAGCCAGGGACAGGTAACGGACACGGTCCATCTGGATCTTCTGCGCATCGATCAGCTTCCAGGTTTCCTCATGGCCCGCCTGCAGCGCGATCAGCCGGTGGAAGGCGTCGTCGTGACGATGAAACTCACGGAACTCATTGGCGTCGGAGGCTTTGGTCTGGAGCCGGAACAATTCGTCATAGACATCCGGCGCCAGCGTCGCCGACGCCTCGGTCGCCTTGCGCACCAGCGCGACCTCGAGCGCGACGCGGATGAAGCGGGCATTGAGCACCTCGCGGATGGATATGCGCACGATCTCGGTCGACCGCTGCGGCCTGATCCTGACCAGCCCCTGCTCCGACAGCTGGATGAACGCCTCGCGGACCGGCTGGCGCGACACGCCGAAGCGGGCGGCGATGTCGCTTTCGGAGATCGTATCCCCGGGCTTCAGGTCGAGCCCTACAATGGCGTCGCGTAGCGACTGGGCGATGCGCCTTGCGATGGTCGGGCGGACGTCGTCGGCGAAATCGCGGGCTTCAATGTTCATGCTTCGCCTTCTTCAGAATCGGAGTTGACATAACATGTATGGTTCCATACGAGATGATGGCACAGGATTTCTCGGGAGGAAAGTCCGGCTTGGCGTTGCTCAACAAAGATCGTCTGTTTCCGACCGATCCCTCGGTCCGGGACATCGCGCGGGGCCTTTACGCCGAAGTCGCGAACCTGCCGATCGTCAGCCCGCACGGCCACACCGATCCGCGCTGGTATGCGCTGAACGAGGACTTCGAGAACCCGGCGCAGCTGCTGGTCGCGCCGGACCATTATGTCTTCCGCATGCTGTTCAGCCAGGGTGTGCCGCTGGAAAAGCTCGGCGTGCCGCGCGTTGACGGCGGCCCGGTCGAGACCGACCCGCGCGCCATCTGGCGAGTGTTTGCGTCCAACTACCATCTGTTCCGCGGAACTCCGTCACGTCTGTGGCTCGACCATACGTTCGAGACGCTGTTCGACCTGGATCAACCGCTATCGGCGGCGACAGCCGACGTCTACTACGATTCGATCGACGCGCGCCTCAAGCAGGACGACTACCGGCCGCGCGCGCTGTTCGAGCGTTTCAACATCGAGGTGATCGCCACCACCGAAGGCGCGCTCGACGACCTGCGCTGGCACAGGCAGATCGCCGAGTCGGGCTGGAACGGCCGGGTGGTGACCACCTACCGGCCCGACTCCGTGGTCGATCCCGATTTCGAGGGATTTCGCGACAATCTGGCCGCGTTTGGCGAGCTGACCGGCTGCGACACCGGCAGTTGGCGAGGCTATCTCGAGGCGCACCGGCGCCGCCGCGCCTTCTTCCGCCAGCACGGCGCGACCGCCACCGACCACGGCCACGCCACCGCCGACACGGCCGACCTGTCGCAGGAGGCCGCCGCGAAACTCTACGCCGCCGTCTCGACGCGCGAGGCGACCGAGTCCGAGGCCAGCCTGTTCCGGGCCCAGATGCTGACCGAGATGGCCAGGATGAGCGTCGAGGACGGTATGGTGATGCAGATCCATCCGGGCGCGCGCCGCAATCATTCCGCCGGCATCTTCGCGCGTTTCGGGCGTGACAAAGGCTTCGATATTCCCGGCCGCACCGACTACGTGCAGGCGCTCAAGCCCCTGCTCGACGCGGTCGGGCTGGAGCCGAACCTGACGGTCATTGTCTTCACCCTCGACGAGACAGCCTATGCGCGCGAACTGGCGCCGCTGGCCGGAGCCTACCCGGCGCTGAAACTCGGGCCGGCCTGGTGGTTCTTCGACAGCCCCGCCGGCATCCGCCGCTTCCGCGAACTGACCACCGAGACCGCGGGGTTTTACAACACCGTCGGCTTCAACGACGACACACGCGCTTTCCCGTCGATCCCGGCCCGCCACGACGTGGCGCGGCGGGTCGACTGCGCCTACCTCGCCGACCTCGTGGCCGGCGGGCAACTGCGCGAGGACGAGGCGGTCGAGCTTGCGCACGACCTTGCCTACCGGCTCGCGAAAAACGCCTACCGACTTTGACCCAGAACGAGATGCAGGGAGGACTAGCATGAACATGATCCGGAAACTGGCGGCGACCGCCGCCATGACCGCCTTGATGACAGCCGGCGCGCTGGCGCAGACGGTGCTGAAATCGTCGGATACCCATCCGGACGGCTACCCGACGGTTGAAGGCGTCAAATATTTCGGCGAACTTCTGAAGGAACGCACCAAGGGACGCTACGCGGTGGAGGTCTATCACTCGGCGCAGCTTGGCCAGGAAAAGGACACCATCGAACAGGTGCGTTCGGGCGTGATCGAGCTGAACCGCATCTCGATGGCGCCGTTCAACGGCACGGTGAAGGAAACCATCGTTCCGGCGCTGCCGTACATCTTCCGTTCCGAAGACCATATGCACAAGGTGATGGACGGGCCGATCGGCGACCAGATCAAGGCGGCGTTCGAGCCGGCGGGTCTTGTCGTGCTCGCCTATTACGACGCCGGCGCGCGCTCGTTCTACAACAAGACCCGGCCGATCAATTCGGTCGCCGACATGAAGGGCCTGAAGTTCCGCGTCATCCAGTCCGACATCTTCGTCGACATGGTGGCCGCGCTTGGCGCGAACGCCACGCCGATGCCCTATGGCGAAGTCTATTCGGGCATCGAGACCGGCGTCATCGACGGCGCGGAAAACAATTTTCCCAGCTACGACACCGCCAAGCATTTCGAGGTGGCCAAGAACTATTCGCTCGACGAGCACACCATCCTTCCCGAGGTGTTCGTGATGAACAAGGCGGCGTTCGACAAGCTGACGCCCGAGGACCAGGAAATCTTCAAGCAGGCCGCCAAGGACAGCGTCGGCAAGCAGCGCGAATTGTGGGCCGCCAAGGTGGCGGAATCGCGCAAGATCGTCGAAGCCGGCGGCGCGATGATCACCACACCGGACAAGCAGGGTTTCATCGACGCGATGAAGCCGGTCTATGAAAAGCACGTCACCGACGAAGTGCTGAAGAAGATGGTCGCCGACGTTCAGGCGACGAAGTAGTGCGGCGATAAGAAGGACCGGAGGGCTCACCTCCGGCCATCTCGGCCGCATCCCCTGGCGGGATGCGGCCGTGGATGTCGGCGTTTCTCGATCCCGCTATCTGGATCGGATCGGGCGAGCGTCGCTTACGCCGGATTCCAACCACGACAGGTTACCCCGATGAGCACCGCACTCAGGACAGGCGTTCCCTTGATCACCCGCATCAACACCGCGGCGCTGTACGCCGCCGGGATCGGACTGGTGCTGATGACGGCCTTTGTCGCCTATCAGGTGTTCTGCCGCTATGTGCTGAACGACTCGCCGTCGTGGACCGAGCCGGGCGCGGTGATGCTGATGAGCTGGTTCATCTTTCTCGGCGCGGCCGTTGGCGTGCGCGAAAACAATCACCTCGGCTTCGACGTGCTGCTCTACGTATTGCCGCCGGCCGCCAAGAAATGGCTGCGGATGATCTCCGACTTCGTCGTCGCCGCCTTCGGCGCCGGCATGATCTGGTATGGCGGCAATCTCGTCGGGCTGACCTGGAACACCACATTGCCGGCGCTCGGCATCTCCGGCGGCTGGGACTATATCCCCGTCGTCGCCGGCGGCGTGCTGGTGCTGCTGTTTGCGCTGGAGCGCATCATCCTGCGCTTTGGCGGCGCGCCCATCGACGAGGCGCTCGACGAGCTGCCGTCGGCGGAAGTCCAGGTCGAACTCGACAATGTCGAGGAAGTCCGCCGCGACGCGGCCGAGCTGAGCAGGAGGGGCTGACCATGGAACTCTGGATTCTCTTCGGCACCTTCGTCACCCTGATGCTGATCGGCACGCCGATCGCGTTCTGCCTCGGCGTCGCGGCCTTCGCCACCGTCGCCTATATGGGCCTGCCGCCGCTGGTGGTGTTCCAGCAGCTCAATTCAGGCATGAGCGTGTTCTCGCTGCTGGCGATCCCCTTCTTCATCTATTCCGGCGACCTGATGGTGCGCGGCGGCATCGCCCAGCGCATCGTCGCCTTCGCTGCGTCGCTGGTCGGCCATGTGCGCGGCGGCCTGGGGCAGGTCAACATCGTCACCGCGACGCTGTTCGGCGGCATTTCTGGCTCGGCGGTCGCCGAGGCCGCCGCCGTGGGCGGGCTGATGATCCCGCAGATGAAGGCGCGCGGCTATGGCGCCGACTACGCCGTCAACGTCACTTCGATGGCGGCGCTGATCGCGCTGCTGCTGCCGCCGTCGCACAACATGATCATCTATTCGATCTCGGCCGGCGGAAAGATCTCGATCGCCGACCTGTTCACCGCCGGCGTCATCCCGGGCCTGTTGCTGGCCGGTTCGCTGATGACCGCGGCCTATTTCGTCGCCCGCAAGCGTGGCTATCCGACTGAGCTGTTTCCAGGCTTCGCCGCGGTGGCGCAGCTGTTTGCCGTGGCTATTCCCGGCCTGCTGCTGATCGCGATCATATTCGGCGGGGTGCGCTCGGGCGTGTTCACCGCCACCGAAAGCTCGTGCATCGCGGTGCTCTACGCCCTGCTGGTGACGCTTCTGGTTTATCGCCAGATGAGCTGGGAGGATTTCGTCCACTCGACGATGGGCGCGGTGCGCACCACCGCGATGGTGCTGCTGATCATCGGCACGGCGGCCGCCTTCTCCTGGCTGATGGCGTTCCTGCGGGTGCCCGCCGCGCTGGTCGCGTGGATGCAGACGATTTCAGAAAATCCCATCATCATCCTCCTGTTGCTCAATGTCATCATGCTGCTGCTCGGCACGTTCATGGACATGGGGCCGACCATCATCATCACCACGCCGATCTTCCTGCCGATCGCGCAGGCCTACGGCATCGACCCGGTGCATTTCGGCGTCATCATGATCCTCAACTACGGCATCGGCCTGAACACGCCGCCGGTGGGCGGGGTGCAGTTCGTGGCGTGCGCGGTCGGAAAGATCTCGGTGTGGGAGGCGATGCGGTCGATCTGGCCGTTCTACGGCGCCGGCATCGTGGTGCTCGGCCTTGTGACCTATATCCCGGCATTGTCATTGTGGCTGCCGGGCGTGTTCAAGTAAGGCGTCGACGCCTCGACACACGAACCGACAACAGAACTGGAAATGACATGCGAACCGAGACCAGACAAGCGATCGATCCGGCCACGGCGGCGTCGTTCGGCACCGAACGGCTGCGCCGGGAATTCCTGATCGAGGGGCTGTTCGCGCCGGACCGGATCTCGCTGACCTATTCGCATCTCGACCGGCTGGTCGTCGGCGGCGCGACGCCGGTGAAAGGCGCGCTCAAGCTCGAACCGATCAAGGCGACGGGCACGCCTTCGTTTCTGGATCGGCGCGAACTGGTGGCGGTGAATGTCGGCGGCGCGGGCGTGATTTCGGTCGGCGGCAAGGACTATCGGCTCGACCATCGCGACATGCTCTATGTCGGCAAGGGCGCGGGCGAGGTCAGCTTCGCCAGCGACGACGCGGCGACGCCGGCGAAGTTCTACCTGCTGTCGGCGCCGGCGCACCACGCCTACGAGACGCGGCTGGTGAAGATCGGCGACGCCAGGCGGATCGACCTCGGCGCGCAGGCGACCTCGAACGAACGTTCGATCTACCAGTTCATCCACCCCGCGGTGATGGAGACCTGCCAGCTGGTGGTCGGCATGACGGTGCTGGCGCCGGGATCGGTGTGGAACACCATGCCGTGCCATGTGCACGACCGGCGCTCGGAAGCCTACCTCTATTTCGCGCTGCCGCAGGACGCGCGCGTCTTCCACTTCATGGGCGAGCCGTCGGAGACCCGCCATCTGGTGGTAAAGAACGAAGAGGCGATCCTGTCGCCCGGCTGGTCGATCCATTCGGGCGCGGGCACGTCGAACTATTCCTTCATCTGGGCGATGGCCGGCGACAATGTCGACTATACCGATGTCGACCCGGTGGCGATGGGCGACCTGCGATGAGCGGGCCGTTCGACCTCACCGGCAAGCGCGCCATGGTGACCGGGGCCAATACCGGCATCGGGCAAGCCATCGCCCTGTCGCTGGCGCGGGCCGGCGCCGAGGTTCTGGCGGTCGGCCGCTCGTCGATGGACGAGACGCTGCGGCGGATCGAAGCGGCGGGCGGCAAGGCGACCGCGATCAAGGCCGATCTCGGCAAGACGAAAACGGTCGCGGCGATGCTCGACGACGCCTGGGCCGGACATGGACCGATCGACATCCTGGTCAACAATGCCGGCATCATCCGCCGCGCCGATGCGACCAACTTTTCCGAAGCCGACTGGGACGACGTCATCGACATCAACCTGAAGAGCGTGTTCCTGCTGTGCCAGGCGCTGGCGCGGCAGGCATTCGCCGCCGGACGCCCGGCGAAGATCGTCAACGTCGCCTCGCTGCTGTCGTTCCAGGGCGGCATCCGGGTCGCGTCCTACACCGCCTCGAAGAGCGGCGTCGCCGGCCTGACCAAACTGCTGGCGAACGAGTGGGCGGCGCGCGGCGTCAATGTCAATGCGATCGCGCCGGGCTATATCGTCTCGAACAATACCGAGGCGCTGCGCGCCGATCCCGAACGCTCGACCGACATCCTCAAGCGCATCCCGGCCGGCCGCTGGGGCGACCCGTCGGACATCGGCGGCGCGGCGGTCTTCCTGGCGAGCGACGCCGCCAACTACGTCCACGGCGCGATCCTGCCGGTCGATGGCGGCTGGCTCGGCCGATGACGAAACAGGACGCCGGCATGGCCGCGAACCGCAATTTCATCCGCCCGGCGGACGCAGACTGGACTGCGACCGAACCCGGCGTGAAGCGCCGCATCCTCGCCTATGATGACGCCCTGATGCTGGTCGAGGTCAGGTTCGACAAGGGCGCGGTCGGGGCGCTGCACCGGCACCCGCACGTGCAGGCGAGCTATGTCGCGCAAGGCTCGTTCGAGGTGACGGTGTCCGGCGTGACCGAGCGGCTGACCAAGGGCCAGAGTTTTGTCGCGCCGTCGAACGAATGGCACGGCGTGACGGCGCTGGAAGAGAGCGTGCTGATCGACAGTTTTGCGCCGATGCGCGCCGAGTTCCTGTAGAATAAGACGCGTCGCGCTTTATGCTTCCACCAGCGTTCGCGTCAGCGGATGGCGCGCGTCGGTCAGCCCTTCGAGGATGTTGAAATGGTGGCGGTCGGGCTCCTCGATGGCCGCCGTTTCCGAGCCCAGCCCCTTCCAGATCGACGCCAGCAGCGCATTCTGGCGCACGAACTCCGAGCGCTCGCCGCCACCGACCCAGCAGGTGAGGCGGGCGCCGTCCATCGGCCGCAGCAGCGCCGGGCTTTCGCGATCAGCCTCGTCCTCGTCAAGCTTCAGCGTCGCGTTCATGGCGGTGCGCAGCAAGGGCCGCAGATCGTGCACGCCGGAGATCGACACGACATGGCGGATGCGACGGCGCAGCGTCGCGTCGAGGGGCGAGGTTTGGCTGACCATGCGGCTGACCAGATGGCCGCCCGCCGAATGGCCTGCCAGCAGGATCGGACCTGACACTTCATGAGACGCCGCCTCGATGGCGCGGCCGATCTCGTCGGTGATGCCAGCGATGCGAATGTCGGGGGCGAGCGTGTAGGACGGCATCGCCACGGCATAGCCATGCGCCAGTGGGCCGGCGGCATAGTGCGACCAGAAACTCTTGTCGAGCCGCATCCAGAAGCCGCCATGGACAAAGACGGCGAGACCGCGCGGCGCGCCGTCAGGCAGGAAGAGGTCGAACCGATTGCGCGCCCGGTCGCCATAGGCGATGTCGAGGCGGGCCCGGCCGGCGGACGTCAGCAGTTCGCGCGCCTGCCTCGCGGGCTCCACCCAGGCCTGCGGCCAGCGATCGCCGCCTGGAATGTTGACGCCGTTGGCATAGGCGTCGTCCCAATCCTCGATCCGCTGCAAGAACATCTCTTTCCCCTCGTCGCGGCCAGCCGCATGTGCCGCGCCCGACAAACTGCCGTCGCGACGACCACCAGTAAAGCGGCTTCCGGCGTTATTTCAAGTATGAAATTTTAGGATTGAAATATGCAACAACCCGTGCAAACCTTCGATCAGGGAGGATTGCAGGCATGAAAGTCGCGGTTCTGGGCGGCGGCCCGGCGGGTCTCTATTTCGCCATCTCGATGAAATTGCGCGATCCCGGCCACGAGGTCCTGGTGATCGAGCGCAACCGCGCCGACGACACATTTGGCTGGGGCGTGGTGCTGTCCGACGAGACGCTCGACAATCTTGCCGAAAACGACGCCAGGAGCGCCGCCGCCATCCGCGAGCACTTCGCCTATTGGGACGACATCGCCGTCTACTACCGGGGCACGCGCACGCTTTCGACCGGACACGGTTTTTGCGGCATCGGCCGCAAGATGCTGCTGCAACTTCTGCAAGAGCGCGCCATCGAACTGGGCGTCGACGTCCGGTTCTCGACCGAAGCGGAGCCTGTCGAAGACTATATGCGCGACTACGACCTGGTGGTCGCCGCCGACGGGCTGAACTCCAAATCCCGCGCCGCTTTCGCCGACGTGTTCAAGCCCGACATCGAAATCCGCAAATGCAAGTTCGTCTGGCTGGGCACCCACCAGAAATTCGACGACGCCTTCACCTTCATCTTCGAGCAAACCGAACATGGCTGGGTCTGGGCCCACGCCTACCAGTTCGACGCCGACACCGCGACGTTCATCGTCGAATGCGATCCCGACACCTGGGAAAAGTTCGGCTTCGGCGAGATGAGCCAGCAGCAATCGATCAAGGTCTGCGAGGAGATCTTCAAGGACTATCTCGGCGGCCATTCGCTGATGACCAACGCAAATCACATCCGCGGTTCGGCATGGATCAATTTCCCGCGCGTGCTGTGCGAGCGCTGGTCCTACAAGAACCTGGCGCTGATGGGCGACGCGGCGGCAAGCGCGCATTTCTCCATCGGCTCGGGCTCCAAGCTGGCCCTGGAAAGCGCCATCGCGCTGGCCGACTATGTGCATTCGGAGCCGACGCTGGCCAAGGCGTTCGAGCTTTACGAGGACGCGCGCCGCGTCGAGGTGCTGAAGCTGCAATCGGCGGCCCGCAATTCGCTGGAATGGTTCGAGGACGTCGAACGCTATCTCGACCTCGATCCGGTGCAGTTCAACTATTCGCTGTTGACCCGCTCGCAGCGCATCAGCCACGAGAACCTGCGGCTGCGCGACCCCAAATGGATGGCGGGCGCGGAAACCTGGTTCCAGCGCCAGGCCGGCGGCGACGGGGCGCGCGCGCCGATGTTTGCGCCCTACCGCCTGCGCGGCATGGAACTGAAAAACCGCGTCGTGGTGTCGCCGATGGCGCAGTACAGCGCCATCGACGGCACGCCGACCGACTGGCATCTGGTGCATTACGGCGAGCGCGCCAAGGGCGGCGCCGGGCTGGTCGTGGTCGAGATGACCTGCATCAGTCCCGAGGGCCGCATCACGCCCGGCTGTCCCGGCCTTTATGCGCCCGAACACGAAACCGCATGGAAGCGCATCGTCGATTTCGTGCATCGCGAAACGACGGCGAAGATCTCCTGCCAGATCGGCCATTCGGGCGCGAAAGGGTCGACCCGGGTCGGCTGGGAAGAAGACAACGCGCCGCTGCCGCACGGCAACTGGCCGGTGATGTCGGCCTCCGACGTTCCATGGTCGCCCGCCAACCAGACGCCGCATGCGATGACGCGCGCCGACATGGAGCGGGTGCGCGACCAGTTCGTCGCCTCGGCGCAGATGGCGGACCGCGCCGGCTTCGACATGTTCGAACTGCACATGGCGCACGGCTATCTGCTGTCGTCGTTCATCTCGCCGATGCAGAACAAGCGCGTCGACGCCTATGGCGGCTCGCTGGAAAACCGGATGCGCTTTCCGCTCGAAGTCTATCATGCGGTGCGCGCGGCGGTGTCGCCGGACAATCCGATCTCGGTGCGTATTTCGGCCAATGACTGGGTCGGCGAGCGCGGCGTGACGCCGCCCGAGGCGGTCGAAATCGCCCGGATGCTGCAGGAGGCGGGCGTCGACATTTGCGACGTGTCGGCCGGGCAGACCTCGATCGAGGCGAAACCCGTCTATGGCAGGATGTTCCAGACGCCGTTCTCGGACCGCATCCGAAACGAGACCGGCATGGCGACGATGGCGGTCGGCAACATCACCGAGCCGGACCACGTCAATTCGATCCTGATGGCCGGCCGGGCCGATCTCGTCTGCCTCGCCCGGCCGCATCTGGCCGATCCGTTGTGGACGCTGCACGCGGCGGTGACGCTGGGCGACCGGCAGGTCGACTGGCCGAAGCAATACTGGCCCGGCCGCGACCAGGCCTACAGGCTGGCGGAACGGGCGGCCGAACAGTTGACGGGGAAGGTATGAGGATTTCAGGTTCGCACGCGCTGGTGACGGGCGGCGGAACCGGCGTTGGCCGGGCGATCGCCGAGACGCTGGCGAAGGCCGGCGCGACGGTGACGATCTGCGGCCGCCGGCGCGAACCGCTGGACGCGGCAGCCGCGGCAAATCCGAACATATTCGTCGAACTGGCCGACGTGACAAACGAAGCGTCGGTCGAACAGCTCTACAAGCGGGCCGAGGCGGCGCGCGGTCCGTTCTCGATCGTCGTCGCCAATGCCGGCGTCGCGGAGAGCGCGCCGGCGCACAAGACGACGCTTGCGCAGTGGAACCGGATCATCGCCATCAACCTGACTGGCGCGTTCCTGACCGTGCGCCCGGCGCTCGCCGGCATGGCCAAGCGCGGCGAAGGGCGGATCGTCTTCGTCGCCTCGATCGCCGGCCTTGTGGGCGGCGCCTATATCGCGCCCTACGTCGCCTCCAAGCACGGCGTCGTCGGCCTGGCCAGATCGCTGGCGATCGAACTCGCCAGGACCGGGGTGACCTCGAATGCGGTGTGTCCGGGCTTTGTCGAGACCGAAATGCTGCAGCAATCCGTCGACAACATCGTCGCCAAGACCGGCCGCTCCGCCGAGGAGGCGCGCGCCAGCCTTGTCGCCGGCAATCCACAAGGCCGCTTCATCCAGCCGGACGAGGTCGCCGACGCGGTGCTTTGGCTGTGCGGCGACAACGCCAGGTCGGTCAACGGCCAGGCGATCGCGCTTTCGGGAGGCATGCCATGACGGCGAAGCTGGCCGAAACACCAGGAGCCGAAACGTCGAAGGACCGGCTGCGGCTGTGGGTGCGGCTGCTGCGCGCGGCGCGGGTGATCGAAGGCGAATTGCGGCTGCGGCTGATCAGCCAGTACAAGACCACCCTGCCCCGGTTCGACGTGATGGCGGCACTCTACCGCCAGCCCGAGGGCATGCTGATGAGCGACCTGTCGCGCTTCCTGCTGGTCTCCAACGGCAATGTCACCGGCATTGTCGACCGGCTGGTCGATGACGGTTTTGTCCAGCGCTCGCGCCGCGACGGCGACCGGCGCACCTCGATGGTCAAGCTGACGGATGCTGGGCAGACATCGTTCCGCGACATGGCGGCGGCGCATGAAGGCTGGGTCGACGAACTGCTGCACAGCGTCTCGGCGGCCGACGCCGACGCGCTGGCAGGCATGCTGAAATCGTTCCGCAGCGAATGGGAGGACCATCATTGACCCGCATGGCCGATCTCAAGCCCCAGCATTTCCTGTGGGAGATGAAGGGCCGCGTGGCGACGATCCGGCTGAACCGGCCGGAGCGCAAGAACCCGTTGACCTTCGAGTCCTACGCCGAGCTGCGCGACACGTTCCGCGCGCTGGTCTACGCCGACGATGTCGATGTCGTGGTGTTCCTGCCCAATGGCGGCAATTTCTCCTCGGGCGGCGACGTGCACGACATTATCGGGCCGCTGGTCAGGATGGACATGAAGGGCCTGCTGGCGTTCACCCGCATGACCGGCGATTTCGTCAAGGCGATGCTGGGATGCGGTAAGCCGGTGATCTCGGCGGTCGACGGCGTGGCGGTGGGCGCGGGCGCGATCATCACCATGGCGTCGGACATCCGGCTGGCGACGCCGGCGGCCAAGACCGCGTTTCTGTTCGCTAAGGTTGGACTGGCCGGCTGCGACATGGGCGCCTGCGCGATCCTGCCGCGCATCATCGGCCAGGGCCGCGCCGCCGAACTGCTCTACACCGGCCGCTCGATGAGCGCCGAGGAAGGCGACCGCTGGGGCTACTACAACCGCATCGTCGCCGCCGAAAACCTGGAGGCGGAGGCGCTGAAACTGGCGCAGTCGATCGCCGAGGGGCCGACCTTCGCGCACGGCATCACCAAGACGCAGCTCTCCCAGGAATGGGCAATGGGCGTCGAGCAGGCGATCGAGGCGGAAGCGCAGGCACAGGCGATCTGCATGCAAACCCGCGATTTCGAACGCGCCTACAACGCCTTCGTCGCCAAGCAGAAACCGGTCTTCGGGGGCGACTGATGACGGACCGTTCCTTCCTCGCCTGGCCGTTCTTCGACGATCGCCACCGCGAGCACGCGGCGCGGCTGGAGGCGTGGTGCGAGGCCAACCTGCCGGTCGGCCATGACGATGTCGACCTGGCCTGCCGCGAACTCGTCGCGGCGCTGGGCGACGGCGGCTGGCTGCGCGCCACCGCGGTCGACCCCGACAAGCCCGGCGCGATCGACGTGCGCACCCTGTGCATCACCCGCGAGACCCTGGCCCGCCATGACGGGCTGGCCGATTTCGCCTTCGCCATGCAGGGGCTGGGGACGGGGTCGATCTCGTTCTTCGGCTCGCACCAGCAGCGGCAATGGCTGAAGAAGACCCGCGCCGGCAAGGCGTTGTCGGCGTTCGCGCTGTCGGAGCCGCGCTCCGGCTCCGACGTCGCCAATATGGAAATGCAAGCGGTGCGCGACGGCGGCGACTATGTGCTGACCGGCGAAAAGACCTGGATATCGAACGGCGGCATCGCCGACGTCTACTGCGTCTTCGCGCGCACCGGCGACGGACCGGGCGCCAAGGGGATTTCGGCCTTTGTCGTGCCCGCCGACGCGCCGGGCCTGCGGGTCGCCGAACGCATCGAGGTGATCGCGCCGCATCCGCTGGCGCGGCTGTCGTTTGACGGCGTGCGCGTGCCGGCGTCGGCGATGATCGGCGAGAGCGGCCAGGGCTTTCGCATCGCCATGACGGTGCTGGACGTGTTCCGCTCGACCGTCGGCGCCGCCGCGCTCGGCTTTGCCCGTCGCGCGCTCGACGAGACGGTGGCGCGGGTGCGCGACCGGAAACTGTTCGGCGCGCCGCTGTTCGACCTGCAGATGGTGCAGGGCCACATCGCCGAGATGGCGCTCGACGTCGATGCGGCGGCGCTGCTGGTCTACCGCGCCGCCTGGACCAAGGACATGGGCGCGGCGCGGGTCACCCGCGAGGCGGCGATGGCCAAGCTCTACGCCACCGACAAGGCGCAGGACGTGATCGACAGGGCCGTGCAACTGCATGGCGGCGACGGGGTTCGCAAAGGCCATATCGTCGAGAGCCTTTACCGTGAAATCCGCGCGCTGCGCATCTACGAAGGCGCGTCCGACGTGCAGAAGGTGGTGATCGCGCGACAGGTGATGGGAGCCTAACATGCAGCTTGGACCCTCGGCCCATGTCGACACCTTCGCCCGCGACAATCTCCCGCCGGTCGAGCTGCAGCCGGTGTTCCTGCTGGGCGGGTTCAACTATCCCGACCATCTGAACGCCGCGGTCGAGCTGACCGACCGCATGGTGGAGCGCGGTTTCGGCGACAACACCGCGCTGATCGGCAACGGTCGCCGCCGCACCTACAAGGAACTGTCGGACTGGACCAACAGGCTGGCGCATGCGCTGGTGGAGACCTATGGCGTCAAGCCGGGCAACCGGGTGCTGATCCGCTCCGCCAACAATCCGGCGATGGTCGCCTGCTGGCTGGCTGCAACCAAGGTCGGCGCGGTCGTCGTCAACACCATGCCGATGCTGCGCGCCGGCGAACTCAGTCAGATCGTCGACATCGCCCAGGTCGAATTCGCGCTGTGCGACACGCGCATCATGGACGAACTGACCACCTGCGCGAAGTCGAGCAAATATCTCAAGACCGTGATCGGTTTCGACGGCACCGCCAACCATGACGCCGAACTCGACCGCGCCGCGCTCGACAAGCCGGTGCGGTTCGAATCGGTCAGGACCGGCCGCGACGACGTGGCGCTGCTCGGCTTCACGTCGGGCACGACCGGCAAGCCGAAAGCAACGATGCATTTCCACCGCGACCTGCTGATCATCGCCGACGGCTATGCGCGCGAGGTGCTGGACGTGCAGCCTTCCGACGTGTTTGTCGGCTCGCCGCCGCTCGCCTTCACCTTCGGGTTGGGCGGGCTGGCGATCTTCCCGCTGCGCTTCGGCGCGGCGGCGACGCTGCTCGAACAGGCGACGCCGCCCAACATGATCGCCATCATCGAGACCTACAAGGCGACGATCTGCTTCACCGCTCCGACCGCCTACCGCGCGATGATGACGGCGATGGACCAGGGGGCGGACCTGTCGTCGCTGCGCATTGCAGTGTCGGCCGGCGAGACATTGCCGGGACCCGTGTTCGAGGACTGGGTGAAGAAGACCGGCAAACCGATGCTGGACGGCATCGGCTCCACCGAAATGCTGCATATCTTCATCACCAACCGGCTGGACGACCTGGCCCCCGCCACCACCGGCCGGCCGGTCGGCGGTTATGTCGCGCAGGTTGTCGACGACGAGATGAAAGAGGCGCCGCGCGGCGCCCCGGGACACCTGGCCGTGCGCGGGCCGACCGGTTGCCGCTACCTGGCCGACGACCGCCAGAAGGTCTATGTCAGGGATGGCTGGAACATTACCGGCGACACCTTCATCCAAGACGAGGACGGCCGGTTCCATTTCGCCGCGCGATCCGACGACATGATCGTCTCGGCCGGCTACAACATCGCCGGGCCCGAGGTCGAGGCGGCGCTGCTGAAGCACGAGATGGTGCGCGAATGCGCGGTGATCGGCGCCGCCGATGCCGATCGCGGACAGATCGTCGAGGCGCATGTGGTGCTGTCGGACGGCGTGGCGGCGAGCGACCTGACCAGAAAGATCCTCCAGGATCACGTCAAGGCGACGATCGCGCCGTTCAAATATCCGCGCTCAATCAAATTCATCGACGCGCTGCCAAAAACGACGACGGGCAAGATCCAGCGCTTTCGCTTACGGGAGAGCCAGTCATGAGCGGCAAGGAAACCACCACCAGGGACGGCGCGCTGACGGACTTTTCCGGCCGCATGTCCTATGGCGACTATCTCGGGCTCGACCAGGTGCTCGGCGCGCAGCACCCGCTGTCGCAGTCGCCGGACGAACTGCTGTTCATCATCCAGCACCAGACGTCCGAACTGTGGATGAAGCTGGCGATCCACGAAATGCGCTCCGCGATGGCGGCGATCCACGGCGACCAGCCGCAGCCGGCCTTCAAGATGCTGACGCGGGTTGCGCGCATCTTCGAGCAACTGACCGCCGCCTGGGACGTGCTGCGGACGATGACGCCATCGGAATACACCCGTTTCCGGGAATCACTCGGCCAGTCGTCGGGCTTCCAGTCGGCGCAGTACCGGGCGATCGAGTTTCTGGCCGGCAACCGCAACCTGGCGATGCTGCAGCCACACGCGCACAGGCCCGACATCGTGGCGGGGCTCGAGGACATTCTCGCCAAGCCCAGCCTCTATGACGAGGCGATCATGCTCCTGGCGCGGCGCGGCTTCGACATCGGCGCCGACGCCAGCCGCACGGACTGGCGGCAGACGCGCAAGGAAAACCCGCAGGTGATGCGGGCCTGGGCCGAGGTTTATCGGGCGCCGGAACAGAACTGGGAGCTCTACGAACTGGCCGAGAAGCTGGTCGATTTCGAAGACTACTTCCGCCGCTGGCGCTTCAACCATGTCACCACTGTCGAACGCATCATCGGACTGAAGCGCGGCACCGGCGGCACGGCGGGCGTATCCTACCTGCGGCGCATGTTGGAGGTGGAACTCTTCCCCGAACTGTGGAAAGTGAGAACGGAGCTTTGAAGCCTAAGGTTGCCGCAAAGCTGCTGCCGCAGAAAAGCCAGAACAAGAATGGGAGAAACGACATGAAAAAACTGATTGCAACAGCAGCCCTTGCGCTGTCGATCGGCGTCTCGGGCGCCGCGCTCGCCGAGCCGTTGAAGATCGGCATGATCACCACGCTTTCCGGCGGCGGCGCCGGCCTCGGAGTCGACGCGCGCGACGGCTTCGACCTGGCGCTGAAGCTCGCCGGCGACAAGGCCAAGGACATCACCGTCGTCACCGAAGACGACGCGATGAAGCCGGAACTGGCGGTGCAGATCGCCGACAAGATGATCCAGTCGGACCAGGTCGACGTGCTGACGGGCATCATCTGGTCGAACCTCGCCATGGCGGTGGTGCCGAACGCGGTCGCCCAGGGCAAGTTCTACCTGTCGGTGAACGCAGGCCCCTCGCCGCTGGCCGGCGAAAAGTGCAACGAGAACTATTTCAACGTCGCCTACCAGAACGACAATTTCCACGAAGCGGCCGGCCAGTACGCGCAGACCCAGGGCATCAAGAAGATGTTCATCATGGCCCCGAACTATCCGGCCGGCACCGACTCGCTGAACGGCTTCAAGCGGTTCTACAAGGGCGAGCTGGTCGGCGAGGTCTACACCAAGCTCGGCCAGACGGACTACGCCGCCGAAATCGCTCAGATCCGCGCCTCGGGCGCAGACTCGGTGTTCTTCTTCCTGCCCGGCGGCATGGGCATCTCCTTCGTCAAGCAATACGCCCAGTCCGGCGTCGGCATCCCGCTGATCGGCCCCGGCTTCTCGTTCTCGCAGGACGTCCTCGCCGCCATCGGCGATGCGGCGCTGGGCGCGAAGAACACCGCCTCGTGGTCGCACGACCTCGACAATGCGGCCAACAAGACGTTCGTGGAGGAATTCAAGAAGGCCTACAACCGGCTGCCCTCCGTCTATGCGGCGCAGGCCTACGACACCGCTAACCTGCTGATCTCGGCCAACGCCAAGGCCAGCGTCAAGGACGCCGCGGCGTTCCGCGCGGCGCTGAAGGCGGCGGACTTCGCGACGGTGCGCGGCAAGTTCAAGTTCAACACCAACAACCATCCGATCCAGGACCTCTACGTGCGCGAGGTCGTCAAGGAAGGCGACGTGCTGACCAACAAGATCGTGGCCACCGCCTTCACCGACCATGCCGACGCCTATGCGGCGAAGTGCCCGCTGAAGTAGGGGCGGCACACTCCTCATCCGGCCTCGCTTCGTTCGGCCGAGACGCCGAACGAAGCGCACCCGTCCTTCGCTCCTCGCAAAGGGGCAAAGCCGGGCGTGGTTTCCCCTTCTCCTCCAGTGAAGAAGGTGATCGGCGGGGCCGGATGAGAGATTCACTTGCAGAGACGATCGACCTTGCAAACCGCGCTCATCATCGAACAATTGCTCAACGGACTTCAGTTCGGCGTCATGCTGTTCCTGATGGCCGCCGGGCTGACCCTGATCTTCGGCGTCATGGGCCTGATCAATCTCGCCCACGGCTCGCTCTACATGACCGGCGCGTTCGCCTGCGCGGCGGTGGCGGCGTGGAGCGGATCGTTCTGGCTCGGCCTCGCCGCCAGCCTGGTCGCCGCCGCCGGGGCCGGCGCGATCGTCGAGATCACCGTCATCCGCCGGCTCTATGACCGCGACCATCTCGATCAGGTGCTGGCGACATTCGCGCTGATCCTGATCTTTTCCGAAGGCGCGCGCTGGCTGTTCGGCTCGTTTCCGCTTTATCTGGACATTCCGCCCCAGCTGGCGGGCGCGGTGCAACTGCCGGGCGGCGTCAGCTATCCGCTCTACCGGCTTGCTATCATCGCGGTCGGCCTCGCGGTCGCGGGAGGGCTTTTCCTGCTGATCTCGCGCACCCGGCTGGGCATGAGGATACGCGCCGGCGAAAGCGACCGGGAGATGATCAGCGCGCTCGGCGTCGACATCCACACGCTCTACACCGTCGTCTTCGCGCTGGGCGCGGCGCTTGCCGGCCTGGCCGGCGCGATGGTCGGCGCGCTGCAATCGGTGCAGGTGGGAATGGGCGAGCCGGTGCTGATCCTGGCGTTCGTGGTCATCGTCATCGGCGGCATCGGCTCGATCCGCGGCGCATTCATCGGCGCCCTGCTGGTCGGCGTGGTCGACACGATGGGCCGCATCCTGTTGCCGCAGGCGCTTGCCGCAATCATCGACCCGGCGCAGGCGGCCAGCATCGGCGCGGCGATCGCCTCGATGCTGATCTACATCGTCATGGCGCTGATCCTGGCCCTGCGTCCGCGCGGCCTGTTTGCGGCGGGCGGCTGATGACCCGCGAGACGATCTTTTCGGCCATTCTGCTGCTGGCGCTCTTGGCGCTGCCCTTCGCCGCGCAGGCGATCGGCAATCCGTTCTATGTGACGCTCGCGACACGCATGGCGATCCTGGCGCTCGCCGCGGTCGGGCTCAACATCGCGCTTGGCCTCGGCGGCCTGGTGTCGTTCGGCCATGCGGCGTTCTTCGGCATCGGCGGCTATGCGGCGGGCATCATCGCGTCGCACGCCATGAATGGCGAGCCGGTGCTCGGCATGATGCTGCCGGGCTCGATGCCCGTCGCCTGGCTGCTGGCGGCGGCCGCCGCCGGGCTGGTGGCGCTGACCACCGGCGCGATCAGCCTGCGCACATCGGGCGTCTATTTCATCATGATCACGCTCGCCTTCGCCCAGATGGTCTACTATTTCGCCATCTCCTGGCCAGCCTATGGCGGCGAGGACGGATTGTCGATCGCGTTGCGCAACTCCTTTCCCGGCGCCAACACGGCGCGGCCGCTCGACCTGTTCCTGATCTGCTACGGCGTGCTGGTGGTGGCGTTGCTGGCGTTCTGGCGGATCAGCGTTTCAAGGTTCGGCGCAGCGCTGCAGGCAGCGCGCCAGAACGAAATCCGCGTCGCCGCAGTGGGCATCGAACCGTTCCCGATCCGTCTCGCCGCCTTCGTCGTCTCGGCGATGATCACCGCGGTGGCGGGCGCGCTGTTCGCCGAGCTGACCCGTTACGTCAGCCCGTCGATGCTGGCCTGGCCGATGTCGGGCGAACTGATCGTGCTGGTCATTCTGGGCGGCGTCGGGCGGCTGGCGGGACCTGTCGCCGGCGCGATGGCGTTCGTGATGCTCGAATACTGGCTGGGCGGACTGACCGAACGCTGGCAGTTCTTCCTCGGGCTGATCCTGCTTGGCGTGGTGCTGTTCGCGCGCGGTGGCATACTGGGCCTCGTCGCGGGAAAGGCCCGCCATGGCTGAGCCGGTCCTCGACATCCGCAACCTGTCGAAATCGTTCGGCGCGCTGAAGGCGACCGACAATGTCAGCCTCGACCTGCGCCCGGGCGAGATCCACGCCCTGATCGGGCCGAACGGCGCGGGCAAGACGACGCTGATCCACCAGATATCCGGCGCGATCAGGCCGGACGCCGGCTCGATCTCGTTTCTGGGGCGGGACATGCTGCCGCTCGGCATGGCGGCGCGGGCCAGGCTCGGGCTCGGCCGCACCTTCCAGATTTCGTCGCTGATCCCGGAATTCTCGGCGCTGCGCAATGTGATGCTGGCGGTGCAGGCGCAGCAGGGCTCCAGCATGGGGGCGCTCGCCAATGTAATGGCCGACGCCAGCCTGACCGGACCGGCGCATGAGGCGCTGGCGCAGGTGGGACTGCAGGAGCGTTCCGGCGTGGCGGCGGCCGAACTGTCGCATGGCGAGCGGCGACAGCTGGAAATCGCCATCGCCCTGGCGCTCGGCGCCAAGGCGTTCCTGCTCGACGAGCCGATGGCGGGCATGGACCCGGAAGGGGCGAAGCGGCTCACCGGCTTCCTGGCGAAGCTGCGCGAGGAAGCGCCGATCCTGCTGATCGAACACGACATGGACGCGGTGTTCGCGCTGGCCGACCGGATATCGGTGCTGGTCTACGGCCAGGTGATCGCCACCGGAACGGTGGCGGAAATCCGGAGCAACCCGCAGGTGCGCGAAGCCTATCTGGGAGACGACGCATGAGCCTGCTGTCGGTCTCGGGGATCCAGAGCTGGTACGGGATGAGCCAGGCGCTGTTCGGGGTCGATCTCGACATCGCCGAGGGAGAGGTGGTGGCGCTGATGGGGCGCAACGGCATGGGCAAGACGACGACGATCCGCGCCGTCTGCGGCCTCACCCCCGCCCGCGCCGGCGCGATCGTGCTCGCCGGCGACGACATCACCCGGCGCGAACCGTTCCACATCGCGCGCGCCGGCATCGGCCTCGTGCCGGAAGGCCGGCGCTGCTTCCGCAACCTGACGGTGGCGGAAAACCTGCTGGCCGCGGCACGGCCCGGCAAGTGGACGATGGCGCGGGTGGTTGAACTGTTCCCGCGCCTGGGCGAACGGATGGAGCAGGGCGCGTCGACGCTGTCGGGCGGCGAGCAGCAGATGCTGGCGGTCGGCCGCGCGCTGATGACCAATCCGCGCCTGCTGATCCTGGACGAGGCGACCGAGGGGCTGGCGCCGGTGATCCGCAAGGATATCTGGCGCGCCATCCGCACGCTCAAGGACGAGGGGCAATCGATCCTCGTCGTCGACAAGACGATGGCGGAGCTGATGCCGGTGGCCGACCGCTGCTTCCTGCTCGAGAAGGGCCAGACGGTGTGGTCGGGGCGGCCGGCCGACCTGACCGATGAACTGCAAGACCGCTATCTGGGCGTGTGAGCCCGACGCGCGACCTGGGAGACTGTGATGAGCGATCTCGAAATGCTGAACCCGTCCAACTGGAAGCCGGCCAAGGGCTACGCCAACGGGGTGCTGGCCTCCGGGCAGGTGGCGTTCCTTGGCGGCCATATCGGCTGGAACGGCGACCAGGTGTTCGAGACCGACGATTTCGTCGGCCAGGTCAGGCAGGCGCTGGAGAACATCCGCGAGGTGCTGGCGGTGGCGGGCGCGTCGACCGACCGGATCGTCAGGATGACCTGGTTCATCACCGACAAGAGAGAATATCTGTCGCGCCTGCCCGAGGTCGGCCAGGCCTACCGGTCGGTGATGGGCAAGCATTTCCCGGCGATGACGATGGTGCAGGTGGCGGCGCTGATCGAGGACCGCGCCAAGGTCGAGATCGAGGCGACCGCGGTGCTTTAACGCGCGTGTTGGCCCAAGCATTTCAGGCTGCATGGTCTTGATCGCCGCGGCGGCGGCTGAAAAGGAACATCATGGCCCCGCAACCGTCGATCACCAAAGCCGCATTGTGGATGGGCGTGTGGCTCACCCTGTTGCTCACCATGACGGTGGCCGGGCGCGAGGCGACGCGCGAACTCGACGTGTTCCAGATCATGGAGATGCGGGCGATCATCGGCATCTTCCTGCTGGCGCCGCTGATCCACATGGCCGGCGGCGTCAAGACGCTGCGCACGAACGTGTTCGCGCTGCATGTCGGCCGCAACATCGTGCACTACGCCGCCCAGTTCGCCTGGTTCGTGGCGCTGACGATGATCCCGCTGGCGCAACTGATCTCGATCGAGTTCACCATGCCGATCTGGACGGCGATCCTCGCCGCCTTATTCCTCGGCGAAAAGATCGGCCCGTGGAAGCTGATGTCGATCATATTCGGGGTGATCGGAGTGGCGATCATCGTTCGTCCCGGGATCGGCGACATCGACCAGGGCCAGTTCATCGCGCTGGCCGCGTCCGTCGGCTTCGCCATATCGGTGATCATGATCAAGGCGCTGACGCGCCATGACAGCGTGCTGACCATCATCTTCTGGATGCTGATCATCCAGTCGGCGCTCGGGCTGATCCCGGCGCTGCTGGCGTGGCGGTGGCCGTCGGCCGAGGTGTTGCCCTGGGTGTTCGTGATCGCGTTCTGCGGCACGTTTTCCCACTACAGCCAGGCGCGGGCGATGACCTATGCGGATGCGACCGTCGTCATCCCGATGGATTTCCTGCGCGTGCCGCTGTCGGCCCTGCTCGGCTGGCTGCTCTACCAGGAGGCGCTCGACGCCTGGACGGTGGCGGGGGCGGTGCTGATCCTGTTCGGCAACACGCTTAACCTGCGCAAGGCGGGAACCGCGCGGATTGTGCCGGCGGACAAGGACCGGCCGCAGAGCTGAGTTGAAAGGCCGGGCGCAAACCGGTATCGTCAATCTACCATACAAGTTTGCCCAAGCTGAAAGACTCCGTCATGATGCGGCTATCGCCCGCCGACAATGTCGCCATCGCCACCACCAGGATCGAGGCCGGACAGCCGGGTTATGAGGGCGTCGCCGCGACGGCGCGCATTCCCTTCGGCCACAAGATGGCGATCCGACCGATCGGGGCGGGTGAGCCGGTTCGAAAATTCGGTCAGATCATCGGCTTCGCCAAGGGGCCGATCGCGCCGGGCGAGTGGGTGCACGAGCACAATGTCGTCATGGGCGATTTCGAGCGCGACTACCAGTTCGGCGTCGACGCCCGCCCGGAACATATCCTGCCGGAGGCTGAACAGGCGACATTCGAAGGCTTTCGTCGCGCAAATGGCCGGTCCGGGACGCGCAATTATCTCGGCATTCTGACCAGCGTGAACTGTTCGGCCTCGGTGGCGCGTTTCATCGCGCAGGCGGCGGTGCAATCGGGCCTGATGGAGCAGTTTCCCAATGTCGACGGCGTGGTGTCGTTCACCCATGGCGCCGGCTGCGGCATGGCCGGGTCAGGTGAAGGCTATGAGGTGCTGCAAAGGACGCAGTGGGGCTATGCCGGCAACCCGAACCTCGGGGCTGTGCTGCTGGTCGGCCTGGGATGCGAGGTGTTCCAGATCGGCCGGCTGAAGAAGGAACATGGCGTCGACGAGGGCGACACGTTCCAGACGATGACGATTCAGGATACCGGCGGGACGAAGAAGACGATCGAACAGGGGCTGGCCCGCGTCAGGGAGATGCTGCCCGCCGTCAACGCCGCCCGGCGCGAGACCCTGCCGGCGAGCGGACTGACGCTGGCGCTGCAATGCGGCGGCTCCGACGGCTATTCCGGCATCACCGCCAACCCGGCGCTTGGCGTCGCCGCCGACATTCTGGTGCGCCATGGCGGCACCGCGATCCTCTCCGAAACGCCGGAAATCTACGGCGCCGAACATCTGCTGACCCGCCGCGCCAGGACGCCGGCCATCGGCCAGAAGCTGATCGAGCGGATCAGATGGTGGGAGGACTACACGTCCCGGAACGGAGGCGAAATGAACAACAACCCCTCGCCCGGCAACAAGGCGGGCGGGCTGACCACGATCCTGGAAAAATCGCTCGGCGCCGCTGCCAAGGGCGGTTCGACCACGCTGAACGCCGTCTACGAATATGCCGAACCGGTGACCGAAAAGGGTTTTGTGTTCATGGACACGCCCGGCTACGACCCGGTGTCGGCGACAGGCCAGGTCGCCGGAGGCGCCAATGTGATCTGCTTCACCACCGGCCGCGGCTCCGCCTATGGCTGCAAGCCCGCGCCGTCGATCAAGCTCGCCACCAACACGCCGCTCTACCAGCGTATGACCGACGACATGGACATCAATTGCGGCGACGTGCTGGAGGGCGTGTCGGTCGAGGAGAAGGGCCGCGAGATATTCGAGACCATTCTCGCGGTGGCATCGGGCAAGAAGTCGAAATCCGAGGAACTCGGCTATGGCGACAATGAATTCGTGCCCTGGCAGATCGGCGCGGTGATGTGACCGGCCGCGCCCGAGGCCGGCCGCGCCGCTACTGGATGAGCCCGCGCACCCATTCGAAATAGGTCGCGTTGAGCCTGACCGCCGTGTTGGCGACAGGGTTTTCGGCGACATTGACGCCAAGGATGGTGCGCGACCTGGTCGCCTCGTCATAGTCGTAGACGCCGCTGCCGCTGGACCCCGGATAGGTGTCGCATGCGTAGGCGAAGGTGAGCCAGCCGATCGAGTCGGAATCGACATCGCAGGAGGCGCGCCACATGGTGCCTTCCGGCTTGTCGCCGGGATAACCGATGATGTTGGCGGTGAAGCCGGCCAGTTCCGGGTCGTGGGTGATCGACATCCAGCCGGCCGTGTCGCCGGCGCGCTGCTTGAGGATGATGACGCCGAGATCCCAGGCCATCACCGAGCCGTAATAGCCCTGATAATTGTCGATGTAGCCCTGCATGATCGAGGCGCTTTCATATTCGAACGCGCCGAACGGCGCAGTGTGCATATCCTTCATGCCGGGTACAAAGACAAAATTCCGGCGCCAGCCGTTTTCGTGATCGTAGAGGCAGTGGGCCGCGGTCAGCACCGTGCGCGAACCGATCAGCGTTCCCGAGCAACCGGCAAAATTGCCGTTCTGTTTTTCGATCTGGACATAGCCGAACATGCGGAACGGATGGCGGTCGGTCTCGACGATGTTGACGCGGGTGTCATCGCCGAACACCGTGCGGTCCTTGAGCGCCGGATCGACCGCGGCGGGACCGGCGTTGGTTTTGGGCCGCGCCGGAACGCCCGAGCGAAACGCCCCGCCGATCGCAGCGCCTGGCGGAGTCGACACGACGTCGCCGCTCGCGGCCGACAGGCTGACCGTGCCGAGCATCGGCAAGGTCGCCGGCAGCGCCGTTCGCGCCGCGCCGGCAGGCGGCGTCCCATCAAATTTTTCCGACGCTTCGATCCGGTCGGTCGAGACGAGTTTCTCCAGCGGTTCGCCACGCTGCCTTGCGTCGCCTTCGCCGCCGGCCATCGCCGCGCCGGCCGGAAGCAAGGCGCCGGTCAGAAGCGCGACGCCCACCACATTCCAACGCATCATCAAAATCACCCCGAATTCGCCCGCTGAAAATCAAGAAGGAGATCGCGTCGTCATGTGGGCGGCTCCGACCTCTCGCGGATTTGTGATCGGCAGGTCCGCTGCACGCCCGAATCTCCGACCGGCGCACCAAATTCACCTTGCGTCAACGCCGCAATTAATTCCAGATTGCCGACGAACCTGATGCCTGTCGCGCCAGTCGAAGGGGTTTGGCGACGCGGCAGGCAAGGGATGATGGCGGCGCGCCGGCGGACCGGTTCGCCGGAAATGACAGTCTCAGGAGATAGGCAATTGACAACGAGATTTGTTCGACAGGCGCTCGCGGTCGCCGCTGGCGTCATGGTTCTTGTCGGGGCTGCGTCCGCACAGGACAAGACACCACGCTCTGAAATCGATCCGTTCGGCCGCGTCGCCAAGGCGCGCGCCGAAGCCAACAAGGCCGGCGGCGACAGGGTCATCAACGGCTATGCGGCGAACCCGGGCCAGTTTCCGTTCCAGGTTTCGCTGCTGGTGGCGGGCGCGCTGGACGACAGCAAGGAATCGCAGCTCAACGCGCATTTCTGCGGCGGCAGCCTGATCTCGCCGGAATGGGTGCTGACGGCGGCGCATTGTCTGGTCTATGCCGGCGCGCCGCTGGAGCCCGAACAGCTTACGGTGCTGACCGGCGCGACCGACCTCGCCGAAGGCGAACGTCACCCGATCGCCGAGATCATCGTGCATGAAGGATACGACCCGTTCGTGATGGACAACGATCTGGGGCTGATCAGGCTGGCGACGCCGGCCAAGGAGGCGCCGATCAAGCTGTCGTTCGCCAGCGACGACCACGGGCCGGTGACGGTGACCGGATGGGGCCGCACCGAGACCGGGGAGATGCCGCGCAACCTGCTGCAGGCCAAGATGGAGCTGTTTCCCAACGACACCTGCAATGCCGGCATCAAGTCGATCTACGCCGAGGACATGAAATATGTGCTGTCCCGCTATCTCGGCCGCTTCCGGCTCGCGGAAAGCTCGCTCGACGAGGTGAGCCGCAACCTGACGCCGGTGATGGGCGACCCGCTGACCGGCAATATGATCTGCGCCGGCGAGCCGGACGGCGCGCGCGACGCCTGTCAAGGCGACAGCGGCGGGCCGCTGTTCGGCGACGACGCCGGCACGCCGATGCAGGTCGGCATCGTCAGCTGGGGCGAAGGCCCGCTCGACGCCGACATGCCCTGCGGCCACGCCAACGCCTATGGCATCTACACCCGGGTCGCCAACTACAAGGACTGGATCGGCCAGCACACCGGCATCGAATAGACCGGTTGCAACCGGACTGCCTGGAGGGGCGGCGCAGGCCGCCCCTTTTTCATTCAGAGCGACGTGCGCAATTCGTGCGATGGCGGATGCACCATGCGCACGAATGTCACCGGCTGGTTGCCGATCCAGGTGGTGCGCTCGCCGACGAACACCGCTTCGCCTGGCAGCAATTGCAGCAGTTCGGCCTCGCCGTCGCCGGCGCGCGCCGCCTTGAAGACGAAGTCGGCGCGCGAGAACGGGGCGTGCGTCACCAGCCAGTCATTGGGGCCGGTCGCGGAAAAATCCGCCGCTCTGGCGGCGGGCACGGCCGACAGGTTGATCCAGCGGTCTTCGAACTGCCAGGGCCGACCATCCGCCATATGAAGGCAGCGCAGATGCAGCATCTTGTCCGCCCTGGCGAGGTCGAGCTTGGCGCGCACCAGTTCGGGCGCCGGCGCGATCTCGCGCAACAGCAGCCGGTAACCGTAGACGCCGCCCTCGTCCTCGATCTCCTGGCGCACCAGCGGGATGACAAAACGCGCCTCGCGCACCGGATGCAGCGCGATGCGGGTGCCGGACTTGCGCTTGCGCTCGACGACGCCGGCGCGCGCCAGTTCCTGCAAGGCGCGGTTGACGGTGGCGCGCGCCGAGCCGAATTCGCGCGCCAGTTCCTCTTCGCCCGGGATCAGCATGCCCGGACCCCATTCGCGCCGGGCGATGCGGCGTTCCATCTCCTGCTTGATGTCGCGGAAGGATGCGCGCTGGGCCATCAGATGCGTCCCATGATCGAAGACAGGCAGGCGTCGTAGCGCGCCGCGATCGCGTCGCGCTCGACATGGCGGCCGGAGCGGACGCGATGGCGGCCGGCCGACCAGACGTCGGCGACAGCGGCATTGCCGGCGCTGAACAGATAGGCGTCGAGCGCCGCGTCGCCGGTAAGCGAACCGAACCCGTGCGGCCGCAGGTCGAGCGCCGCAAGGTCGGCCCAGCGGCCGACCGCGATCTCGCCCGCGTCGCGGCCAAGCGCCTGCGCGCCGCCGGCAAGCGCCCGACGATAAAGGTTTGCGCCGACCGACTGGCCGGGATCGGCCAGCACGGCGCGCAGCCGGTCGCGCAGGCGTTGCGAATAATCGAGCTGGCGCAGTTCCTCGGCGACCGAGATACGGATGTTGGAGTCCGAGCCGACGCCCAGCCGACCCCCGTCGCCGAGGTAGGAGACGCCGTTGAAAATGCCGTCGCCGAGATTGGCTTCTGTGATCGGACACAGCCCCGCCACCGCACCCGATGCGGCAAGCCGCCGGGTCTCGCCGGCGTCGAGATGGGTCGAGTGGATCAGACACCAGCGCGGGTCGATCTCGTGTTCGCCCAGTAGCCACTCGACCGGGCGCGCGCCGTAGACCGCGCGGGTCTCGTCGATTTCCTTTTCCTGTTCGGAGATGTGCATGTGCAGCGGCCGCGCCGGCGCGAGCCGGACCAGTTCGGCGAGATCGCTTCGGCCGGAGGCGCGCAGCGAATGCGGCGCGATCCCCCAATTGGCGTCGGCGGAAAGCTGCGCCACGATGGCGTCAACGCGCCCGATCAGATCGTTGAAACCGGCGAGATCGTTACGGAAGCGCAATTGGCCGCCGGCGAGCGGGCGACCGTCGACGCCGCCCTGGGCATAATAGACCGGCAGCAAAGTCAGGCCGATGCCCGTGCGGCCCGCAGCGGCGGCGATGCGCGCCGCCAGTTCGGCGGGGTCGTCATAGCGCCCGCCGCCTGGCCGGTTGTGCAGATAGTGGAACTCGGCGGCGCCGGAAAACCCCGCCTCAAGCATTTCCATGAACGCATAGGCGGCGATGGCCTCGATCTCGTCGGGCGTCAGAACGTCGAGGAAACGGTACATCACCTCGCGCCAGGTCCAGAAGGAATCGTGCTGCGAGGGGCCGCGCCGTTCCGTCAGCCCGGCCATGGCGCGCTGGAAGGTGTGGCTGTGCAGGTTGGACATCGCCGGCAGCAGCAGTTCGACCGGCAAGGCGTTTCCAGCGCGCGGCGCGCCTTCGGCGACAGAGACGATGCGCCCATTTGCCCCGATCTCGACCGCGACGTCCCTGCCCCAGCGATCGCCCAGAAGCGCCTGCCGCGCGTGAATCGTCTGCATCGGTATCATCCCTGTTGACTTCATATGTCTAGACATAATAGCATTATGTCCAGACTTGAAAAGCGAAATCGATGGCCCGGCGAATTCTCGACAATCTGCGCATCGCAACCATGGCGCCCGGCGCCGGCCGGGAGCCGGTCGATGGCGCCATCGGCATCAAAGACGGCCGCACCGCCTTTGCCGGCGCGATCCCCGCCGACTGGGCCGGCGTCGAGCGCGAGGATTTTGGCGGTCGCGTCGCCACCCCGGCGCTGATCGATTGCCACACCCATCTGGTGTTCGGCGGCAACCGCGCCCGCGAGTTCGAGATGCGGCTGGAGGGCGCGACCTATGAAGAGATCGCGCGCGCCGGCGGCGGCATCGTCTCGACGGTGGCGCAGACCCGCGCCCGGTCGCTGGACGAACTGGCAGCGCAGGCGCTGCCGCGGCTCGACGCGCTGCTCGCCGAAGGCGTCGCAACCGTCGAGGTCAAGTCGGGCTACGGCCTCACCGTCGCCGACGAACTGAAGATGCTGCGCGCCGCGCGCCGCCTTGGCGAACTCAGGCCGGTGCGGGTGAAAACGTCATACCTCGCCGCCCATGCGACGCCGCCCGAATACAAGGGCCGCGCCGACGCCTATATCGACGAGGTCGTTCTGCCCGGCCTCGACGCCGCGCACGCCGAGGGGCTGGTCGACGCCGTCGACGGGTTCTGCGAAGGCATCGCGTTTTCGCCAGAACAGATCGCCCGCGTCTTCGACCGGGCGAAGGCGCTCGGCCTGCCGGTCAAGCTGCACGCCGAGCAATTGTCCAGTCTCGGCGGCGCGAAACTCGCCGCCTCCTATGGCGCGCTGTCGGCCGACCACCTCGAATATCTCGACGCCGACGGCGTCGCCGCGATGGCCGCGTCAGGCTCGGTCGCGGTGCTGCTGCCCGGCGCGTTCTATTTCCTGCGCGAGACCCAGGCGCCGCCGGTGAAGCTGCTGCGCGAGGCCGGCGTGCCGATGGCGCTCGCCACCGACGCCAATCCGGGCTCGTCGCCGCTGACCTCGCCGCTGCTGGCGATGAATATGGCTTGCACTCTGTTTCGCATGACGCCGCAGGAAGCCCTGGCGGGATTCACCATCAATGCGGCGAAAGCGCTCGGCCTTGCCGGCGAGACCGGCTCGATCGAGCCCGGCAAGCGCGCCGAGATCGCCATCTGGAACATCTCCGACCCGGCCGAGCTTGCCTACCGGATCGGATTCAACCCGCTGCATCGACTGATACGCTGGAACGACACATGACAATCACGCTTCATCCCGGCGCGGTTTCGCTCGCCGATCTGGAAACGATCTACCGCACCGGCGCGCCGGCCAGGCTCGACGACGGTTTCCGGCCGGGCATCGCCCGCGCCGCCGCCCGCATCTCCGAGATCGCCGGCGGCGATCAGGCCGTCTACGGCGTCAACACCGGCTTCGGCAAGCTCGCCTCGGTGCGCATCGCGCCGCAGGACGTCGCGACGCTGCAGCGCAACCTGATCCTGTCGCACTGCTGCGGCGTCGGCGCGCTGCTGGCGCCGGAGATCGTGCGGCTGGTGATGGCGCTGAAGCTGATTTCGCTGGGGCGCGGCGCGTCGGGGGTGCAGCCGTCGACGGTCGAACTGATCGAGGCGATGCTGGCCAATGACGTCATTCCGGCGATCCCGGAAAAGGGTTCGGTCGGCGCGTCGGGCGACCTGGCGCCGCTGGCGCATATGGCCGCCGCCATGATCGGCGAGGGCGAGGCCTTCTGGCGCGGCGCCAAAATGCCGGCGCGCGAGGCGCTCGCCAGCGCCGGGCTGAAACCGATCGTGCTGGCGGCCAAGGAAGGCATCGGCCTGATCAACGGCACCCAGGTGTCGACGGCGCTGGCGCTCGCCGGCCTGTTCCGCGCCCACCGCGCCGCCAACGCCGCGCTGATCACCGGCGCGCTGTCGACGGATGCGGCGATGGGGTCGTCCGCTCCCTTCGTCGAGGAGATCCACACCTTGCGCGGCCATCGCGGCCAGATCGAAACGGCCGCGGCGCTGCGGGCGCTGATGGCCGGCTCCGTAATCCGCGATTCGCACCTGGAAGGCGACGAGCGCGTCCAGGACCCCTATTGCATCCGCTGCCAGCCCCAGGTCGACGGCGCATGCCTCGACCTGCTGCGCATGGCGGCGAAGACGCTGGAGATCGAGGCGAACGCCGTGACCGACAATCCGCTGGTGCTGTCGGACGGCGCGGTGGTGTCGGGCGGCAATTTCCACGCCGAGCCGGTGGCGTTCGCCGCCGACCAGATCGCCATTGCCGTGTGCGAGATCGGCGCGATCTCGCAGCGCCGCATCGCGCTCTTGGTCGATCCGGCGCTGTCGTTCGGCTTGCCGGCGTTTCTGGCGAAAAAGCCGGGGCTGAACTCCGGGCTGATGATCGCCGAGGTCACGTCGGCGGCGCTGATGAGCGAAAACAAGCAGATGTCGCACCCGGCCTCGGTCGACTCGACGCCGACCTCGGCCAACCAGGAAGACCATGTGTCGATGGCCTGCCACGGCGCGCGGCGGCTGTTGCAGATGACCGACAATCTGTCGGCGATCGTCGGCATCGAGGCGATCACCGCGGCGCAGGGCGTCGAGTTCCGCGCGCCGCTCAAGACCAGTCCGGAACTGGCGCGCGCCATCGCCGCCATTCGCGGCCGCGTCGCAACGCTCGAGGTCGACCGCTACATGGCCGGCGATCTCGAGGCCGCCGCCGAACTGGTGCGCGACGGAACGCTGAACGCCAGCGTCAGCGCGGGCGTGCTGCCGGGGCTGGCATGATGAACCCGGTCGAAGTGAGTTCCGGCTCGTCACCGGTCATCCTCGCGTTTCCGCACACCGGAACCAGCGTGCCGATGGAGATCGCGCTCAGCCTCAACGCCGAGGGCATGAAGCTGCGCGACACCGACTGGCATATCCACCAGCTCTATGCCGGCTTGCTGCCCGATGCGACGACGGTGCGGGCGACGTTCCACCGTTATGTCATCGACGCCAACCGCGACCCGTCCGGCCAAAGCCTCTATCCAGGCCAGAATACGACCGGCCTCGTGCCGTCGACCGATTTCGACAACCAGCCGATCTGGATTGCCGGCGAGGAGCCGACCGACGCCGACGTCGCCAAGCGGCTGGCAAATTTCCACCGGCCCTATCACGCGGCGCTGGAAGCGGAGATCGAACGCGTCAAGGCGCTCCACGGCGTCGCCATCGTCTATGACGGCCATTCGATCCGCTCGCGCTGTCCATTCCTGTTCGATGGCGTACTGCCGGACTTCAACATCGGCACCAACAATGGCGAAACCTGCGCGCCCGAGATCGAACGCGCCGTCGCCGGGATCTGCGCCGCCGCTCAAGGCTACACATCGGTCGTCAACGGCCGCTTTCGCGGCGGCTGGACGACCCGCCATTACGGCAGACCCGGAACCGGCGTGCACGCCATCCAGATGGAGCTGGCGCAGATCAGCCATCTGGCGAGCGAAGACACGCCCTTTGCGCTCGACGGCGCCAAAACGGCGCGCCTGCGCGCCGTGCTCGCCCGCATCCTTGCAGACATCGAAACGATCACCCTGAAAACCGGAAGCAACCGATGACCGCCAATCCCCGCCACAACATCCGCGAAATTCGTGCGCCGCGCGGCGCCGAGATCACCGCCAAGAGCTGGGTGACCGAAGCGCCGATGCGCATGCTGATGAACAATCTCGATCCCGACGTGGCCGAGAACCCAAACGAACTCGTCGTCTATGGCGGCATCGGCCGCGCGGCGCGCACCTGGAACGATTTCGACGCCATCGTCGCAACGCTGAAATCGTTGAACGAGGACGAGACGCTGCTGGTCCAGTCCGGCAAGCCGGTCGGCGTGTTCCGCACCCACAAGGACGCGCCGCGCGTGCTGATCGCCAATTCCAACCTGGTGCCGCACTGGGCCAACTGGGACCATTTCAACGCGCTCGATAAGAAGGGCCTAATGATGTACGGCCAGATGACCGCAGGGTCCTGGATCTATATCGGCACCCAGGGCATCGTGCAGGGCACCTACGAGACCTTTGTCGAGGCGGGCCGCCAGCACTATGGCGGCAACCTCAAGGGCAAATGGATCCTGACCGCCGGGCTTGGCGGCATGGGCGGCGCGCAGCCGCTGGCGGCGGTGATGGCCGGCGCATGCTGCCTCGCCATCGAATGCGACGAGACCCGCATCGATTTCCGCCAGCGCACCCGCTATGTCGACGAAAAGGCGACGACGCTGGATGAGGCGCTGGCGATGATCGACCGCTGGACCAAGGCCGGCGAGGCGAAGTCGGTCGGCCTGCTCGGCAACGCCGCCGAGATCGTGCCCGAACTTCTGCGCCGTGGCGTCATGCCCGACATCCTCACCGACCAGACCTCGGCGCACGACCCACTGAACGGCTACCTGCCCAAGGGCTGGACGATGGCCGACTGGCGGGCGAAACGCGAAAGCGACCCCAAGGCGGTGGAGAAGGCGGCGCGCGCCTCGATGCGCGAGCATGTCGAGGCGATGGTCGGCTTCTGGAACGCCGGCGTGCCGACGCTCGACTACGGCAACAATATCCGCCAGGTCGCCAAGGACGAGGGTTTTGAGAACGCCTTCGCCTTCCCCGGCTTCGTCCCGGCCTATATCCGGCCGCTGTTCTGCAAGGGCATCGGCCCGTTCCGCTGGGCGGCGCTGTCGGGCGACCCTGAAGACATCTACAAGACCGACGCCAAGGTGAAGGAACTGACGCCCGGCAATACGCATTTGCACAACTGGCTCGACATGGCGCGCGAGCGCATCGCCTTCCAGGGCCTGCCGGCGCGCATCTGCTGGGTGGGGCTGGGCGACCGCCACCGGCTGGGGCTCGCCTTCAACGAAATGGTCGCCAGGGGCGAGTTGAAGGCGCCGGTGGTGATCGGCCGCGACCATCTCGATTCCGGCTCTGTCGCCTCGCCAAACCGCGAGACCGAAGCGATGAAGGACGGATCGGACGCGGTGTCCGACTGGCCGCTGCTCAATGCGCTGCTCAACACCGCGTCGGGCGCGACCTGGGTGTCGCTGCACCATGGCGGCGGCGTCGGCATGGGCTTCTCCCAGCACTCGGGCGTGGTCATCTGCGCCGACGGCACGGAGGATGCCGCGCGGCGGCTTGAGCGGGTGTTGTGGAACGACCCGGCGACCGGGGTGATGCGCCACGCCGACGCCGGCTACGACATCGCGCTCGACTGCGCCCGCGACAAGGGGCTGAGGCTGCCCGGCATTCTTGGCAATTGACGATGCGGTTGCAGCGCGCCGCCGATCACCGCCTGACCCGATGGAAGAACGGGTTGGGCGAAACCCGCGAGGTGATCGCCGCGTTCGACCCTGACGGCCCCGCCGCCTTTCTGTGGCGGGTGTCGATGGCGACGGTCGCCGCCGACGGTCCGTTCTCGCATTTCCCCGGCGTCGACCGCTCGATCGCGGTCATGCAGGGCGAAGGCATGCGTCTCAATGTCGACGGCGCCGACGTTACATTGCTGGCGGGCGGCGAGCCGTTCCGCTTCGCCGGCGAGGCCGATGTCGCCTGCATGCTGACCGGCGGCGCGACGGTAGACCTCAACGCCATGAGCCGGCGGGACCGGTGGTCGCACAAGTTGACGCGGCTGAACGCCGGGTCTCAGGCGATCGCGACGGGCAAGGCCGGCCTATCGGTGCTGGTGTTCAACGCCGCGGCGAACGTGCGGTTCGCAGACACGGCCACAGGCGTCGAACAGTTTGACGCCATTGTCGACATTGCGCCCGGCGACCGCATCGAGATCGACGGCGCGACGGCGCTCGACGTGTTCCTGATCGAATTCGATCAGTCGCGATAGTTCGACCCTTCCTCGTCGAGGATCAGCTTGAGCTGCTCGAGATGCTTGCGTGCGGCGGCGACGGGATAGTTGTCCATCTGGCGCGCGACGGTCTCAGCCACCTTGTCCGAGAGCAGCCGCAGCGGGCGGCCGGTCCACAGCGCCTTGACATAGTTTTCGCAGGCGCGCTCGAAATAGAACATCCGGTCAAACGTGTCGGCGACGGTTTCGCCGATCACCAGCAGGCCGTGATTGCCCATCACCATGACCTTCTTCCTTGGATCGACAAACATCGCGGCGCAGCGCGCGCCCTCCTCCTCGAAGGCGAGCCCGCCATATTCTTCGTCGACCACGACACGGCCGAAAAACATCGCCGAATTCTGGTCGACGGGCGGCAGCGTCGAATCGGCAAGGCTGGCCAGCACGGTGGCGTAACGCGAATGGACATGCATTGCGCAGCGCGCATGCGGCACCAGCCGGTGCAGCGCGCCGTGCAGGCCCCAGGCGGTCGGGTCTGGCGCGTCGGGGCGGCTCATGGTGGCAAGGTCGTTGGCGTCGACCAGCAGCAGGTCGGACGCCTTGACACGCGAGAAATGCACCATGTTGGGATTGATCAGAAACTGCGCGCCATCGTCGCTGACCGCCAGAGAGAAATGATTGGCGACCGCCTCGTGCATGTCGAGCCGGGCGGTCCAACGCAATGCCGCGGCGAGATCGACGCGCTGCTGCGCGAACTGGAGGCTGTCCGCGCTCTGGCGGCGGGCGGCGATGTTCATGGCGGGCTCCTGTGGCTGGGAGCCATGATGGGACCGGCCGGCGGCCGGCGCAACCTCCGGGATCGTCGAAAACCCGGGTGGTGCGGCCGGAAAAGAAAAGACCGCCACGCTGGAGGGAGCCGTGGCGGTCTGCTCAAAACGGAGCGGCAGCCCGGAGAGGGGGGATGAGGCTGCCGCTGTTGTCCGGAACAGGCGGGGGACGGGCCTAAACCGAACTCGACAATCAATGTCGATGACCCGGATTTGGTTCCCCGAACGTGGCAAATCAAGGGCGTGGGGGATTACATCTTTGTAACGTTGCCGTGAATGGCCGGCCGCGACGACCGTCAGTATCTGACGGTAGAGCGAGGCTTAAAGATGGACCGGGCGCGGACGGCGCGCTAATCCTGCGCCATGAAAAAAGGCGACCATCTCTTTCTCATCGACGGCTCGGGCTATATTTTCCGGGCCTATCACGCTTTGCCGCCGCTGAACCGCAAATCCGATGGGCTGCCGGTCAATGCGGTTGCCGGCTTCTGCAACATGTTGTGGAAGCTGCTGCAGGACGCGCGCAACACCGATGTCGGGGTGACGCCGACCCATTTCGCGGTGATCTTCGACTATTCGTCCAAGACGTTTCGCAACGAACTCTATCCCGAATACAAGGCCAACCGCTCGGCGCCGCCGGAAGATCTGGTGCCGCAATTCGGCCTGATCCGGCAGGCGACGCTGGCCTTCAACCTGCCCTGCATCGAGATGGAGGGCTTCGAGGCCGACGACCTGATCGCCACCTATGCGCGGATGGCCGCCGAATCCGGCGGCGATACGACGATCATCTCGTCGGACAAGGACCTGATGCAGCTCGTGGGGTCGGCGGTGTCGATGTACGACCCAATGAAGGACAAGGAGATCAACGTCCCGGAAGTGATCGAGAAATGGGGCGTGCCGCCGGAAAAGATGGTCGATCTTCAGGCGCTGACCGGCGACTCGGTCGACAATGTGCCGGGTGTGCCGGGCATCGGGCCGAAGACGGCGGCGCTGCTGCTCGAGGAATATGGCGACCTCGACACGCTGCTGGCGCGCGCGACCGAGATCAAGCAGCAGAAGCGGCGCGAATCGATCATCGAGAACCGCGACAAGGCGCTGATCTCGCGCGAGCTGGTGCGGCTGAAGCAGGATGTGCCGGGCGTCGAGCCGCTGTCCGACTTCGTGCTGCAGCCGCCGGACGGGCCGAAGCTGATCTCGTTCCTCAAGGCGATGGAGTTCACGACGCTGACCCGGCGCGTGGCCGAAGCCAGCGGCACCGACGCGGCCGAGGTGGAGCCGGCAACCGTCATCGTCGAGACCGGCGAGGCGCACGGACCAGATGTCGGCGCGGGTGAAACCTCCCCCTTGAGGGGGGAGGTCGCGCCGCGAAGCGTCGCGGGTGTAGGTGGAAACACCGCTCACCCCACGCCGGAGCTGCGCTCCGACCCGCCTTCTCAAGGAGAGGAGAGGTCCCCGGCCCGGCTTGCGATGCAGCGCGCCGCCGAGGCCGTGAACACGGGATTCGACACCGGTTCCTATGCCTGCGTCACCGACCTCGCCGAACTGAACCGATGGGTGGACGAAGCGCGCGACCTCGGCGTCGTCGCCTTCGACACCGAAACCAATTCGCTCGACCCGATGCAGGCGGACCTGATCGGCTTTTCGCTGGCGACCGCGCCCGGCCGGGCCTGCTACGTGCCGCTCGGCCACAGGATCGGCGTCGGCGATCTGCTGGGCGGCGGGCTGGTCGAAGGCCAGATCCCGGTTCGTGAGGCGCTGGCGGCGATCAAGCCGCTGCTCGAAGACCCGGCTGTGCTGAAGATCGCCCAGAATCTCAAATACGACCTGGTTGTGATGAACCGCCACGGCGTCGACGTGCGGCCGTTCGACGACACGATGCTGCTGTCCTACGTGCTCGACGGCGGCACGGGCGGCGGCCACGGCATGGACGCGCTGTCGGAAAAGTGGCTCGGCCACAAGACGATCGCCTTCAAGGACGTGGCGGGCTCGGGCAAGTCGCTGGTGACCTTCGACCAGGTGCCGCTCGACCGGGCCACCGCCTATGCGGCGGAAGACGCGGACGTGACGCTACGGCTGTGGCGGGTGCTGAAGCCGCGGCTGGCCGCCAACTCCATGGTCTCGGTCTATGAGCGGCTGGAGCGGCCGCTGATTCCGGTGCTGGCCGAGATGGAGCAGCGCGGCATTTCGATCGACCGGCAGATTCTCAGCCGACTGTCGGGCGAGCTGGCGCAGGGCGCGGCGCGGCTGGAAGACGAGATCAACGCGCTGGCCGGCGAGAAATTCAACATCGGTTCGCCGAAACAGCTCGGCGACATCCTGTTCGGGCGGATGGGCCTGCCCGGCGGCGCCAAGACCAAGACCGGCCAGTGGTCGACCTCGGCGCAGGTGCTTGAAGAGCTCGCCGCCGAGGGGCACGAACTGCCGCGGAAAATCGTCGACTGGCGGCAGCTGACCAAGCTGAAATCGACCTATACCGACGCGCTGCCCGGCTTCGTCAATCCCCAGACGCACCGGGTGCACACCTCCTACGCGCTGGCCTCGACCACGACCGGCCGGCTGTCGTCGTCCGATCCGAACCTGCAGAACATTCCGGTGCGCACCGCCGAAGGGCGCAAGATCCGGACGGCGTTCGTCGCCCAACCCGGAAACCTGCTGATCTCGGCGGACTATTCGCAGATCGAACTGCGCGTGCTTGCCCATGTCGCCGACATTCCGCAATTGCGCCAGGCGTTCGCCGACGGCACCGACATCCACGCCATGACGGCGTCGGAAATGTTCCAGGTGCCGGTCAAGGACATGCCGCCGGAAATCCGCCGCCGCGCCAAGGCGATCAATTTTGGCATCATCTACGGCATTTCCGCCTTCGGGCTGGCCAACCAGCTGTCGATCCCGCGTGAGGAGGCGGCCGACTACATCAAGAAATACTTCGAACGCTTCCCCGGCATCCGCGACTATATCGACGAGACCAAGGAGGCGGCGCGGCGCGACGGCTATGTCGAGACGATCTTTGGACGCCGCATCCACTATCCCGAAATCCGGTCGCCAAACCCGTCGGTGCGCGCCTTCAACGAACGCGCCTCGACCAATGCGCGGCTGCAAGGCACCGCCGCCGACATCATCCGCCGCGCCATGATCCGCATGGACGCGGCGCTGGCTGGAGCAAAGCTCGACACGGTGGGCATGCTGTTGCAGGTGCATGACGAACTGATCTTCGAAGCGCCGCAAGGCGATGTCGACAAGGCCATTCCCGTCATCGTCGAAGTGATGGAGAATGCCCCGATGCCGGCGGCGCATATGAAGGTTCCGCTGCAGGTCGACGCCCGCGCGGCGCACAACTGGGACGAGGCGCACTAGTGATCTGCCTGGATTGCGGGTTCCGCGGCGCGGCGCCTCAGTGACGGGGCGGCAGTGACGGGGCGGCCGCCGCCGCAGGCGGTAACAAAAAACCCGCCGGCAAGGCTGCCAGCGGGTTGTTGTTTTTCAGAGCAGCGGGTTTCCCCGCGCGATTCCCGCCGGTGAAGGCCGCCGGGCGGCGGCCTTGCCCGCCTGACCTGCGCCCCGCGCGTCGCCGCGGGACGAACGATCAGTTGCCCTGCTTCTTGAGGGCGGCGCCGAGGATGTCGCCCAGCGACGCGCCGGAGTCGGTCGAACCGTACTGCGCGACGGCTTCCTTCTCCTCGGCGATCTCCAGCGCCTTGATCGAGACCTGCACCTTGCGGATCTTCTTGTCGTAGGCGATGACGCGGGCGTCGAGCTTCTGGCCGACCGAGAAACGCTCGGGGCGCTGCTCGTCGCGGTCGCGCGACAGGTCGGAGCGCTTGATGAACGAGTCGAGACCCGAATCCACCAGACGAACCTCGATGCCGCCATCCTTGACGCCGGTCACTTCGCAGGTGACGACGGCGTTCTTGCGCAGTTCGCCCGAAGCGGCGGCGTCGCCGGCCGCGTCACGCGAAAGCTGCTTGATGCCGAGCGAGATGCGCTCCTTGTCGATGTCGATGTCGAGCACCTGGGCACGGACCATCTGGCCCTTCTGGTACTCTTCGATGGCCTGCTCGCCCGGCTTCGACCAGTCGAGGTCGGAGAGGTGGACCATGCCGTCGACATCGCCGTCGAGGCCGATGAACAGACCGAACTCGGTCTTGTTCTTGACCTCGCCCTCGACCTGGCTGCCGACCGGATGGGTGCGGGCGAAAGCCTCCCACGGGTTCTCCAGCGTCTGCTTGAGGCCGAGTGAAATGCGGCGCTTGGACGGGTCGACCTCGAGCACCACCACGTCGACGTCCTGCGACGTGGACAGGATCTTGCCGGGGTGGACGTTCTTCTTGGTCCAGCTCATCTCGGAGACGTGGATGAGGCCTTCGATGCCCGGCTCCAGTTCCACGAACGCACCGTAGTCGGTGATGTTGGTGACGGTGCCGTGGATCTTCTTGCCGATCGGGAACTTGGTGCCGATGTCGCCCCACGGATCAGCCTCGAGCTGCTTCATGCCGAGCGAGATGCGGTGGGTGTCCTGATTGATGCGGATGATCTGCACCTTGACCGTCTGACCGATGTTGAGCATTTCGGTCGGGTGGTTGACGCGGCGCCAGGCCATGTCGGTGACGTGCAGCAGGCCGTCAACACCGCCCAGGTCAACGAAGGCACCGTATTCGGTGATGTTCTTGACCACGCCATCGACGATCTGACCTTCGGTCAGGTTGCCGATAACCTCGGCGCGCTGTTCGGCGCGGCTTTCTTCCAGAATCGCGCGGCGCGAAACAACGATGTTGCCGCGGCGACGGTCCATCTTCAGGATCTGGAACGGCTGCTTCATGCCCATCAGTGGGCCTGCGTCACGCACGGGGCGCACGTCAACCTGCGAGCCGGGAAGGAACGCAACAGCGCCGCCCAGATCGACGGTAAAGCCGCCCTTGACGCGGCCGAAGATCGCGCCATCGACGCGGGTCTCGGCGGCATAGGCCTTTTCCAGACGGTCCCAGGCTTCTTCGCGCTTGGCTTTTTCGCGGCTGATCTGGGCTTCACCACGGGCATTTTCCACGCGGTCCAGATAAACCTCGACCTCATCGCCAACATTGATGTTGGGCTGTTCGCCGGGGTTTGCGAATTCTTTCAGATCGACGCGGCCTTCCATCTTGTAGCCGACATCGATGATGGCTTGGCCCGCCTCGATGGCGATGACCTTGCCTTTGACAACCGAACCCTCTTCGGGGGTGTCAATCTCGAAGCTCTCTTTCAGAAGGGCTTCAAATTCTTCCATAGCGTTCTTGGCGCACATGCGAGTTATATCCTTTTCACGGTTTTTCTGGCCATGCGGTTGGCTCCGCCGGTCTTTGGTGGCCCCACAATGGCAATCAGCCCGGAAAACCGGGCGCATTCTGCGGGATTGCGGCGCTATAGCGGCAAAGCGGGATGGGGGCAAGCAAAAGCGGGCAATCTAGCGCGGTGGCAGGCCAAAGCGTTCGCGCGGGAAGCCAAAGCGCGCCAGATGCGCGAACAGCCGGTCTTCAAAGCCAGGGCTGTCGATATCCAGTGTGTGCCGGGTGAAATACCAGTAGAGCGCGGGGTCAAAATCGCGCGGGCCCGCCAGCGCGCGGTGCAGGGCGGCAGCCACACCCTCGGGGCAGCGGGCGGTTTGTACGAACTGGGCAAAATCGGCCCGCCCGCACAGGACAGCGGGCTTGCCATGCAGCAAGCCTTCGACCGACGCGGCAGAGTTGAACGAAACAGTCACATCGCAGGCCGCCAGAACATCGTGGATATTGGCTTCCAGCGGGGGCAGTTCCAGCCCGTCATCGGCCAGCCGCGCCAGCGTGAGCAGCCCCGGCTCGCGGGCAAGGGGGTGCAGCTTGACCACCACCGGCCGGTCGCCCGCCGCATCAACCACCGCGCGCAGCATGTCTTCCGATGACATGAAATGCTGGGCCAGGTTCGACGGCTCGATCCCTTGCAGGAATACTGCGATGCAGCCTTGCGGCACCTCGGTGAACTTGCGCGGCTGTTTATAGCGCGACCTGCGCGCCTGAACGAACCGTTGGCGCAACCCGTCGCAAAATGCGCGCGCGGCCGCCGCATCCACCGTTGCCGCATCAAACACCGCATGACGGGCAGAGCTGTCGGCCAGCGTGCCTTCGGGATCAACGTGAAAATAGCCTTGCAGATAGGCCAGCGCGATGTTCAGCCAACCGTTGCGGGTTACCTGCCCGCCCTCGATCAGATGCAGGTCGCCATCGGCCCGCGCATGGTCGGGATTGCGAAAAACCTCGCGCCGCAGCACGGCAGAGATGTCCAGATCATAACCCGCCAATGCCTCGATCATGCGGTTGGCCAGCGGCGGGCGGCGAATCCCGGGCCAGACTTCAAGGTTCTTGGGCGTCAGGTGAAAAACAATCCGCGCCGGGCCGGTCTTGGCGGCAATCGCCGCCCCGATCCGGGCGGTGGCCATGTCGATCGCCTCGGCGGCGGTCAGGGACGAGGTGTCGATCACCACCGCATCGGGCGCGGGGCGCAGGGGCGCATCGGCGCGGTTCATGTCGCGGTCATCGCGCTCGATCACCTCGGCCAGAACGGCGTCATAGGGTTTTGGCGCGTCCTTGCCTCCCAGCTCCAGCCAGCGGCGGCGGGCGCGCACCTCGGCGCTGGCGGTCACGAACAGCTTCACCTCGGCATCCGGGCAGATCACGGTGCCGATGTCGCGCCCGTCCAGCACCGCGCCGCCC
>DDFA01000091.1 GCA_002336975.1 Phyllobacteriaceae bacterium UBA1940
GCTGCTGCTCGCCGCCCGACAGTTCGCCCGGCCGGTGCTGGGCGCGCGCGCCGAGCTTCATATAGTCGAGTAGTTCGGCGGCGCGGCTGGCCGCCTCGTCGCGCGGCAGGCCCTTCACCAGTTGCGGCATCATCACGTTTTCCAGCGCCGAAAACTCCGGCAAGAGATGATGGAACTGGTAGACGAAGCCGACCTCGTTGCGGCGGATGGCGGTGCGCTGATCGTCGGACAACGAGCCGCAGTCGCGGCCGGCGAGCATCACCTGGCCGGCATTGGGCCGCTCGAGCAGGCCGGCGGTGTGCAGCAGCGTCGATTTTCCGGTGCCCGACGCCGCCACCAGCGCCACCAGTTCGCCGGGATGCAGCACAAAATCGGCGCCGTCGAGGATGACCAGCTTGCGGTCGCCCTGCATGTAGAAGCGTTCGACGCCGTGAAGCGCGAGGATGGCGTCGGTCGTATTCATTCGTATCGCAGCGCCTCGACAGGATCGAGTTTGGCGGCGCGCCAGGCCGGCACGATGCAGGCGAAGAAGGTCAGCACCAGCGCCATCGCCACCACCATCAGGACCTCGTTGATATCCATCTTGGCCGGCAGCCGCGACAAGAAATAGAGTTCCGGATTGAACAGGATGGCGCCCGACAGCCAGGAGAAGAACTGGCGGATGGTTTCGACATTGATGCAGATGATGTAGCCGAGCACGACGCCGGCGACGGTGCCGGCGATGCCGACGGCGGCGCCGGTCATGACAAAGATGCGCATGATGGCGCTTCTGGTCGCGCCCATGGTGCGCAGGATGGCGATGTCGTGGCTCTTGTCCTTCACCAGCATGATCAGTCCGGAAATGATGTTGAGCGCCGCCACCAGCACCACAAGCGACAGGATCATGAACATGACGTTGCGCTCGACCTGAAGCGCGGAAAAGAAGGTCTGGTTGCGGAACCGCCAGTCGGTCAAAAACACCTGCCGCTGGGCGGCGGCCTCGATCGGCTCCTTCAACTCGTCGACAAGGTCGGGATTGTCGACAAAAATGTCCATCGTCTGGGCGACGCCCTCGGAATTGAAAAACAGCTGCGCTTCTTGGAGCGGCATGAACACCAGCAGCGAATCATATTCGCTCATGCCGATCTCGTAGATGGCGACGACCGGATAGGCTTTGACGCGCGGGGTGGTGCCGATCGGGGTGACGTCGCCGTCGGGCGAAATCAGCGTCACCAGATCGCCCAGCGACAGGCCGAGATTTTCGGCCATGCGCGAGCCGACCGCGACGCCCTCCGACGCATCGAAATTGTCGAACGTGCCCTGCTGCAGATTGCCGGAGACAAATGTCATTTTTGCGAGATCGGCGGCGCGCACGCCCTTGACCACCGCGCCGGTTCCGCCGGTTCCGCTCGGCCCCTGCGCCATCACCTGGCCCTCGACCATCGGCACCGCGAACTTGACGCCATCGACCTTGTTGATGCGCGCCGCCACCTGCTCGTAATCATCGAACTGGCGGTCGATCGGCTGCAGGATGATATGGCCGTTGACGCCGAGAATGCGGTCGAGCAGTTCAGCGCGGAAACCGTTCATGACGCTCATCACCACGATCAGCGTGGCGACGCCGAGCATGATGCCGAGAAACGAGATGACGGCGACCCAGGAGGTGACGCCCTCGCGGCGCTTGGCGCGCAGGTAGCGCCAGGCGACCATGCGCTCGAACGCCGAGAACGGTCCGGCGCCGACCGTCAGGGCGGGGGCCACCGGCGCGGCCGGGCTGTCGGCGACGACGTCCGTCATGCGGCGGACTTCAGCGACGCAATGAGCGTCGCGATCGGCTTGACGTCGCGCTCGCCGGTCGAGCGGCGCTTGACCTCGACCTCGCCGACGGCAACGCCGCGCGGCCCGACAATCACCTGCCAGGGAATGCCGATCAGGTCGGCGGTGGCGAATTTCCCGCCGGCGCGCTGGTCGGTGTCGTCATAGAGCACATCGAGCCCGGCGGCCTGATGGGCGGCGTAAAGCTGTTCGCAGACGCGGTCGCATTCGGCGTCGCCGGTCTTCATGTTGATGATGACGACATCGAACGGCGCGACGGATTCGGGCCAGATGATTCCGGCCTCGTCATGGCTGGCCTCGATGATCGCCGCGATCAGGCGGGTGGGGCCGATGCCGTAGGAGCCCATCGAGACAAAATGCTCCTTGCCGTCGGGGCCCTGCACCTTGGCGCCCATCGGCTTCGAGTATTTTTCGCCAAAATGGAAAATGTGGCCGACCTCGATGCCGCGCGCCGACACCTTGTCGTCGGCCGGGATCTTTGCCCAGGCGGCCTCGTCGAACATCTCGTCGGTGGCCGCGTACGGCGTCGTCCACTTCTTGACGATGCCGGCGATCCCGGCGTCGTCGTCATAGTTCACATCTTCGCCGGGCACCTGGTATTCCAGAAACTCCTTCTGGCAGAACACCTGGCTTTCGCCGGTCTCGGCCAGCACAATGAACTCGTGCGACAGGTCGCCGCCGATCGGGCCGGTGTCGGCGCGCATCGGCACCGATTTCAGCCCGACGCGCTCGAAGGTGCGCAGATAGGAGACGAACATACGGTTGTAGGCGGCGCGCGCGCCGTCATAGTCGAGGTCGAAGGAATAAGCGTCCTTCATCAGGAACTCGCGGCNNTGTAGGACTTGACGTAGGAGCGGAAAATTTCCGTCACCATCTCCTCATTGGTCGGCCCGTAGAGCAATTCGCGCTCCTGGCGGTCCTTGATGCGCAGCATCTCCTTGCCATAGGCGTCGTAGCGGCCGCTTTCGCGCCACAGTTCCGCCGACTGGATGGTCGGCATCAGGATTTCCAGCGCGCCGGCGCGGTTCTGTTCCTCGCGGATGATGTTGCAGACCTTGTCGAGCACCCGCTTGCCAAGCGGCAGCATGGTGAACGAGCCCTGCCCCTGCTGGCGGATCATGCCGGCGCGCAGCATNNGCAGCATCAGCCGGTGCGACACGATCTCGGCTTCCCGGGGGTTCTCCTTCAGGATCGGCAGAAAGTATCGCGACAGACGCATGTGAGATTCCGATTGGGGGGCAAGCGACCGGAATCGGCCGCGCGCGGTGGACGGTTGCGTGGCTTCATAGCGATTTCAAGGCGGCAAGGAAACCGCAACTTCGCCGCGCCGCAGCCGCCGTCCCGTCCGCCTATTCTTTGTGCGGTGCAGCATGTCACGCAATGTTAGAAAGCAAAATTCTGCGTGACNNTGGGAGGATGCGATCTAGGCGCGATTACACGCTGCCGCCAAACACGGAACAGATCGGACGCGTTCATTTGCAAGGCCATCGCGGCCTTGCTTTTTTTTTGGCCGCGCCGCCCGACCGTTTTGGGGCTAGATTGAATCACCGCGACAAAGCGTCCGCCGACAGATCTTCCGCCAGGGCATGACTCCTACAAGAAACAGACCGGTATTGCTCGCCATCGGCGGCGCCCATATCGATCGGCGCGGGCAAGTGCTTGGCGACTATCATCCCGGCGCATCGAACCCCGGCGCGATGCGCGAGGAGATTGGCGGCGTCGTGTTCAACGCGCTCAGGGCGGCGGTGCGGCTGGGCGTTGCGGGCCAGCTCATCTCGCTGCGCGGCGGAGACACGGTGGGAGACGCGATCGCCCGCACCATCGTGGCGGAGCGGATCGACGACCGTTCGGCGGTGTTCCTCGACCGCGCCAGCGCCAGCTACACCGCGATCATCGACCAGTCGGGCGATCTGATCGTCGGCTTCGCCGACATGGGGCTGTACGACCAGTTTTCGCGGCAGTTGCGGCGCAACGCCTGCCGCGACGCCATCAAGGCGGCCGACGCGGTGCTGTGCGACGCCAATTTGCCNNGCCGCCGCGCTGGAACTCGCGACCTCCGGGCCACCGGCCGCCAAACGCTACGCCATCGGCATTTCGCCGGCCAAGGTGGTGCGGCTGGCTGGACTGCTCGACCGGGTCGACTGCCTGTTCGTCAACCGCAAGGAAGCCGCCGCGCTGACCAGGCTGACGCGCGAGACGGCGGTGACGGAACTGGCGGCGCGGCTGCTCGCCGCCGGACTGGCGGGCGGCGTCATCACCGACGGCGCCGCGGCGTTGACCGCATTCGACGCCACGGGCCTGT
>DDFA01000107.1 GCA_002336975.1 Phyllobacteriaceae bacterium UBA1940
CGCCCGGGCCAGCGCCACCCGCTGCGCCTGGCCGCCGGAAATCTGGTCGGTGCGCCGGTCGCCGAGCTTGTCCATGTGGACCAGCGCCAGCATGTCGGACACCCGCGCGGCGATCTCGTCCTTCGGCCGCCCGAGCATTTCGAGCCCGAAGGCGATGTTCTGCGCCANNAAACAGGGCATAGCTCTGGAACACGGTGTTGACCGGCCGCTTGAACGGCGGCAGCCCGGCGATGTCGTCGCCATAGAGCAGGATCGCGCCTTCGGTCGGATATTCGAACCCGGCGATCAGCCTGAGCAGGGTGGTCTTGCCGCACCCCGACGGGCCAAGCAGCGTGAAGAACTCGTTCTCGCGGATCGCAACCGAGACATTGTCCAGCGCCCGCATCGCGCCAGGACCCGCGCCGAATGTCTTGACGATGTTCCTGGCTTCGATCGCGACGTGCTTTGCGTCTGCCCCGGAATGCTCCGGCATGCTGGCACCACCCATTTTTGTCTTGTTCGAGCAGGGGCCAAAAAAGCCCCCGGTTCCCTTTATTGATGACAGCCTATGTGACCGCTTGGCTTCCGGCAAGGCTGAACGCTATTCATGAGAGGCGGAGACCCAAATGAACCACGCTGACCTGATCATCGAAAATGCCCGTGTCCTGACGATGGACGACGACAGGCCGCGCGCGGACGCGGTTGCGACTTCGGGCGGCTGCATCCTGGCGGTCGGCGACCGGAGCGACGTGAACCAGTTCGCCACGCCGGCGACGCGCCGCATCGACGCCGGCGGCGCATCGGTGCTGCCGGGCTTCATCGACAGCCACATTCATCTGTTTGCCGGCGGCGCGCAGCTGAACAGCCTGTCGCTGGCCGGCGTCACCGGTTTCGACGCGATTGCGTCCGCCGTGCGCGCCCGCGCCGCCGCCGACCCCGGCGCGGCGATGCTGATGGTCGAGCAGGCCGCCTATTTCATGTTCGGAGACGACCAGCCGATGACCCGGCATCTGCTCGACCGCGTGCTGCCGGATCGGCCGCTGGCGCTGTTTGCCTCCGATCATCACACCATGTGGGCCAACACCGCGGCGCTGGCCGCCGCCGGCATTCTTCACGGCCGCGACGTGCCGCCCGGCAACGAGATCGTCATGGGCGCGGACGGCATGGCGACGGGCGAACTGCGCGAGTTCGAGGCGTTCGCGCCGGTCAACGCGCTGACCCCGACCGGCGGCCGCGACATGCTCGGCCTGTCCGGCCACGAACCGAAGACCGAGCCGAACGCGGCGCAGCGCGAGGTCGACAAGCAGACGCTGCGCGCGGCGCTCGCCTATTGCGCCTCGCTCGGCGTCACCAGTTTCCACAACATGGATGGCAATTTCTACCAGTTCGGCCTGCTCGAAGAGATCGAGCGCGACGGCGGGATGATCGTGCGCGGCTATGTTCCCTTCCGCATGCTGCCGGGCATGTCGCTGTCGCAACTCGGCAAGGGCGTCGAGATGCGCCGGCGCTGGAACTCGGACCAGCTGAAGGGCGGTTTCGTCAAAATGTTCATGGACGGGGTCATCGAATCGACCACCGCCCACATGGTCGAGGACTATTGCGGCCTGCCGGGTCAGAGCGGCATGTCCTATTTCGAGCAGGACGAGTTCGACGCGATCTGCGTCGAGGCCGACAGGCTCGGCCTGCAGATCGCCGTCCACGCCATCGGCGACAAGGCGGTCAACCGCACCCTGAACGGCTACGAGGCGGCGCGGCGCGCCAATGGCCGCCGCGACAGCCGTCACCGCATCGAACATATCGAGATGCTGCTGCCGTCGGACCTGCGCCGTTTCGCCGGGCTTGGGGTGCTGGCGTCGATGCAGCCGACCCATGCGCCGGGCGGTTATTATCCGGCCGAGCCGATCCTGTCGCTGGTCGGGCGCGAGCGGATGAAATCCGCCTATGCCTGGCAAACCATCCGCGACACCGGCGCGCGGCTGGTGTTTGCGTCCGACTGGCCGGTGGCGCCGCTCGACCCGCTGCTGGGCGTCGCCACCGCGATGACCTGCAAACCGACCTTCGACGGCGCGCCGGACCAGCGCCAGGGCCTGGTGAATTCGATCGCCGGCTTCACCCGCGACGGCGCCTTCACCGAATTCGCCGAAGACCGCAAGGGCGTGCTGAAGCCGGGCATGCTGGCCGACATCGTGGTGCTCGACCGCGACATCGCACAGGTTCCGGGCGATGAGATCGCCGGGGCCAGGGTCGCGACCACCGTCTGCGGCGGCCAGATCACCTATCAGCGCGGCGCGGCGTAGCGCAGCGGCGGCCGCCGGTCGAACCAGGGCGCCGCCTCCTCGATGCGGGCGCACAGCCCCATCAGCATCTCGTCGCGGCCATAGGCGGCGGCAAGGTGGACGCCCACCGGCAGGCCGTCGGCCGTCCAGTGCAGCGGCAGCGACGCGGCCGGCTGGCCAGACGCGTTGAACGCGGCGGTGTAGGGCGAATAGTCGAACACCCGGCCCGGCCCCATCCGGTAGTCGACATAGTCGCCGGCGGCATGGTTGAAGCGGCCGATGACGGCGGGCGGCTCGGCCAGCGTCGCCGTCAGCAGGATGTCGTAGTCCTCGAAGAACGCCGCCAGTTCGCGGCCATAGGCGTGCACCTTGTTGATCGCCTCGAGATAGTCGGCGCCGGAGACGGTTTCGGCATAGGCGACGGCGGAGCGGGCGATGGTCTCGATCGGCGCGTCGGCCAGCGACAGGCCGCGCTTGGCGAGCGCCGAACGGACCGACAGGGCGGAGCCGCAGGCGACGATCCTGGTCCAGGCCGCCATCATGCCGCGCGTGTCGGCGTCGGGCCGGGCAGGCTCGACATGATGGCCCATGCGTTCGAGCAGCCGCGCGGCGTTTTCGGCCGCCGCAACGCATTCTCCATGGATCGGCTGGCCGGTCAGCGAGGTGGTCAGCAAGGCCACCCGCAACCCTTGCGGATTGCGCTCCAGCGCATTGGCGAACGAGGCGTCGAGCGCCGGCGCGACATAGGGTGCGCCGAGATCCGGCCCCTGCGTGGCGTCGAGCAGCGCGGCGGTGTCGCGCACCGAACGGGTGAGGAAACCGTCGATCGCCATGCCGGCCCAGCCCTCGCCGGCATAGGGGCCGTCGGGCAGCCTCGCCCGCGTCGCCTTGAAGCCGAACAGGCCGCAGGACGAGGCCGGAATGCGCACCGAGCCGCCGCCGTCGGAACCGTGCGCGCCGGGCACGATG
>DDFA01000074.1:0-1128 GCA_002336975.1 Phyllobacteriaceae bacterium UBA1940
AGCCGAAGAACTCGCGCACGGCGGCAGCCGCAGGCTTGGCGTTGATCAGGTCCTGCGGCATGACGGTGTCGATCTCGATCGAGCTCATGCGCTCCTTGATCGCGCGCTCCATGCGCAGCAGCCCGACGCGGTACTGGTTTTCCATCAGCTCGCCGACCGAACGCACGCGGCGGTTGCCGAGATTGTCGATGTCGTCGATCTCGCCCTTGCCGTCGCGCAGCTCGACCAGCGTCTTGACCACGGCCAGGATGTCTTCCTTGCGCAGCACGCGCACGGTGTCCTCGGCCTTGAGCTCAAGCCGCATGTTCATCTTGACGCGGCCGACAGCCGACAGGTCGTAGCGCTCGGGATCGAAGAACAGCGACTTGAACATGGCTTCCGCCGTGTCCAGCGTCGGCGGCTCGCCGGGGCGCATGACGCGATAGATGTCGAACAGCGCGTCCTGGCGGCTTTCGTTCTTGTCGATGGCCAGCGTGTTGCGGATATAGGCGCCGACATTGACATGGTCGATGTCGAGCACGTCGATCTCGGTGACGCCGGACTCGATCAGGTCGAGGAGATTGCCCTTGCGAACGCCCTTGGCGTCGACGGTCATGTCGAGCTCGTCGCCGGCCTCGAGATAGATCTCGCCGGTTTCCGGGTTGACGATGTCCTCGGCGATGTAGGTGCCGATCAGGTCGTCCAGCGTCGCCTTGATCGCCTTCAGCCCCTTCTCGGCCAACTGCTTGGCCTGGCGAACGGTGATCTTCTTGCCGGCTTCCACCACGACTTCGCCGGTGTCGGCGTCGACCAGGTCGGTGACAGCCTTGCGGCCGCGGAAACGCTCCGGCGAGAACGGAATGCGCCAGTCGTCGCCGTCGCGCTCATAGGTGATCTTGTTGTAGAAGGTCGACAGGATCTCCTCGCCGTCCATGCCCAGCGCCATCAGCAGGCTGGTGACGGGGATCTTGCGGCGACGGTCGATGCGGGCGTGCACGACATCCTTGGAATCGAACTCGATGTCGAGCCACGAGCCGCGATAGGGGATGACGCGGGCGGCGAACAGCAGCTTGCCCGACGAGTGCGACTTGCCCTTGTCATGGTCGAAGAAGACGCCCGGCGACCGGTGCATCTGCGAGACGATGACGC
>DDFA01000074.1:1231-5601 GCA_002336975.1 Phyllobacteriaceae bacterium UBA1940
CGTAGGTCAGGTCGCGCTGACGGCACTCATCGACGTCGAATTTCGGCGCTTCGAATTCGTATTTGACGAATTCGAGCATCGACGCGCCGGAAAAGTCCGAAATCGGGAACACCGACCGGAACACCGCCTGCAATCCTTCGTCCGGACGACCGCCTTTAGGCTCGTCGACCATCAGAAACTGGTCGTAAGACGCCTTCTGCACCTCGATGAGGTTCGGCATTTCCGCAACTTCCGGGATCTTTCCGAAAAAGCTGCGAACTCGCCTGCGACCGTTGAACGTTTGGGTCTGGGCCATCGTCGCTCCTTGTTGCCATACTCGGCTTGTCTTGGCCGTCTCGTCCCGCAGGCGGGCGGCGGCTAGTTCAAACGGGAAAAACCCGATTTCGGAAGGCTGTTTCGAGCCTTCGGAAATAGGGTTCTTGCTCGATCGCCGGACGCGGACGTCCAGCGGGAAGCCGGCGGGCGGCAACCGCCCGCCGGCAACGCATTACTTCAGTTCGACCTTGGCGCCAGCAGCTTCGAGCTGAGCCTTGATCTTGTCGGCGTCGGCCTTGGACGCGGCTTCCTTGACGGTCTTCGGAGCGCCTTCGACCAGGTCCTTGGCTTCCTTGAGGCCCAGGCCAGTGATGGCGCGTACTTCCTTGATGACCTCGATCTTCTTCTCACCGGCGGCAGCCAGGACGACATCGAATTCGGTCTTTTCTTCAACGGCGGCAGCCGGGGCGCCAGCGCCGCCGGCGGCGGCGACTGCAACCGGAGCAGCAGCCGAAACGCCCCACTTCTCTTCGAGCAGCTTCGACAGCTCGGCCGCCTCGAGGACGGTCAGGCTCGACAGGTCTTCAACGATCTTAGCCAGATCAGCCATTTTTCACTTCCTTTGATGGTTCGAATGTTCGTGTATTGGTGACAGCGAGGAACGGCCTCATGCCGCCTCGTCCTTTCGGGCATACGCGCCAAACACCCGGGCGAGCTGAGCCGCCGGTGCCTGGACAACGCCTGCGATCCTGGTTGCCGGCGTCTGAATCATGCCGACAAGCTTGGCGCGCAGTTCATCAAGCGACGGCAGCGAGGCGAGAGCCTTGACCCCGTCGGCGTTGAGAGACGTTGCGCCCATCGCGCCGCCGAGAATGACCAGCTTCTCGTTCGCCTTGGCGAACTCGGAAGCGACCTTCGGCGCCGTAACGGGATCGTCGGAATAGGCGATGATCGTCTGGCCTGTGAACAGGCTGACGATGTTCTCCGATTCCGTACCCTGAAGGGCGATTTTGGCGAGACGGTTCTTCGCGACTTTGACGGTGCCGCCCGCTGCGCGCATTTTCGACCGGAAGTCGTTCATTTGCGCCACGGTGATACCGGCATAGTGGGCCACGACGACCGAGCCGGCGCTCTTGAATGCGCCGTTCAGTTCCGTGACGAGCTCGCGTTTTTCCGCTCTATCCACTGCCTATCTCCAGTTGGCCGCCATTGTTGCGCAATGACAGCCGGTTGCCTTTTGCCGCGCGGGACACCCAAAATGAGGGTCCCCGAACGACGCTCGAGGATCCTGTCCCCTTTTCGCCGGACGGAACCCGCCTGGCTGACAAAAGGCAAACACGGTTCGAACCAGCCGGGAGCATTCGCTCCTTGTTGGGTCGACCCCGTCTCATGCAGGCCCATGCGAATTAAGGACCAGGCCTAAACCTGAAAATCCGCCTGCAATCTCGGACAGGAAGCCGGAAGTCTCCTTCCGACATCCGGCCCCGGGAAATTTCCCGGAGACCGGAATTCTTATCTGGAACAGGCGTTTGTTGCCTGTTCCTCAATCTATCAGCTCGCCGCCAGCGTCGCGACGTCGACCTTCAGGCCCGGGCCCATCGTCGAGGTGAGCGACACCTTCTTGACGTAGTTGCCCTTGGCGCCAGACGGCTTGGCCTTGATCACCGCGTCGGCGAAGGCGCGGATGTTTTCTTCCAGCGCCTTCTGGTCGAACGACGCCTTGCCGACGCCGCCCTGCACGATGCCGGCCTTCTCGACGCGGAACTCGACCGCGCCGCCCTTCGACGCCTTGACCGCGCCGGCGATGTCCATCGTCACGGTGCCGACCTTGGGGTTCGGCATCATGCCGCGCGGGCCGAGCACCTTGCCGAGACGGCCGACCAGCGGCATCATGTCCGGCGTGGCGATGCAGCGGTCGAAATTGATTTCGCCCTTCTGCACGACTTCGACCAGGTCTTCCGCGCCGACGATGTCGGCGCCGGCGGCGGTGGCTTCCTCAGCCTTGGCGCCGCGCGCAAACACCGCGACGCGCACGGTGCGGCCGGTGCCGTTGGGCAGGTTGACGACGCCGCGCACCATCTGGTCGGCGTGGCGCGGATCGACGCCGAGGTTCATTGCGACCTCAATCGTCTCGTCGAACTTGGCCGTGGCGCGCTCCTTGAGCAGCTTCACGGCGTCCGCCAGCGCGTAGTTCATGTCGCGGTCAATGCCCTCGCGGGACTTGGCAACTCGCTTTGCAATCTTCGCCATGACGTCAGCCCACCACTTCCAGGCCCATCGAACGGGCGGAGCCTTCGACCATGCGCATCGCTGCGTCGACGTCGTTGGCGTTCAGATCCTTCATCTTCTTCTCGGCGATCTCGCGCACCTTGGCGCGATCGATCGTTCCGGCCGAAACCTTGCCGGGCTCCTTCGAGCCGGACTTGAGGTTGGCGGCCTTCTTGAGGAAGAAGCTCACCGGCGGGGTCTTCATCGCGAAGGTGAACGACTTGTCCTGGTAATAGGTGATGACCACCGGAATCGGCGATCCCTTTTCCATTTCCTGGGTCTGCGCGTTGAACGCCTTGCAGAATTCCATGATGTTGATGCCGCGCTGACCAAGCGCCGGGCCGATCGGCGGCGACGGCGTTGCCGATCCCGCTGCGACCTGGAGCTTGAGCTGGCCTGCAATTTTCTTAGCCATTCTCGTCTGCCTCTGTTTCGTTGCCGGTCATGCCGGCGGTTGCAGTCTGGTGGTCCGGATCCGGCGGCCGGCTAAGCCGCCCTCGCCTCCCACCAATGTCCGGCCCCTTTCGGAGCCGATCCGATCAGGCCTTTTCGACCTGACCGAAATCCAGATCGACCGGCACGGCGCGCCCGAAGATCGAAACTTCCACCTTGAGCCGCGCCCGCTCCTCGTCGACTTCCTGGACGGAGCCGTTGAAGGACGCGAACGGACCGTCGGAAACGCGAACCTGCTCGCCGATCTCGAAGGTGATCGAGGGCTTGGGCCGCTCGACGCCTTCCTGGACCTGATGCAGGATGCGATCGGCCTCGGCGTCGGTGATCGGCACCGGCTTGGAATCGCCCAGGAACCCGGTGACGCGCGGCGTGTTCTTGATCAGCGAGAACACCGCGTCGGTCAGGTTGGCGCGCACCAGCACGTAGCCGGGAAAGAACTTGCGTTCGGCGTCGACCTTGCGGCCGCGCCGCACCTCGACGACCTTTTCGGTCGGCACGAGGATCTTTTCGAACGAATCCCAGAGACCCTTCTGCTTGGCCTTCTGCTCAATGTCCTCGGCAACCTTCTTCTCGAAATTCGAGTAGGCGTGGACGATATACCACCGGGCGGTCATCTGATCGGTATCTCCGTAATCGCCTAAGTCAGCGGCCGATGCTGAAAATCAATTCGATGGCGAACGCCATGATCTGGTCGGCGGCAAAGAAAAAGATCGCCGCGATGAACGCAAACACCAGCACCATCACCGTGGAGATCAGCGTCTCGCGACGCGTCGGCCAGGTGACCTTCGCCGTTTCGGCGCGCACCTGTTGCAGGAAGACAAAAGGATTGGTGGTCTTCGTTGCCATGCGCCGCTCAATTCTTGATGCCTGAAAGTCCAGGCAAACCTTCTGGATGACCCGTTGCCGGGGGCTCCCTGCCGGGAGCGTCATGGCCGGACAACCGAATCAGAAGTCCATTCATGCGTTTAAGCACGTAAAGCTGATCTATCAGCCCCACGCGCTCCGTGTCTGTTGCCCCTACATAGAGAGGATTCGGCGCTTTCGCAAGAGCCTCAGCCTTCCATATACGCCGCCCGGAACCATCCAATCGTTCCGGTCTTCGCTGGCGATGCGCTGGCAGGGGCAGCAGGGCTCGAACCCGCGACCTGCGGTTTTGGAGACCGCCGCTCTACCAACTGAGCTATACCCCTACGCATCCGGCAGGATCGGGCTTCTAGAAGCTTCGACCCGATATGTAAAGCCGGAAAGCTGTTCCGTCCCGCTACTTTCTGTACGCCGCGACCGGGGGGACCTGCGCAAACGACAAAGGCGCGCCACCGGCGCGCCTTTGCTCTCTGTTGGTCCGGCCCACGGCCGGGCCGATCAATCCTTGATCGATGCGACGATGCCGGCGC
>DDFA01000040.1 GCA_002336975.1 Phyllobacteriaceae bacterium UBA1940
AGCCGCGCCCGTCGATCACCTGTTCATTGGCCAGCACCGTCATGTCGACCGGGTCCCAGTTGACCTTGGCCGAGCGGCGCTCCACCAGTCCGGTCTTCCAGAAGTCGAGGAACAGCTTCTGCTGGTGCCTGTAATAGGACGGGTCGCAGGTGGCGATCTCGCGCGACCAGTCGAGCGACAGGCCCATGGTCTTCAACTGGCCCTTCATCGTCTCGATGTTCTTGTAGGTCCAGTCGCGCGGGTTGACCTTGTTGTCGCGCGCGGCGTTCTCCGCCGGCAGGCCGAACGCGTCCCATCCCATCGGATGCAGCACGTTGTAGCCCATGGCGCGGCGCCAGCGCGCCACCACGTCGCCCATCGTGTAGTTGCGCACATGACCCATATGGATGCGCCCCGACGGATAGGGGAACATCTCGAGAACGTAGTATTTCGGGCGCGGGTCGTCGTTCTTCGTTTCGAAGAGCGCGGCGCTGTCCCACGCTTCACGCCATTTCGGCTCAGCGGTGCGGTGGTTGTATCGTTCGGTTGCCATGACCGGGAAATCACATAAAAGACGGGATGTTCGGGTTCGGGCGGACCTTCATCACGCTTTGTCTGACCCGTCAACCGCTGGACGTGCGCCATGACAGCTTCGGTCGACAATCTCAATCAGGTTCTTGCGGCGATTGCCCGCGCCGAGAAAGAGGCTCACCGACCACCCGGATCGACGCAATTGGTCGCGGTATCCAAGACCTTCGACGCCGATGCGATTCGCCCGGTGATCGAGGCCGGCCAGCGCGTCTTCGGCGAAAACCGCGTCCAGGAGGCGCAGGCCAAGTGGCCGGCCCTGGAAAGCGAGTTCCCCGGCCTCGAACTGCACCTGATCGGCCCGCTGCAGTCCAACAAGGCGAAGGAAGCCGTCGCCTTGTTCGATGTGATCGAGACCGTCGACCGCGAAAAGATCGCCGCCGAACTGGCGAAGGAGATCGCCCGGCAGAGCCGCGCGCCAAGACTCTACGTCCAGGTCAACACCGGGCTGGAAGAGCAGAAGGCCGGCATCGACCCGCGCGAGGCGGTCGTCTTCGTCAACCGCTGCCGCGACGCGCACGGCCTGGCAATCGAAGGGCTGATGTGCATTCCGCCCGCCGACGAAAACCCCGGCCCGCATTTCGCGCTGCTGGCGAAGCTGGCCCGCGAGGCGGGCGTCGCAAGACTGTCGATGGGCATGTCGTCGGATTTCGAGGTCGCGATCATGTTCGGCGCGACCAGCGTCAGGGTCGGTTCGGCGATCTTCGGCCACCGGTAGGCGCGGCGCTCTATTGCAGCAGGATCTCGCCGTCGACCTTGCGCCACTCATTGGCCGCCACCAGCTTGCGATGGGTGTAGCGGATCGAGTGCAGCGCGCCGTCCAGCTTCTCGCGCCAGTAGTCGATGAACCTGGCCATCACCGGGAACTTCGGCGCGATGTCGTAGTCCTGCCAGATGAAGGTCTGCAGCAGATGCGGGTGGTCGGGCATGTGGTAGAGGATCTCGGCCGTGGTCAGGCCGTAGCCTCTGAGCATCAGTTCGAATTCGGCGTGGTCGCGCATGGCGTTGGACTCCGCATCCGGTTTGTCCTCCCGACAAAATGCTGCGCCTGTATGGTTAATGTTCGATTGAGGGGCCCGACCACGACTTTGGTCTCGTGCGACATCGGGCCACCCAAACCGAATGTCGAATATTGTGCGCTGCGTCCGCCTGCTATTAAAGAAGCCGACAGCCACAATTTTACGCGATCGCAGTTGGGGGAGGGAAACCGAGATGTCGGAAGTGCAAGTCCACAAGGTTCAGGCGGCCTGGAAGAAGCGGGCGCTGATCGACAACGACACCTATCTGAAATGGTATGCCGACTCGGTGGCCGATCCTGAGAAATTCTGGGGCAAGCACGGCAAGCGCATCGACTGGTTCAAGCCCTACACCAAGGTCAAGAATACCTCCTTCAAGGGCAAGGTGGCGATCAAGTGGTTCGAGGACGGACTGACCAACGTTTCGCACAACTGCATCGACCGCCATCTGAAGAAGCGCGGCGACCAGGTCGCGATTATCTGGGAGGGCGACAACCCCTACGACGACAAGAAGATCACCTACAACGAGCTGCATGACCATGTCTGCCGCCTCGCCAATGTGATGAAGAAGCACGGCGTCAAGAAGGGCGACCGCGTCACCATCTACATGCCGATGATCCCCGAGGCCGCCTACGCCATGCTGGCCTGCGCCCGTATCGGCGCCATCCATTCGATCGTCTTCGGCGGTTTCTCGCCCGACGCCCTGGCCGGCCGCATCGTCGACTGCGAATCCACCTTCGTCATCACCTCCGACGAGGGCCTGCGCGGCGGCAAGACGGTTCCGCTGAAGGACAACACCGACAAGGCGATCGATCTCGCCGCCAAGCAGTATGTCATGGTCAAGAACGTGCTGGTGGTGCGCCGCACCGGCGGCAAGATCGGCTGGGCCCCGGGCCGCGACCTCTGGTACCACGACGAGATGACGACGGTGGACGCAAAATGCCCGCCCGAAAAGATGAAGGCGGAGGACCCGCTGTTCATCCTCTACACCTCCGGCTCGACCGGCAAGCCGAAGGGCGTGCTGCACACCACAGGCGGCTATCTCGTCTATGCGTCGATGACCCACCAATATGTCTTCGACTACCATGACGGGGACATCTACTGGTGCACCGCCGACGTCGGCTGGGTCACCGGCCACTCCTATATCGTCTACGGACCGCTGGCCAACGGCGCCACCACGCTGATGTTCGAGGGCGTTCCCAACTACCCGTCGCAGTCGCGCTTCTGGGAAGTCGTCGACAAGCACAAGGTCAATATCTTCTACACCGCCCCGACCGCCATCCGCGCGCTGATGGGTTCCGGCGACGGGCCGGTGAAGAAGACCTCGCGCAAGACGCTGCGGGTGCTGGGTTCGGTCGGCGAGCCGATCAATCCCGAGGCATGGGAATGGTATTTCAACGTCGTCGGCGAACGCAAAGTGCCGATCGTCGACACCTGGTGGCAGACCGAGACCGGCGGCATCCTGATCACGCCGCTGCCCGGCGCCACCGCGCTGAAACCCGGCTCCGCCACGCGGCCGTTCTTCGGCATCCTGCCGCAGCTGGTCGACAATGACGGCAAGGTGCTGGACGGCGCGGCCGACGGCAATCTGTGCATCACCGATTCCTGGCCCGGCCAGATGCGCACGGTCTATGGCGACCATGAGCGCTTCATCCAGACCTACTTCTCCACCTACAAGGGCAAGTATTTCACCGGCGACGGCNNTCAAGGGCCAGGGCATCTACTGCTACGTCACCCTGATGTCCGGCGTCGAGCCCAACGAGGATCTGCGCAAGGACCTGATCTCCTTCGTTCGCAAGGAAATCGGCGCCATCGCCTCACCCGACAAGATCCAGTTCGCGCCGGGCCTGCCGAAGACCCGCTCCGGCAAGATCATGCGCCGCATCCTGAGAAAAATCGCCGAAGACGATTTCGGCGCGCTGGGCGACACCTCGACGCTGGCCGACCCAGCCGTCGTCGACGATCTGGTCAAGAACCGCCAGAACAAAAAGGGGTAAGTGTCCCTCGGCCAGGGCTTCAGGCGGTCAGCGAAACCGAATTGGCAATTGCGGCGCACGTTGCAGGCAGTGTGCGCCGCCGGGCACGCAAGCGTTTCGCTGCAGGCTGAAATCACTCGATATCCAAAGCGTCAACATCCGATCTCGTCGCGAATCTTGTCGACCGCATCCTTGGACCGGCAAACGTTCTCGCACGGAATGCCGTCATGGTCGCCGTCGGCGCGGCTATAACCGCCGCACCATAGCTCGACCGCTTCCCGGCAGGACGACACTTGCTTGCAGGTTCGAGCGGCCTGGGCGAATTGCGGCGGTCGGCTGGACCGATGATCACCCGCCTGAGTCTCGACCGTAGCAGCTACGGCGGACTGCGACCACACCACGACCAGGATAGTCAGTTGTATCCGCACCATCGCGCCCCCTTCGCGAAACACGACCTTAAGTAGCCTTATCCAAAAATACAAACTACGGTCGCGTTATGTGCGGAAGGCTACCCCTCGATTTCCTCGCGCAGCATTTCCAGCTCCAGCCATTCCTCCTCCATGGCCGAGAGCGAACTGCGTTCCCGGTCGAGGTTGGCGGCGATCTTCTGGAACCCGGCCGGGTCTTTGGCAAACAGCGCCGGGTCAGCCAGTTTCGCCTCGAGCCCGGCGATCTTCGCCTGCGCCTCGTCCATCTGTTTCGGCAGCGATTCGAGTGCGAATTTCTGCTTGTAGGAGAGCTTTTTCGACGCCGGTTTCGCGGCCGCCGGCGCAGCTTCGGCCGGCCCTTGCTCCGCCTTGCCGGCCTTGTCCCTGGGTCGTGCCACGAATTTTGCCGAGCCGCGCTGCGCCAGCATGTCGGCATAGCCGCCGGCATATTCGATCCATCTGCCGCCGCCGTCCGGCGCGATGGTCGAGGTGACGGTGCGATCGAGGAAATCGCGGTCATGGCTGACCAGGATCACCGTGCCGGCGAACCGGGCGACCAGTTCCTGCAGCAGGTCGAGCGTCTCCATGTCGAGATCGTTGGTCGGCTCGTCCAGCACCAGCAGATTGGCCGGTTGCGCCAGGATGCGCGCCAGCATCAGCCGCGCCCGTTCGCCGCCCGACAGTTCGCGCACCGGCGTGCGCATCTGCTCGGGCTTGAACAGAAAATCCTTCATGTAGGAGGCGACGTGTTTTTCCTGGCCGTTGACGGTCAGGCTCTCGCCCCGCCCCCGCGTCAGGAAATGCGCCAGCGTCTCGTCGGGGTCGAGCTGGGCGCGTTTCTGGTCGAGCACCGCGATCTCCAGATTGACGCCAAGCCGCAACGCGCCCGTGTCCGGAGCGAGTTCCCCGGTCAGCATGTTGAGCAGCGTCGTCTTGCCGACGCCGTTGGGCCCGACCAGGCCGATGCGGTCGCCGCGGCTGATGCGGGTGGAAAAATCCTTGACCACCACAAGATCGCCGAACGCCTTGGAGATCGACTTCGCCTCGATCACCAGCTTGCCGCTCTCGGCGCTGTCGGATGCGGCCATCTTCGCCACGCCGTCGGCGCCGCGATGGGTGCGGTGGCGCTGGCGCATCTCCTGCAACTCACCCAGCCGCCGCATGTTGCGCTTGCGCCGCGCGGTAACGCCGTAGCGCAGCCAGTGTTCCTCACGCACGATCTGCCGGCCGAGCTTGTGCTGGTCGCGCTCTTCTTCTTCCAGCACCTGGTCACGCCAGGCTTCAAAATGGCCGAAGCCGCGCTCGATCCGCTTTGTCTGGCCGCGATCGAGCCACATCGTGGCGCGCGACACCCGCTCGAGGAAACGCCGGTCGTGCGAGATCAGCACGATCGCCGAGGGCGAACGGATCAGTTCCTCTTCCAGCCATTCGATCGTCGCCAGGTCGAGATGGTTGGTCGGCTCATCGAGCAGCAGGATGTCGGGCTGCGGCGCCAGCACCCTGGCCAGCGCCGCGCGTCGCGCCTCGCCGCCCGATATCGTCGCCGGGTCTTCCTCGCCGGTGAGGCCGAGCTGTTCGAGCAGATAGGTCACCCGGTGCGGGTCGTCGGCAGGGCCGCGGCCGGCCTCGACATAGGCGCGCACGCTGGCGAAACCGTCGAAATCCGGCGCCTGCGGCAGATAGCGGATCGTCGCCGATGGGTGGCGGAACAATTCGCCCTCCTGCGACTCGACCATGCCGGCGGCCACCTTCAACAGCGTCGACTTGCCCGAACCGTTGCGGCCCACCAGCGCAATGCGGTCGCCGGGCGACACCGACAGCTCCGCCCTGTCCAGCAGCGGCGTCCCGCCAAAGGTCAGATGGATGTTGTCGAGCTTGAGAAGCGGCGGCGCCATCAGGAAAGCATCCCGGGCGCAGAAGTCATCCGCATGGGTAGGGGTGAGTTTGAGACAAGCAGCGACAACATCATTCTTCAATCTGCGCCACGATCAGGGCGCGGCCGCCGCCGAGGCTGGCTTTGAGAGCGCCGGCGACCCGGTTGGAAATGGTCAGCGACGAGCCGAACGGCACGTCGACGCAATGCAGCGGCCAGTCGGCCCCGTGCAGGGACAGCGCCGTCAGGTCGGAAAAACACAGCACCGAAAACAGCGTCCCGGACGCAAGGTCGAACGCGGCTTCGCCCGGCGGCAACGGAACCCCCTCCTGCGCGCCGCTCGACAACATCACCTCGACGCCGCGCTCGGCCAGCGACAGCGCCAGCGTCAGGTGCAGGAAGGCGTGGTCGGCGCGCCGGCCGCCGAACGCGCCGACGAGCATCAGCCGCGACGCGCCGCGCGACAGCGCGATGTCGACCGCCAGTTCTCCGTCTGTCTTGTCCTTGGCGGCTGGAAAGGTTTGGCGCGGCACGCCGGGAAATGCGTTGAAGTCGGCCGCAACCGCCGAATCGAAATCGCCGACCCAAAGCTCCGGTTCGACGCCGAGCGTCGCCGCGTGGCGGATGCCCGAATCCGCCGCGATCACGCGCCCGCCTCCGATCTGCGCCGCAAGGCGCGGCGTCGCGACGAGGTCGCCGCCCAAAAGTATGATAAACAGGCTCATCGGCGGCGCTCTAACACGGCCGCGCCCGGTTGCGATAGCGGCGCATCGATCAGGGAGAACGGCAATGACCATATACCTCGCCCGCGTCTACGGTCCCCAGCAACCCACCAGGGGCCCGCGCATTCTGGTCGACCGGCTGTGGCCACGCGGCGTTTCGAAGGAAAAGCTGCACTATGACGAATGGGTGAAGGATCTTGCGCCGAGCACCGGGCTGCGAAAATGGTTCGACCACGATCCGGCCAAATGGCCGGAATTCCGCCGCCGCTATTTCGCCGAGCTCGACGCCAACGCCGCCGCCGTCGACCGACTGCGGACGATGATCGGCAGTCGCGACGCGACATTTCTCTATGGGGCCCGCGACGAACAGCACAATGACGCGGTGGCGCTGCGGGATTATCTGACGCAAAAGGCCTGAGCCGCCGGCCAGGCGCGCTCATCTGGAAAAACCATATGCGAAACAAGGCGTCGTCGGGACGATCCGGCGGGCAAGGCGTCAAATCCGGTTCAGCCTGCGGCGCCGATCAGACGCGGTTCGGCTACGCCGAAAAAGGCCTTTGGCCAGATTGTCCGGGGTTTTTCAAAGAACGCTTCCTTTTCGGGAAGTCGGGAGAGCCGAACGCATGTCTGGGCTTTCCTGAATTGCTATGTGAGTGCGCAGACCATGCGCCCGGCAGGCGTTTGACCTCCGACGTTTCCCGGCCGAAGGGCATTTTTGTCCCACAGTTCCCGGCGCCCGCCAGCCAAGGCCGAAGACTTGCGGAACCTACCCGGGTATTGTCGTGAAAGTTCTGCAAATTCGCCAAGCGAGGCGGTCATGGCAGGCTGGTGATTGTTGACGTCGCCTGATTCCGTTGGAGGAACGCCCCCATGACCAAGATTGACGGTAAGGCCGCGAGCGCTGCGGTCAAAGAGGGTCTGCTTTCGAACCCTGATGGCCTGCGCGAAGTGATCCGTGCGGTGATGCAGGAGGTGTTGGAAGCGGAGATGGACGAGGCGCTTGGCGCTTCGAAGAGCGAGCGCACCGCTGATCGGATGGGCTACCGCTCGGGCCATTACGGCCGCACGCTGGTGACGCAGGCCGGCAAGCTGGAGTTGCGGGTTCCGCAGGATCGGCAAAGGACGCTTCTCGACCGAACTGTTCGAACGCTACCGGCGCTCGGAGCGCGCCTTGGTGGCGACGCTGGCGGAAATGTATGTGCAGGGCGTGTCGACCCGCAAGGTCAAGGCGATCGCCGAGGGGTTG
>DDFA01000044.1 GCA_002336975.1 Phyllobacteriaceae bacterium UBA1940
CCGAGGCCGGGCGGGCCGACGAACAGCACATGGTCGAGCGCCTCGCCGCGCGACTTCGCCGCCTCGATGAAGACCTTCAGATTGGCGCGCGCCGCCTGCTGGCCGACAAAATCGTCGAGCGACTGCGGCCGCAAGGTCTGGTCGGCGTCTTCGCCACGCTTTTCAGACGAGATCAGGCGGGGGGCGGCGGTCATGCGAGCAGTTCCATCGAAGGGATGGCGCGGGCGGCGCTTCGGTCAAATGTCACCGTCCTGGCGCAACCGGCGCGAAGGCCGAGCTGGGCAATGATGAAGTCGACCAGTTGAGGCGCGTTGCCCTGGCCGTCGCGGACCATCTGGACTGCCTGCCGGCTTTCGACGACAAAATCGTCGCTGTCGAGAATGGCGGACAGGTTGCTCAAGACATCATCAGCGGAAAAACCGTAGCTGCGCCGAAGCACCCAGATGGTCTCGGCAAGCGTCACCGCGCTGACAAAGGCGGGAGACTCCTGCGATCTTGCCTCGAAGAACTTGAGCGCAATCCTGTGCTGTTCCTCATCGTCGGCGGTCAGAAGTCGAACCAGGACATTGGTATCCACGCCGATCACTCGACGTCCTCGCGCCACTCGCGCTTGATCCGCTCTTCATCGAGCGCCGCGGCGTCAAGAATTGCCTTGTCCATCTCCTCGATGCTGACCGGCTTCATGCCCGGCCGGTGGAAGATCCCGGCCAGATCGACCGCGCGCAATTTGCGCGGCCGGACCGTCGCCTTGCCGTCCTCGATCGTCCATTCGATCCGGGTGCCCTGGTCCAGCCCAAGCCGGTCTCGAACTTCCTTCGGAATCGTGGTCTGGCCCTTCGATGTGACGCTGCCGATCATACCCATAGACTATCTCCTTACTTTCCAATCATAGTAAGGAATCGCATCCCATTCAAGGATCACCGCGCCAGCTCCTTCAGGCCGAGGCGGATCAGCCTGGCCGAATCGGCGCCGTCGCCGGCGGATTTCAGCGCTGCGGCGATGGCGTTGGCGGCCATGTCGCGCGAATAGCCGAGATTGACCAGTGCCGAGACGGCGTCTGAGACCGGGGCGGGGGCGGCGCCTTCGCCAAGCTCCTGCTTCAGCCCGATATTGAGCGCACCCGAGGCTGCGAAGGCCGGCGTCTTGTTCTTCAACTCGATGACGATGCGTTCGGCGACCTTCTTGCCGACGCCCGGCGCGCGCGACACCATGGCGATGTCTTTCAGCGCAATCGCATTGGCGAGCTCGGCCGGCGACAGGGTCGACAGGATGGCGAGCGCCACCTTGGCGCCGACGCCCTGCACATTCTCCAGCAGCAGACGGAACCATTCGCGCTCCAGCGCCGATCCAAAACCGTAGAGCCGGATCAGGTCCTCGCGCACATAGGTCTCGATGAACAGCGTGACGGCTTCGCCGGGCGAGGGCAGGGCGGCCAGGGTGCGCGAGGAACAATAGGCGACGTAGCCGACGCCCTGCACGTCGACGACGCAATGGTCCTCGTCGATCTCGTCAATCACGCCCTTGAGTTTGCCGATCATCGATTGGTTTCCGCAGAGACGAATTGCAGCAAGAGCGGCCGGGACAAAGGCCGGCCGCACGGACCTGCGCCAATGCCGGCGCGGAGCGGCCAGACCGCTTCCTGGCGACGCGCATGGCTTGACCTCGCCAACTCTACATGCCGTCGAAAAGTGAACAAGTCAAGAACAGACGGGCCGAACCAATAGCGCCCGCGCGTCGGGCCAGCATGTCCTGGCAGCCGGCATTGAAGCGGGCAAGGCCGGCTCAACCGCGTTGCGCGAAGGTGCGGGCTTCGAGCATGCCGGCTATCTCAAACAGGTCGCGCGACATTCCGCGGATGGCTCGACCTGACGTTCCAGCAACCGCGCTACTCGTTGACGTTCATCAGCGATGTCAGACGCCACTTGCCATTGACCAGGCCGAAAAAGAACTCGTTGCCGTCGCAATCGATCAACCACGGGCTGCCCGGAAAATCCAGTTGCCCCGACTGATGTTCGAACGCGCCGGTGGCGAGGCATTTGAGGAGCTTCTTGTCGCCTGACCCGAACAGGTCGTATCCGGAGGACAGGAACTCCGTCTTGCTGATCTTGTCGGGGGCTTGATAGGCGCTATTGTCGAGCGGGAATCGGGCAAGCGCCGCCGCGGCCTTCATGTCGCGGGCCTTTACTGCCGCGGCCAGCGCCTTGCGCACCGACTGCAACTCCGGCGGCGGCGCCGGTTTTGACGCTGCAAGCGCCGGGCCGGCGACAAAGGCCAGCGCCAATGCGGTCAGGACAACTTTCATCTCTGCACCTCCCCAATTGCAGTGGCCGGCTGGTTCGCACATCCAAGACTCCGGTCCTGGCACGACGGCCAAAAAATCGATTCCACTCAGTTCTTCAACGCCTTGGCGACGGCGCAAAGCGCATGAGCCTTTGACACCGGATCGGTGATCCCGGCGGCCAATGGCAGCGCCCTGGCAGTATCGCCGGCCTCGGCCAGCGCCTCCGCCTGAAAGCCGGTCCAGGCCTGGCGCGCCGCATCGTCGGGGGCGGCGGCGACGAATTTTTCCGCCTCGTCCGCCTGTCCGGCGAGCACGAGCATCCTGACAAGATATCCGCCGCGCTTTTGAGCCATTGGCCCAGGCGAACCCAAGGCCTTGCGAGCCGTAGGCAGCAGTTCCGGCGAGCGCGCAAACCTGGCTAGCTTGTCGACGGCGGTGGGTTGAACGTCCGGCGGGATTTGCCGCAAAATGTCCAATGCCTGCTCCCAGTCGCCGGCGGCCGCGAGGGCGCCGACCAGTTGTGGCGCGATGGCGTAGCCATAGGCGCCGTCGTTCGCTGTCTTTTCCGGCAGAGGCGAGGCGGCCGCGAGACAGCGCTCGGCGAGTTCCTTGCCCTTCGTCGCCTGTGCCACTCTCGCGCATGCCTCGACGCCGTCCGCGGTATCAAGGTCCTGATATTTCAGCAAAGGCTCGGCAAGGTCCAGCCGATCGGCCATCGATAGAAAGCCAAGGGCGTTTACGCCCGCCCCCCGGCGGTAGCTGCCATGCTGTGTCTCGATCGAAGCCTGCGCCAGGTCAGGCTTTCCCGCCAGAAAATTGCCGGCGGCCTCCATCGCCGCCAAATCATAGGGACTGTAGTTGCGCGAAGCGGCGAAAGCCTTGAAGTCGTCGGAGCGTCCGGCTGCAATCAAGGCCGGCCCAAAAATCATATCGCCAGACTTTTCGTCCCCGCCCGTCTGCTTCAGGAGTTCGGCGAGATCCGCCTCCCTGCCGGACAGTTTGAGCGCGGATATCAGATCAGCGATAGATGCGCCCTTGAACTTCTCGTCGATCGCCTTGGCGGTCGACACAGAGAAATCCAGTTCTCCCGCCCTCGCGGAAGTCTTGACGATCTCGACCCAGCTTTTCCAGACGTCGAGGAAGCGATCATTGGCCGCCTGGTCATTGCTTGAACTCATGGAAACGACCTGGCCTGCCGCCTGGGTCGCCTCCAAAGCCATACCCAGCACGCACAAGCGCGTCGGCGAAGCGATGCAGGCGGTATCGTCGGCTGGGGCCGCGCCTGCCGCAAGACAGAACGATAAAACTGCCAAGGCGGACAGAAGTCGGCGCATACCTGCCTCACGTTCGCGACGGCTGATCCGATGCGTAGCCCCGCGTTTCCCGTAGCGATCGCAATGATCTTATGGGGCTTCCGATATTGCGCCACTATCAAACGATAGTGTAGCTTTGCGATTGCTTGTGCCTTGAAGAACTCGGACAAGTCACGCGACAATTCCACCCGGCGGTCAAGATCGGGACACAACAGCTGGTTTGCGCGGGCAAGCGCCAACTTGGCCGCGCCTGGGGCGCGAGGGGAAATGTCGGTCCCGACTGCGAAGACGATCGAGCTCGTCATGCGCGGCAGCCTCGACGCCGCCGCCTGGCACGACGGGCTATGCGCACTCGCCCGAGCCATCGGGGCTGAGCATCTGCTTGTCGCCTCGCCGGCCAGCCCTGACGCCGCGCCGCTGGTCTGTGGCTGGGGAACGGGCGCGGCGAATATCTTGGTCTTTGCATCCTGTCCGGCCGAAGCCTCCGAACTGGCGCATATGCTCGTAGTCTGCGGGGCGAAGCAGGGGGAAATCGCGCCGCGAACCATTCTTTCGCAAATTCCGGTCTTCGACGCCGCGATCCGGAAATTGGGGGCACGCAATCTGGCGGTCGCGCGGCTTTCGCCTGACGGGTTCGTCGTCGCCTGTCGCGGTCACACACACCGGGGGTTCACGGATTCACAGAAGAATGCGATGACAGCGCTGTTGCCGGTCATTTCGTCGGCGATGGCGGTCAAGCAACGGCTTGCCGCACTTCAGGAACAGGTTGCGGTTCTTGATATCGCGCTGGACACTCTTGCCACCGGGGTGATCTTGCTGGACGCGCACAAACGCGTGGTTCGCGCCAATGCCGTCGCGGCCGATCTGCTTCGCCGCGCCGACGTGCTTTGCGTCGCTCCGTCGGGGTTGCGCGCTGTCACGACGCCACAAAACGAACGGCTGACCCAGGCGATCACATCGTGCGCCGGTGCGACGGCGCTGATTCGTTGCGAGTCGACCTTGCCGGTGGTGATCCGCGCCGTTCGTGCGCCTGCCGAAGCCGGTGACGCGGCAACAACAATTCTCTTCGTCAACGATCCAAATCGATCGAAGCAGGACCGGCTTGCCGACGTTTGCGCCGCATGTGGGTTCACGCATCGCGAAAGCGAAATCTCCGCGCTGCTTGCGGGCGGCATGGAGTGCCTGCAGATCGCGGCGGCGCTTGGCATCACGATAGGCAATCTTCGTGGCCACCTGAACCGGATCTTCACCAAGGCCAATGTCGGGAGCCAGGCCCAGCTCGTATCGCTGCTTCTGGCATTGTCGCCCTGACCGATGCGCTCCCGACCTGACCGCTCGAAACTGTCGAGCACTATCAAACGGTAGTGTCGGTGATCCGGCGCGCAGCGATAGGCTGTCGCCGGACTGTAGTGGGAGGCTGGCATGAACAGGATGCTCCGCTTGATGACAATGCTGTTGGCCGCGTGGCTGACGACCGCCTTTGCGGCGACGCGAAGCGATGCGGGCGAGGTGTACGATGCGTTCACAATCAGCATCGACAAGGCGGTATACGATGCCAGGTTCAACCCGGCCGGAGACAAGCTCGCACTCGCAACCAATGAAGATGGCGTGGTGTTGGTCTTTGATACATCCATCGGCAATCAGGTGGCCGAACTGAAGGTCAAGGCCACTGACCTCAGATGGAGCGCGGACGGTTCAACCTTGATGACCGCGAACGAGGACAGACTGACCTTCTGGCGCACAGACGACCTTTCGAAGGAGTTCGCCGCCATCCCGGCAAGCGAGGTATCCTACTTCGCGCGGGTGCCGGGGCAGCCGCTAAGCCCGGACGGCAAGCGAGTCGTCTTCCTGCGCAAGGACGATACGGTCGCGGTGTGGCAGCTCGACGGCCCGCGCGAGATAGCGATCCTGGATGGGCACACCAATACTCCGCTCGACGCGGCGTTCAGCCCTGATGGCCAACGCATCGCGACCGCGGCGCAAGACAGGACTGCGCGGGTGTGGGATGCGGCGACCGGCAACGAGATCGCCAGGATGGAAGGCCACGAGAAGGCCATCGACAGGGTCCGCTTCAGCCCGGACGGAACGCGTATCCTGACCCTCGGCAGGGATCAGGCGGTGCGCGTCTGGGACGCTGCGAGCGGAGACGAGATAGCGAATCTCAAGCACCAGGCCGACGTGACTTCGGCAGTCTTTTCGCCTGACGGAACCAAAGTCTTGACCGGTGCGGAGGACGGCGCTGCGCATGTTTTCGAAGTCTCCAGCGGCAACGAAATCCTGACGTTGAAGGAGGAAGGCGTCGAAAAGGTCGTTGATGTCGCCTTCAGCGCGGACGGGTCTCAAATCGTCACCGGTTCGTCGGGCGCCCAGGTTGGTATCTGGGACGCCGCGTCCGGACAGGAACTGGTCAAGCTAAACGCGATCCTTAGCGCCTATGGCGTTGCATTCAGCCAGGACGGGACCAGGGTCACGGTGACGCCGAATCGTGCGGCCGGCATCGTCTTCACGCGCAGGGTGCTGGAGGAGGTAACGCTTGCGCCGGACGTCCAGGGCCTATGGGGCGTCTATTCCGGCGACCCGAATGCGCCAGCGGAAGAAATCCACCTGTTCTGCTCCACCAGCCCCTATCTGATCCATTCCGATGGCCTCGTCGAGTTCATGGTCGGCGGCGAAGACGAGATGCTCCAGACGGTGCGGTCCATGCGTTGCGCCGCAGACATGACCTGTGACGTGTTCGAAGGCCCGAATTCGGCGACCGCCAGTCAAGCGACAGACAAGGCGAAGTTCAAACTGTCCGGCGATACAGGAGAGGTGTGCTTTGCCAGCAATGGCGACCAGTGCGAGCCGGTCCATCGATGCCCGCAACTGCAATGGGACGACGCTGCAAAAGCGAGCGGTCACGCCGACCAGTGGGACAAGCTGTCTGCGGCGGCAAACAAATGAAGGCGTTGCGCGGTGCGGCCGAGCCACGGAATGCCTGGGTTGAGAGATTTCAAACAAAGAGGGCGCGGCCTGCGCCGCGCCCTTCGATCTTGTATCAGCCTGTCAATCAGGCCGCGTCTTCGTCCGAATCCGCCTTCTTCTCGGCCTTCGGAATTTCCTTGCCGGTCTCCTGATCGACGACCTTCATCGACAGGCGGACCTTGCCGCGCTCGTCAAAGCCCATCAGCTTGACGAACACTTTCTGGCCTTCCTTGACCACGTCGGTGGTCTTCTGCACCCGCTCATTGGCGAGCTGCGAGATGTGCACCAGACCGTCGCGCGGTCCGAAGAAATTGACGAAAGCGCCGAAGTCGGCGGTCTTGACGACCGTGCCTTCGTAGATCTCGCCGACTTCCGGCTCGGCGACGATCGAGTGGATCCACTTCTTCGCCGCCTCGATGTCCTTGGCGTTGGCCGAAGCGATCTTCACCGTGCCGTCGTCCTCGATATTGATCTTGGCGCCGGTCTTCTCGACGATCTCGCGGATGACCTTGCCGCCCGAACCGATGACGTCGCGGATCTTGTCGGTGGGAACCTGCATGACCTCGATGCGCGGCGCGAATTCACCGAGCTCGGAGCGTGCGCCCGACAGCGCCTTGGCCATTTCGCCGAGGATGTGCTCGCGCCCGCCCTTGGCCTGCTCCAGCGCCACCTTCATGATCTCTTCGGTGATGCCTTCGATCTTGATGTCCATCTGCAGCGAGGTGATGCCGGCACTGGTGCCCGCAACCTTGAAGTCCATGTCGCCGAGATGATCCTCGTCGCCGAGGATGTCGGAGAGCACCGCGAAGCGCTCGCCTTCCTTGATCAGGCCCATGGCGATGCCGGCGACGGGCTTGGCCAGCGGAACGCCCGCGTCCATCAGCGCCAGCGAGGCGCCGCACACGGTCGCCATCGACGACGAACCGTTCGATTCGGTGATCTCGGAGACGACGCGGATCGTGTAGGGGAACTGCTCGGCTGCCGGCAGCATCGGACGGATGGCGCGCCAAGCGAGCTTGCCGTGGCCGATCTCGCGACGGCCCGGCGAACCCATGCGGCCGGTTTCGCCGACCGAGTAGGGCGGGAAGTTGTAGTGCAGGAGGAACTTCTCCTTATACATGCCGGTCAGCGAGTCGACATACTGCTCGTCCTCGCCGGTGCCCAGCGTCGCCACCACGATCGCCTGGGTCTCGCCGCGGGTGAACAGCGCCGAGCCGTGGGTGCGCGGCAGAAGACCGACTTCGGAGACGATCTTGCGCACCGTCGACAGGTCGCGGCCGTCGATGCGGCTCTTGGTGTCGAGAATGTTCCAGCGCACCACCTTGGCCTGCAGTTCCTTGAACACCGCGGCGACCTTGTCGCCGGCCCATTTCGGCTCCTCGCCTTCGGCGGGCGCGAAGTGGGCCTTGACCTTCGCCTTGGCGGCGTCGACGGCGGCGTAGCGCGCCTGCTTCTCGGTGATCTTGTAGGCGCTGCGCAGGTCCTTCTCGACCACGCCGAGCATCTCCTTCTCAAGCGCCGACAGATCGTCGGGGGTGAAGTCGCGCGGCTCCTTGGCGGCGACCTCGGCCAGCTTGATGATCGCGTCGATCACCGGCTGGAAGCCCTTGTGGCCGTACATCACCGCGCCGAGCATGGTCTGCTCGTCGAGTTCCTGGGCTTCCGACTCGACCATCAGCACGGCCTCGGCAGTGCCGGCGACGACCAGATCGAGCTTGGATTCCGGCATCTCGTCGATATGCGGGTTGAGTACGAACTTGCCGTTGATGTAGCCGACGCGAGCCCCGCCCACCGGACCCATGAAGGGCACGCCCGACAGGGTCAGCGCGGCGGAAGCCGCGACCATCGCCAGCACGTCGGGATCGTTTTCCATGTCATGCTGCAGCACGGTGACGACCACCTGGGTGTCGTTCTTGTAGCCGTCGGGGAACAGCGGGCGGATCGGCCGGTCGATCAGGCGCGACACCAGCGTCTCCTTTTCCGACGGGCGGCCTTCGCGCTTGAAATAACCGCCAGGGATCTTGCCGGCGGCGTAGGTCTTTTCCTGGTAGTTGACGGTCAGCGGGAAGAAGTCCTGGCCCGGCTTCGGCTCCTTGGCCGACACGACGGTGGCCAAAACGGCGGTCTCGCCATAGGTCGCGAGCACGGCCCCGTCGGCCTGACGGGCGATCTTGCCGGTCTCAAGCGTGAGCGGGCGGCCGCCCCATTCGATTTCAACCTTGTGGTAGTTGAACATGTCTTGTCCTTAGATATGCGGGACGGGCGCTCGCGCATAGCGCAGCACCCTCATCATCCCTGGCTTCTGTCTCGAACGAGCCATGGGCAAGACAGCGGGAAGCTCGTTTGTCGCGTTTATGCCGAGCTTCCGGCAATCCTGCCCCATGACCTGTCCATGGGCGGTTCCTGACGTCGAAAACGACCTGGCGGAACCCGCCGGTCCGGCGCTGGCCGGTCCGGATATGCGAAAACCGCCGGAGCCCGTGAGGGAACCGGCGGCGGTTGCGTTAGCGGCGCAGGCCGAGCTTCTCGATCAGCGTGTTGTAGCGCGCTTCGTCCTTGCTCTTGAGATAGTCGAGCAGACGACGGCGCTGCGACACCAGGGCGAGAAGGCCACGACGTGAGTGGTTGTCCTTCTTGTGACCCTTGAAGTGTTCGGTCAGGTTCTTGATCCGCTCGGAATAAATCGCAACCTGCACCTCCGGCGAACCGGTGTCGTTCGGCTTGGTTGCGAACTCTTTCATGAGCTCTTGCTTGCGTTCGGCAGTAATCGACATCGCGCTTTTCCTTTCAATGTGAGGAAACGGGATGCCCTCGGCCGGGATGTCGTCCAGCTGGGGCCGTGATGCGCCTCGCGGCAGGTCTGCGGCGAAGCTGGCGCGCATATAGGGCAAAACGGCAGGCAATGCTACCCCCTTCCGCCAGCCGGAAAGAATTGGCGAATGCAGGTCCGCGTCACGTATCAAGACCAAGTGACGCTGCGGACTACGACTACCGTATAACTTCGTACGGGTTTCTACGTGCTTGCGTTCGCGGTTTTGCTGTGCATCCTTATTACTTAGAAACATAACAATCTGATCGGCAAAGCTGGTCGCAAGCGAGCGCTTCCAGGGAGGAGGCCTCTCAATATTCAGACAAGCGGGCTGCGTTCTCGTAGCTCCTGTTGTGCCGGGAGAGCGATAGCGTATGAGTGACGGCTTCATTTTGGCCGCCGACAATCTCACAAAGGAGTTCAAGGGTTTCGTCGCGGTCGACGACGTCACCCTCAAGGTGCGGCGCGGCGAGATTCACGCGCTGATCGGTCCAAACGGCGCGGGCAAGACGACCTGCTTCAATCTCCTGACCAAATTCTTGCCGCCGACGCGCGGCAGCATCACCTACAAGGGCGACAACATCACGTCGCTGTCGCCGGCCGACATCGCGCGGCGCGGCATGGTGCGTTCGTTCCAGATCTCGGCGGTGTTCCCGCATCTGTCGGTGCTCGAAAACGTCCGGATCGCGCTGCAGCGCCGGCGCGGCGACAGTTTTGACTTCTGGCGTTCGGAAAAGGCGTTGTCGGCCTTCGACGACGATGCGCGCGCCCTGCTTGCCGATGTCGGCCTCGACGAGTTCGAGCGCGTTCTGGCCAGCGACCTGTCCTACGGCCGCAAGCGGGCGCTCGAACTGGCGACGACGCTGGCGCTCGATCCCGAGCTCATGCTGCTCGACGAACCGATGGCGGGCATGGGCCATGAAGACGTCGACCGCATCGCCGCCCTGATCAAGCGCATATCGGCGAACCGCACGATCCTGATGGTGGAGCACAATCTGTCGGTCGTCGCCTCCTTGTCCGACACCATCACCGTGTTGGCGCGCGGCAAGGTGCTGGCCGAAGGCGACTACGAAAACGTGTCGCGCGACCCGCGCGTCGTCGAAGCCTATATCGGAGCGGGTCATGACTGAGGCGGCCCTGGCGAAACGGAACGCGGAGCAGCCGGCCGCGGCGCTGCTCGACGTGCGCGACCTCAACGGCTGGTACGGCGAAAGCCATGTGCTGCACGGCGTCAGCTTCGAGGTGAAGCCCGGCGAAGTGGTGACGCTGCTTGGCCGCAACGGCGCGGGCAAGACCAGCACGCTCAAGGCGGTGATGGGCATCCTGCCCAAGCGCAGCGGCTCGGTGGCGTTCGACGGCGCCGAGACGATCTCGCTGCCGGCAAGGCTGATCGCCCGCGCGGGCATCGCCTATTGCCCCGAGGAGCGAGGCATATTCTCGTCGCTTTCGGTGGAGGAAAACCTGATGCTGCCGCCGCAGATCCGCGACGGCGGGATGAGCGTCGAGCGGATTTTCGAACTGTTCCCCAATCTCAAGGAAAGGCTGACCAGCCAGGGTACCAAACTGTCGGGCGGCGAGCAGCAGATGCTGTCGATCGCCCGCATCCTGCGCACAGGCTCAAAGATGCTGCTGCTGGACGAGCCGACCGAGGGACTGGCGCCGGTCATTATCCAACAGATCGGCCGCACCATCGCGCAATTGAAGCAGGAGGGCTTCACCATCGTCCTGGTGGAGCAGAATTTCCGCTTCGCCTCATCCGTCGCCGACCGCCACTACGTGGTCGAGCAGGGACGGGTCGTCGACATGATCCCAAATACGGAGCTCGACGCCAACATCGACAAGCTGCACGCCTATCTGGGCGTGTAGCGGCACTACGACCTTAATGCGTATGACACGGAGGAGAAAATCAATGAAAATCAGAACCTTTGGCCTTGCAGCGCTGTCGGCGGTCCTGCTCTCGGGAGCAGCCTACGCCACCGACGTCAAGATCGGCGTCATGAACGACCGTTCGGGCATCTACTCGGACATCACCGGTGAAGGCTCGGTGATCGCGGCCCAAATGGCAGCCGAGGATTTCAAGGCTGGCGACAAGGGCATCAATGTCACGATCGTTTCCGCCGACCACCAGAACAAGCCGGATGTAGGATCCAATATCGCCCGCCAGTGGTACGACACCGAAGGCGTCGACGTCATCGCCGACGTGCCGACCTCGTCGGTGGCGCTCGCCATCAACGACATCACTCGCGAAAAGAACAAGATATTCCTCAATTCCGGCGCGGCGACGTCCGACCTGACCGGCTCCAAGTGCTCGCCCAACACTGCGCACTGGACCTACGACACCTGGCAGCTGGCGCACGGCACCGGCAGCGCGATGGTCGCCAATGGCGGCAAGACCTGGTTCTTCCTGACCGCCGACTACGCCTTCGGCCACGCCCTCGAACGCGACGTCTCGGCGGTGGTCAAGGCAGCCGGCGGCGAGGTGGTGGGCTCGGTGAAGACGCCGTTCCCCGGCACCGACTTCTCGTCTTTCCTGCTGCAGGCGCAGGCGTCGGGCGCGCAGGTGATCGGCCTGGCTAACGCCGGCGGCGACACCATCAACTCGATGAAGCAGGCGGCCGAGTTCGGCATAACCCAGGGCGGCCAGTCGATCGCCGGCCTGCTGGTGTTCATCAACGACGTGCATTCGCTCGGCCTGCAGGTGGCGCAAGGCCTGGTGCTGACCGAAGCCTTCTACTGGGATCTCAATGACGGCACCCGCGCATGGTCGGCTCGCTTCGAGGAGAAGACCGGCAAGAAGCCTTCGATGATTCAGGCCGGCGTCTATAGCGCCGTAACCCACTATCTGAAGGCGGTCGAAGCAGTCGGCGACAAGGACAGCGCCAAGGTGATGGCGAAGATGAAGGAAATGCCGACCGACGATCCGCTGTTCGGCAAGGGCGCGCTGCGCGTCGACGGCCGCAAGATCCACGACTCCTACCTGTTCCGCGTCAAGAAGCCGGATCAATCGAAGGGCGAGTGGGACCTCTACGAGACCGTCGCGACCATCCCGGCCGACAAGGCGTTCCGTCCGCTCGCCGACGGCGGCTGTCCGCTGGTCAAGTAGCGACAACCGATCCGGGCGCGCGGTGGCCGTGCGCCCGGCTCCTTTCGTTCAGGGGACAGGTTCCAGATGTTCGAACTCCTCGGCATACCGACACAGGCGCTGTTTGGGCAGTTGCTGCTCGGCCTCATCAACGGGTCGTTCTACGCAATCCTGTCTCTCGGGCTGGCGATCATCTTCGGCCTGCTCAACATCATCAACTTCGCCCATGGCGCCCAGTATATGCTCGGTGCGTTCTTCTCCTGGGTGCTGCTCGCCTATTTCGGCATCGGCTACTGGCCGGCGCTGATCATCGTGCCGATCATCGTCGGCGCATTCGGCATCGTCCTCGAACGAACGATGATCTCCAGGCTTTATCATCTCGACCATCTCTACGGCCTGCTGCTGACCTTCGGGCTGGCGCTGATCATCCAGGGCCTGGTCAGGAACCAGTACGGCATTTCGGGCCTGCCCTATGCGATTCCCCCGCAACTGGCAGGCGGCCAGAATCTCGGTTTCATGTTCCTGCCGAACTATCGCGGCTGGGTTGTCGTCGCCTCGCTGGTGGTGTGCCTCGCGACCTGGTTCGTCATCGAAAAGACCCGGCTCGGCGCCTATTTGCGCGCCGCCACCGAAAACCCGACGCTGGTCGGCGCCTTCGGCATCAATGTGCCGCGCATGATCATGCTGACCTATGGCTTCGGCGTCGCGCTCGCGGCATTTGCCGGCGTGCTGGCCGCGCCGGTCTATTCGGTAAATCCCAACATGGGCGCCGACCTGATCATCGTGGTGTTCGCCGTCGTCGTCATCGGCGGCATGGGCTCGATCCTCGGCTCCATCGTCACCGGCTTCGGCCTCGGCATCATCGAGGGGCTGACCAAGGTGTTCTACCCCGAGGCGTCGTCGGTCATCATCTTCGTCATCATGGCGATCGTCCTGCTGGTCAAGCCGGCCGGACTGTTTGGAAAGGCTGCCTGATGTCGACCGTGACGCAAACCCCGACCGCACCGGCCGGCCAGTCGGCGGCGAGCACGCCGGCGCTCCACATCGCAATTTTTCTGGCGCTCCTGGCGGCGGGACTGCTCGCGCCCTTCATGCTCTACCCGGTGTTTGTGATGAAGGTGCTGTGCTTTGCGCTGTTCGCCTGCGCCTTCAATCTGCTGCTCGGCTATGGCGGCCTGCTGTCGTTCGGCCATGCCGCCTATTTCGGCGGTGCGAGCTATGTCGCGGCGCATGCGGCGAAAGTCTGGGGCGTGACGCCGGAAGTGTCGCTGCTGCTTGGCGTGCTGGCCGCGGCGGCGCTCGGCCTCGTCATCGGGTCGCTGGCGATCCGCCGCCAGGGGATCTATTTCGCCATGATCACGCTGGCCTTCGCCCAGATGGTGTATTTCTTCTCCATCCAGGCTCCTTTCACCGGTGGCGAGGACGGCATCCAGTCGGTGCCGCGCGGCGATCTGTTCGGCCTGGTCAGCCTGCATTCCGACATGTCGCTCTATTTCTTCGTGCTGGCGATCACGCTCGGCGGCATTCTGCTGATCTACCGGATCATCCATTCGCCGTTCGGACAGGTGCTGAAGGCGATCCGCGAGAACGAGCCGCGCGCGATTTCCCTCGGTTATCGGGTCAACCGCTACAAGCTTGCTGTGTTCGTGCTGTCGGCGGCGCTGGCGGGACTGGCCGGCGCCACCAAGTCGATGGTGTTCCAGCTTGCGTCGCTCACCGACGTGCACTGGTCAATGTCGGGCGAAGTGGTGCTGATGACGCTGATCGGGGGCATGGGCACGGTGTTCGGGCCGATCGTCGGCGCAACCGTCATCGTGACGATGCAGAACTATCTGGCGACGTTCGGCGCCTGGGTCACGGTCATCCAGGGCGTCATCTTCGTGCTGACGGTGCTGCTGTTCCGCGAAGGCTTTGTCGGCGTCATCTCGAAATGGATCAAGAAGCCGCTGTGACCGTGCGGTTGGGCTACGCCGACCGGCGCGGGACGGTTCAGTCGTCTTCCTCGCATTTGAGGTAGGGGTCGAACACCCAGCCGGCCGCATTGTCGTCGGCCAGCCGTTCGACCGCATACCACAGCTTGCCCTTGTGCATCTTTTCTTCGTAGGGGCGCACCCTCACGCCATTCTCCCACGTGCCAAGGATCGCGCCGTTCGGCTCTTCGCGGATGTTGAGCGGGGTGCCGGTCGGGTCGGCGACGGTGCAGATCCTGCCCATCTCGTCCTCGCCGTCGCATTTCAGATAGGCGCCGAACACATAGCCCCAGGCTTCGGCATATTTGCCGACAAGCGCCCAGCGTTTGCCGTTGTGATCCTTGTGGTCGATCACCTCGACCTGCGCGCCCTTCTTCAGGGTCGACAGGATCCTGCCATTGGGTCCGTCGCGCACGTTGAGCGGGGTGCCGGTCGGATCGACCACCGTGCACACTGGCGGTCCGTCGCAGGCGAGAGCCGGCTGAACGGCGAGGACACAGGCGAAGGCGAGGACAGTTCGACGCATGGCGCGCTCCTTCAACCGGCCCATCATGCCACCGGCCGCGGTATGCGCAAGCGCAATGGCTACAGCCAGCGCCGCCATTTGAAATAGCCGAGCAGCGTCAGCGCGATGATCGCCATGAAGCCCAGCGCCGCCGGATAGCCGTAAGCCCATTCCAGTTCCGGCATGTTCCACCGCGAAACGCTGGTGTCGAAATTCATGCCCCATACGCCGACGAGGAAGGTCAACGGGATGAAGATCGAAGAAATCACGGTGAGGAAGGAGATGACCTCGCCGGTCTTGGCCTGGCTCAGCGCCAGATGGGTGTCGATCAGGCCGCTCAGCATGTCGCGCTGGGCGTCGACGAGGTCGATCAGCGTGGTTGCGTGATCGAGCGTGTCGTTGAGGAAGATCCTGGTGTCGGGCGCGATCAGCCCGGAATCCGAACGCGCCAGCGTCGCCACCGCGTCGCGGATCGGCGCGAGCGGCCGCCGCAACTGGCTGGCTCCGCGCCGCATCAAATGCAGCCGCCGCGTCTGGTTCTTGTCGGTCTGCCCGAGAATCTCGTCCTCGATCTGCTCGGTCTTGTCGGCAAGCTGCTCGACCAGCGGGAAATAGCTGTCGACGACGGCGTCGATCAGCGCGTAGGCGAGGTAGTCGGACTTGCGCTCGCGCAGACGGCTGGGCATCGGCGAGGCGATGCGCTTGCGCACCGGCCCGAACGGATCGCCGATGCGTTCCTGGAAGGTCAGCACGAACCCGTCGCCGAAAAACAGCGAGGCCTGCTCGTAACGATGGGTGTCGCCGCCGTCGATCATGGTCATGATGACGAAGGCGTGGCCGGGCAGGAACTCGGCCTTGGGCCGGGTACCGGAATTGACCGTGTCTTCCAGTTCCAGCGGCTGCAGGCCGAACATCTGGCCGATCTGCTGGATCAGGCCGATGTCGGCGAGGCCGGCGCAGTCGAGCCAGAGGAGCGGCCATTTTCCGCGCGCCTTGGCGACATCGTCCAGCGACGCGTTGTCGACGGTCTCGGATTTTTTTGGCGACAGCAGCGTCAGCGTCATCACCGGGGGGAGCGCGTTCGGGTCGGCGATCAGCGTGCCGGGCGACGATCCGACCGGCGGCACCTTGACCTTGCGCCGCATGCGCCTGGGCGTCTGGTTCGTCGGTTGCGCGGTCGTGTCAGCCATGCCCGTTGTCCGATCCCCTGCGACTGCGCCTAGTGGGTGAATACCCGGCGCGGCTTGAACATGCCGGCCTCGACCGAGCCGATGGCCACCAGCCGGCCGCGCGAGGTGGCGAAGGCGTCGTCGGCCTGCAGCGGCGCGTCGCGGCCGCGGCAGATCACCGGATTGCCCAGCCGCACCTTGTTGGCGGCGTCGTCGCCGAGCGCGACCTCGGGCAGCCCGTCGAGCGCGACCGCGGTGTCGACCAGCAGGCTGTCGAGTGCATCGAGGCGGCGGGAGGTCTCTTCCTCCGACATCTCCGGCCGCGCGCCGTCTTCGTCCTTCGGCGGCAGGTCGGCGGCGGCTTCGATCGCGCCGATCGTCACCAGTTCGCCGGTCTCGAACGGCTCCACCAGCACCCGGCGCAGCGCGCTGACATGGCCATAGCAGCCAAGGTCGCGGCCCATGTCGCGGGCCAGCGAGCGCACATAGGTGCCCTTGCCGCACTCGACCTCGAACACCGCCGCATCGGTCGAAAACTCGACCAGATCGATCCGCTCGATCTCGATCTCGCGCGCCGCGATCTCGACGTCCTCGCCGGCGCGGGCCAGATCGTAGGCGCGTTCGCCATCGATGCGCACGGCCGAGAACTGCGGCGGCGTCTGCATGATCACGCCGGTGTATTTCGGCAGCAGGGCGCGGATGGCGGCTTCATCGGGGCGGGCGTCGGATCTTGCCGTCACCGGGCCTTCGAGATCGTCGGTCGAACGCTCCTCGCCCCAGGCGACGGTGAAGCGGTAGACCTTGGCGCCGTCCTGGACATAGGGCACCGTCTTGGTCGCCTCGCCAAGCGCGATCGGCAGCATGCCCGACGCCAGCGGGTCGAGCGTGCCGGCGTGGCCGGCCTTCTCGGCCTTGTAGAGCCAGCGGATTTTTGACACGGCTTCGGTCGATCCCATGCCGACAGGCTTGTCGAGGATGACCCAGCCCGAAACCGGGCGGCCCTTCTTCTTGCGCGCCATTATTCGTCGTCCTCACGGTCGAGGTCGCGCGCCACTTCGGGCGAGCGCAGCAGCCGGTCTATCTTGGCCATGTTGTCGAAGGACGTGTCCAGCCGGAAGCGGAATTCGGGCATGTATTTCATCTGCCGGAGCGCGCCGGAAACGCGGCCGCGGATGAATTTGGCGTTTTGCGCCAGCGCCTTGATGACCGCGTCATTGTCGGCGGCGCCCAGCGGCGCGACATAGGCAGTGGCGATCTTCAGGTCGGGCGACATGCGTACTTCGGACACCGAGATGACATTGGCCTGGATGACCTCGTCGCGCACCTCGCCGCGCGTCAGCACATCGGCCAGCGCGTGGCGAACCTGTTCGCCCACTCGCAGCTGGCGCTGCGACGGGCCCTGGGATTGAGACTTTGACATGGCGCGAATGATCCGAGCGAAAGCAGGCGAAGTAATGAATGTCCGGCCGGTACGCAACCTTGCTGTTGCGGTTTGACGGTCAACCGTGGCCGAGCCGATCCGGCACAATGCTCCCGGGATGTTGCGGCAGCTCTTCGGCGGCCTCGATCCAACGGGCGAAATCGTCCATGTCGGCAAGGCCGGCAAAGGCCCTGACCGGGACGATGACCGGCAGCTTCGCGCCTTCGCGAATGAACAGATGGCTGTCGGTTGCGACCACCATCGTCACCTTGTCGACCGGCAGCGTCCTGCCGCCAAGCGCCGAACGTTCGACGATACGATCGTCATAGGCGTCGAGCGTCACCGCGCCTTGCGGGATCGGCAGCTTCGCCGCATCGCGCCGGAACGAAATGTTGGACGACAACAGCGCGCCGGCGGCGGCGACAAGCAGGATCGTGACCAGGCAGGTCCAGTACCAGAACGGCGGCATGTCCTGCGGCAGCAAGGTCGCACCGAAACCGGCGATGGCGATGATCGCCATCATGCGCACTTTTTCCCAGGCTGTCGGCACGCGGCCAAGCGATGCGCCGGCCAGCGCGTCGCGCTGGCCGAGTTCGTAGGTCAGAGTGCGGAAGGGGCGGTCGCCTGCGTCCGGCATGCGGCTCAGCGCCTTACAGCGTGCGCGTCACCATTTCGACGCGGAAGCACTCGATGATGTCGCCGACATGCATGTTCTCGTAGTTCTGGAACGCCATGCCGCATTCCTGGCCAACGGGAACTTCCGACACCTCGTCCTTGAACCGCTTCAGCGTCTTCAGCGTGCCTTCGTGGATGACAACGCCGTCGCGGATCAGACGCACGCCCGCACCACGCTCGACCTTGCCTTCGGTGATACGGCAGCCCGCGATCTTGCCGACCTTGGTGATGTCGAAGATCTCGAGGATCTCGGCATTGCCGATGAACGTCTCGCGGCGTTCCGGCGAGAGGAGGCCGGACATCGCCTGCTTCACGTCGTCGACGAGATCGTAGATGACGTTGTAGTAACGGATCTCGATGCCAGCCTGGTCTGCGGCGTGCTGGGCCTGCTTGTTGGCGCGCACGTTGAAGCCGATGATCGCCGCCTGCGAGGTATCGGCCAGCGACACGTCGCTTTCGTTGATCGCGCCAGCGCCGGAATGGACGATGCGTGCGCGCACCTCGTCATTGCCGAGCTTGCCGAGCGCAGACACGATCGCCTCGACCGAACCCTGCACGTCGGCCTTGATGACGAGCGGGAACTCTTTCAGCCCCGACGTCTGCAATTGTGACATCATCTGTTCGAGCGAGCCGCGCTGGCCGGCGTGCTTGGCCACCGCCTTGTCGCGCGCCAGGCGCTGGCGGTATTCAGTGATCTCGCGCGCCTTGGCCTCATTCTCGGCGGTCGCGAAGCGGTCGCCGGCCTGCGGCACGCCCTGCATGCCGAGCACCTCGACCGGCATCGACGGACCGGCTTCCGGCACCTGGTCGCCGCGGTCGTCGACCAGCGCGCGCACACGGCCCCATTCATTGCCGGCGACGATGATGTCGCCGGGCATCAGAGTGCCGGCCTGCACCAGAACGGTGGCGACAGGGCCGCGGCCGCGATCGAGCTTGGCCTCGACGACGACGCCTTCGGCAGTGCGGTCGGGGTCGGCCTTGAGGTCGAGCACTTCGGCCTGCAGCAGGATCGCCTCCAGCAGCTTGTCGATGCCCTGTCCGGTCTTGGCCGAGACCTCGACGTCGAGCGTCTCGCCGCCCATCGATTCGACGAAAACCTCGTGGCGCAGCAGTTCGGTGCGCACCTTCTGGGCGTTTGCCGACGGCTTGTCGACCTTGTTGATGGCGACGATGATCGGCACGTTGGCCGCCTTGGCGTGATTGATCGACTCGATCGTCTGCGGCATGACGCTGTCGTCGGCCGCCACCACCAGAATGGCGATGTCGGTGGCCTGGGCGCCGCGGGCGCGCATGGCGGTGAACGCCTCGTGGCCGGGGGTGTCGAGGAAGGTGATCTCGTGATCGCCCTTGAGCACCTGGTAGGCGCCGATGTGCTGTGTGATGCCGCCGGCCTCGCCGGAGACGACATTGGCGTTGCGGATGGCGTCGAGCAGCGAGGTTTTGCCGTGGTCGACGTGGCCCATGATGGTCACGACCGGCGGCCGCGGCTTCATGTGCTCCGGCTTGTCCTCGACCGAGAAGATGCCGCTTTCGATGTCGGATTCGGCGACGCGCTTGACCGTGTGACCGAATTCGCCGGCCACCAGTTCAGCGGTGTCGGCGTCGATCAGGTCGCCGGGCTTCAGCATCTGGCCCTGCTTCATGAAATATTTGATCACGTCAACGGCGCGCTCGGACATGCGCTGCGCCAGGTCCTGGATGGTGATGGTTTCAGGCAGCACCACTTCGCGCGCGATCTTCTCGCGCGGCTCGGAATGCATGCGCTTGAATTTTTCCTGGCGGCGACGCATCGACGACAACGATCGGCCGCGGCCCTCGTCTTCGGAGGTTGCGGACGCCACGGTCAGCTTGCCGCGGCGGCGGTCCTCGTCGCTCTTGGTCTTGGCAGGGCGCGCGACCTCGGGAACGGCGATGCGGCGTGGCGGCAGGGCCGCCGGCTTGCCGCGCACCGAATGCGACGGCCGCTCTTCATCGTCGGCCGACATCGCTTCGGGCGCGGGGGCGCGGCGCTTGGCCTCTTCCTCGGCGCGGCGGCGTGCGTCGGCTTCCTTCTGGATGCGCGCTTCCTCGTCGGCCTGGCGGCGCGCCGATTCCTCGCGTTCCTTCTTGCGGCGTTCGTCTTCGGCGGCGCGGCGCTTGGCTTCGTCCTGGGCGCGCAGACGGTCCTCGACCTCGCGGGCCTTGGACCCTTCGAGCGCGCGGCGGCGGGCGTCCATTTCCTCGGCCGACAGTTCGTTGAGCACCACGGCCGAGCGGTCGGCCTGCGGCGCGGGCTTGCGCACTTCCACGACCGGCGCGGGCTGCGGCGCTGCCGGCTGCGGCGCAGCCTTGGGCACAAGCACCGGCGCGGCCGGCTTGTCGCCAGGCAAATTGATCTTGCGCTTCTTGGTTTCGACGACGACCTGCTTGGAGCGGCCGTGCGACATGTTCTGACGCACCGTTCCCTGCGACACGCCGGCCGGCTTGAGGCTCAGCGTCTTCTTCGCATTCGGATTGACGGTCAGCGTCTTGCTGTCGCCTGATTTTGAATCGCTCATTCCATATCCTTCAACGGACCATCGACGGATTCGATGGCCCCAATGCCGAGGCCGTCTTCCGGGGAACCGCCCCGGTACCGGTCAAGCGCCACCACGCGCTTCAGCGCCGCCTTGCCCGCATCCTCGGCGAGCAGGGCTGCATGTATCACACTTAGGGCCCCCAATGCCAAACCCAATTCGGCCTCCGAAAAGAGTTTGTATGCGTCGATTGCGGGTCCGCCGAGATGGATCGTGGCGCGGCGCGCCTGGGTGATCTTGCGCACGCCGTCGGGCTGGGCCTCGCGCGCATGCAGCACCGCGAGCGCCTCGCCGCTGCGCACGGCAGCCTCGACCTTGGCCGCTCCCGTCGCCAGCGCGCCGGCCTTGCGCGCAAGGCCGATCGCGCCGAGCGCGTTTTGTGACAGCACGCGATCGACCATGGCGCCAAGATCGACGGGCGCCGTGACCTCGGCCTTGAACGCCTTGCGGAACAGGTTTTTTCGGGCCGCCTCGTCAACGAAGCGGCGCTCTGCCGTCACCCAGCAGCCGCGGCCTGGAAGCTTGCGCTTGACGTCGGGAACGACCGAACCATCGGGCGCGACGACAAAACGGATGAGCCCGTCAGGCTCGCCCGCCTTGCGTGTCACGATACAGGTGCGATCGTTCATCTCGATCAAGCGTTGCTCCGGCCGGGTTCATCACTGTCAGACCGACGCGTCAGCGACGTCTTCGACGTCCTGCTGCATCAGCTCGTCTTCGGTGATCCAGCCGGCCGCGAGGCGGGCGGCCAGCACCATCTGTTCCGCGTCGGCCTTCGACACGCCGAAGTCTTCGAGGATGCCCTTGAAGACCTTGGTCTCGCCGTCCTTGCGCTCGCGCCAGCCGGCCAGGTCGTCGGAGGCGTAACCGGCGAAGTCCTCGACGGTCTTCACGCCATCCTTGCCGACAGCGACCATCATCGCCGTGGTCATGCCAGGCAGATCGCGCAGTTCGTCGGCGACGCCCAGCTCTTTGCGGGCCGCGTCGTGTTCGGCTTCGATGCGCTCGAGATAGTCGCGGGCGCGGGTCTGGATCTCGGACGCGGTGTCCTCGTCAAAGCCGTCGATCGAGGAGATTTCGTCGGCGTCGACATAGGCGACTTCCTCAACCGAGGTGAAGCCTTCCGAGGCCAGCACCTGGCCGACCATCTCGTCGACGTCGAGCGCTTCCATGAACAGGTTCGAACGTTCGACGAATTCCTTCTGGCGGCGCTCGCTTTCCTCCTGTTCGGTCAGGATGTCGATGTCCCAGCCGGTCAGTTGCGAGGCGAGGCGGACGTTCTGGCCGCGACGGCCGATCGCCAGAGACAGCTGGTCGTCGGGGACCACGACCTCGATGCGCTCCGCGTCTTCGTCGAGAACCACCTTGGCGACCTCGGCCGGCTGCAGCGCGTTGACGATGAAGTTCGCCGGCTGCATCGACCAGGGAATGATGTCGATCTTCTCGCCCTGCAGTTCGCCGACCACGGCCTGTACGCGCGAACCGCGCATGCCGACGCAGGCGCCGACCGGATCGATCGAGGAATCGCGGCTGATGACCGCGATCTTGGCGCGCGAACCCGGATCGCGAGCGACCGACTTGATCTCGATGATGCCGTCGTAGATTTCCGGCACTTCCATCTGGAACAGCTTGGCCATGAACTGCGGATGGGTGCGCGACAGGAAAATCTGCGGTCCGCGCTGTTCGCGGCGCACGTCATAGACATAGGCGCGTACGCGGTCGCCATATTTGAAGTTTTCGCGCGGGATCAGCTCGTCGCGGCGGATGATCGCCTCGCCGCGGCCCAGATCGACGATGACATTGCCGTATTCGACACGCTTGACCGTGCCGTTGACGATCTCGCCGATGCGGTCCTTGTATTCGTCGTACTGACGGTCGCGTTCGGCTTCACGCACCTTCTGGACGATCACCTGCTTGGCCGACTGGGCGGCGATGCGGCCAAAGTCCATCGGCGGCAGCTGCTCGGCGATATAGTCGCCGACCTGCGCGTCGGGATTGCGCTGGCGCGCATCGGCCAGCGAAATGTGACGCGCATAGTCCTCGACCTGCTCGACCACTTCCATCAGGCGCTGCAGCTTCATCTCGCCGGTCTGATGGTTGATGTCGGCGCGGATATTGGTCTCCTGGCCGTAACGCTGGCGCGCCGCTTTCTGGATCGCGTCTGCCATCGCATCGATGACGATACGCTTATCGATCGACTTCTCGCGGGCGACCGCGTCCGCGATCTGCAAGAGCTCGAGCCTGTTTGCACTGACTGCCATGTCTGTCTCCTCGTGGCTTTCGCCTCGGCAAAACTAAATTCTCATTCGCCGGCCGGGCCGACGTTGTCCTTGTCGTCGCCCCTGCGGCGCTTGCGGGCGTCTTTCTTTGCCCGGTTGTCCCGGCTCAGCGCGTCGCGGACCAGATCGTCGGTGAGGACGAGGTGCGCTTCGGCGAGCATTTCATACGGAATGACCACGCTCGGCGCCTCGCCGTAGCCGGGCGCGTCGCGGTCGACCGTCACGCCATGATCGTCGGCGGCGGCGATGCGTCCCCTGAACCGTTTCCGTTCGGCCACCAATTGCGACGTCTCGAACTTGGCGAGGCAACCTTGCCATTCGACAAAGTCCGACTTGCGCACCAGCGGCCGGTCGATGCCTGGCGACGACACTTCGAGATTGTAGTTCTTCTCGATCGGATCGTCGACATCGAGCGCCGGCGAAATCGCCTGGCTGAGCGCCTCGCAATCCTCGACCGTCATCGTACCGTCGGGCCGTTCGGCCATGATCTGCAAGGTCAGGCCGTTCTGGCCGCTCAGACGCACGCGCACCAGCCGAAAACCCGCGCCGGCGACCGCCGGGGCGATGATCGAGGCGATTCGCGCATCGATGCCGCTTTCGCGGATGATGCGATCATCATGGCCAAGGCTGGTGTCCGTCAGTCCGTCCGTCATCTGGGTCCATTGTTGCGATCCCGGCCGGGGGTAACAAAAAAGAGCGGGACCGGGTGGACCCACTCTTCGTCATACCGACCAAGAATTTGAATTGCATATAGTGGAGACGGGCGCGGAAGGCAAGGCCGGCGGGATTGCCGCCATGTTGCAATGCGCCGTTGGCATGGCAGGGATGCGCGCGCTCACCTCGCTGACGCCCAAGTCGCTTCCTACATACGCTCGTCGATAACGAAAACGATCAAACGACGCAGGTGTATCATGAGCCGTGGCATTTTCTCACGTAGGCTGCTTGGTTTTTTCGACATATTTAGCGCCGCCATCACCGCCGCGACCGCCACCGACAACCGGCGCGCGCCAAACCCGCGCGACCTGAAGCGCCTCGGCATCGATCCGCATCAGTTCCGCGAGATCAACCGCTTCTGACAAAAGCGAGATAGGCGGGCTGCCTGCCTTCGCGGATCGCCTTGGCCTCGTATCGAGTGCCGGGCCAGCCATCGTAGGGAGTGAGCCAGTCGCTCGACGAGGCCGCCCGCCATTCGAACGCGCCGCTGCGCGTGACCTCGACCAGCGTCCAATTGATGTAGTGGCCGATGTCGGAGGCAAAGCGGAACGTTCCCTCCAGCTTCAGCACCCGGGCGATTCTGGCCAGATTCGGCTGATTGACGAAACGGCGCTTCCAGTGCCGCTTCTTCGGCCAGGGATCCGGATAGAACAGGTCAACCCGGTCGACGGAGCCAGCCGGCAGCCAGTCCAGCACGCGCACGGCGTCGTCGTCGTAAAGCCGGAGATTCGGCCGCGCCTCGCGTTCGAGCGAACGAAGCATGGTCGCCATGCCGTTGACGAATGGTTCGACGCCGATGAAACCTGTATCGGGCGCCAGACCGCTGGCATGGCGCAGGTGCTCGCCGCCGCCGAACCCGATCTCAACGACAAGTTTGCCGACAGGCGCGTCGAACAGCGCCGCAATCGGATCCGGCGCGGGCAGCGTCAGATCGAGTTTCAGGCGCGGCAGCGTCCTGGCAAGCGCCTCGGCCTGGCTGGGTCGGATGGTCTTGCCATGCCTGCGGCCGAAGAACGCTTCGGCCGCCCGGTGTCCGTGTTTGTCGCCCACAGGCTGAAGATCAGGCCGCGATGGCGGCGCGCAGCCGCTTGGTCAGGTCGGTCTTCTCCCAGGAGAAAGAGCCGTCGCGGCCCGGCTTGCGGCCGAAATGGCCATAGGACGACGTCCTGGCGTAGATCGGCCTGTTCAGGTCGAGATGCTTGCGGATGCCGGTCGGCGACAGGTCCATCACCTCGCGGATCGCGGCCTCGATCTGCTCCTCGGTGACGCCCTTGCCGGTTCCATGCAGGTCGACATAGATCGACAGTGGCTGTGCGACGCCGATGGCGTAGGACAGCTGGATGGTGCAGCGGTCGGCGAGTTTCGCGGCCACGACATTCTTGGCGAGGTAGCGCGCCGCATAAGCGGCGGAACGGTCGACCTTGGTGGTGTCCTTGCCGGAGAACGCGCCGCCGCCATGCGGCGCCGCGCCGCCATAGGTGTCGACGATGATCTTGCGCACCGTCAGGCCGCAGTCGCCCTGCGGGCCGCCGACGACGAACCGGCCTGTCGGGTTCACCAGGTACTTGGTGTTCTTGAGCCACTCGCCCGGCAGCACCGGCTTGATGATTTCCTCGATGATCGCCTCGGTGAAGCTGGCCTTCATCCTGGTCTGCGTTTCTCTCTGGTCAGGGCTGTGCTGGGTGGACAGCACCACGGTGTCG